>JAYVYD010000475.1:0-22912 GCA_043784605.1 Myxococcales bacterium | reverse complement strand
GGCCGTTTGTCTTCGGGCGTTGCAGAAGGCGCCTAGTGATCGCTACGCCTCCGCCAAAGAGATGCGCGCAGAGCTCCGCGCCATTGATGGCGGGCAGCGCGGGTCAGCACTGCCACTGGCAAGTGTATCCCCACCGATCGCGGCGACTCGGCCGGAATTTCCGGCTCCCGTCGCGCCCGAGAAGAAGCCGACTCCATCGGCGCTCTCACGCTCAACGACGAGCACGCCGGTGGCGCGGAGCTCTCCAGCAATCGCTTGGGTCGCGGGTGTGATCGCCGTGCTCTCGGTCAGCGCATTGGTGCTCTCGCGCGATTACCCGAAACGACCCTCGGCTGCCCTGCCGGTGCTGTCCGCGCCCGTGGAGGTCTCGACTACTTTCGCGCCACCGCCGCTCGTTCCTGCGGCGAGCGTGGTCGCCTCTCCTTCCGCGGTCGCAAGCAACCCCGCGCCGACTACGAGTTCGACATCGACTTTGCCTATGCCCATCAAGACCCCCAACAAACCTCTAGGAGCGGTGCCGTCCACCTCCGCCGCGCCCTTGGTCGTCGTGACGAGCGAACCCATCGCTCCAACGCCACAGCCACCGCCGACGACACCCGCGACGTCGAGCACGACTGCGGCGTTGCCTCCGCCCCCGCCGCCGCCATTCAATCCTGCGACTGCACATATCGATATAGTGAGAGTCGTCCCTGACCGCGTGACCGCGCGCAGCATCTCGGACGTGCTCAAGCACGTAGACCTCACCCGCTGCTACCGCACGGCTCTCGGACAGCGTGGCTCGGCGCAGAGCGGGACCACGACCCTCTCGTTGGAGATCGATGACGGGCGGGTCGTACAAGCATCTGTCAAAGGCGTGGACGTCGCGGCCTCGTTCGCGCCATGCATCTCGTCACAGCTCGTAGGCGCGCGCGTGAACAATGCCGACACCGGACCTGCGAGCGCAGCGATTTCTCTCATTTTGGTGGAACAATGAAACGTAGCGCAGGACTCGTGGCGTTCGTAGCTCTCTTAGGTTGCAGCGCGATCGATCCAGCCATTGGGGATCCGAATGCGTCTATCAAGACCGCGAGGGTCGAAGCGGGTCCGCCGGTCAACTTCGGGCGTGACATTCGACCGCTCATGAACCGCGCGAACGACGACCCCACGGCGCACGGTTGCAAGTTTTGCCATTACTCGACGGAGCCGCAACACATCGGACTCGATATCGCCAAACTCGATATGTCCACCCTCGGCACCTTGCGCAAAGGCGGCAAGAACACTGGGGCAAATATCGTCGTTCCGGGCAATCCCGACGGCTCGGCCATCATCCAAAAGCTCCGGGGCACCTTCTCGCGAGGCGTGCGCATGCCTTACAGCGGGCCCCCCTACTGGTCTGACGCCGAGATCGCCCTCGTCGCTCGATGGATCTCCGAAGGCGCGAAGGGCGACGACTCCGAATGAGGCAAAACACAAAGAGCGTACTGGTGAGCCTCGTCGTTGCGGCCGCCCTCGTGGCCTGCTCCGCTTCGCTTTCGCGCTCGGACGGCCTACCGACAGCGACGATGCCAGACAACGTTCGGGGTGACTATGAGCTCTTTGCGCAGCGCTGCTCGAAGTGCCACTCACTCTCTCGACCGCTAGAGAGCGGCATCGTGGATGACGAATATTGGCGCCGCTATGTCGACCGCATGCGCCGTATGCCCGGGAGTGGCATCACGGTAGACGACGAGCCCGGTATTCTGCGGTTCTTGCACTACTACAGCGCCGAACAAGAGCGCACCAAGAGGGAAGCCCGCGATCGCCAGGCGGGTCCCCAATGAAGCATTTTCCGGTCTGGGTCATTGTCGTGGTGGCCGGCATATTAGGGTGGAGCTCCGACGGGTTCGCGCTCGATCACAACTTCGCGGGGAGCGCGCAGGCGGACTATCACCTCGCTCCACGACAGATTGGTCGCGAGAACAACAACGTGCTCGATGGTGCGACACTGGAAGCGTCCTTCAAAGTCTCCACGGACCTCAGTGACCACCTATCCAGCAACGCCAAGCTGTGTATTGGGTGTCATGGCCTCGAAACAGACATGCTCTATTTCGACTACCGGCCTATAGACGAGCTCAATTTTCGAATTGGTAGGTTCAGTCCTAGTTTTGGTGCGTTCAACCTGCGCCACGACCCGAGCAACCACCGGACAAGCGACAAGCCTCTGCCCTACGACATGGGCAGAATGCTGCGTCTTCGGGACTGGAACATGGGCGTGCTCCCGAGCCCGTTTCCGGACAATGGGGTCGAGGTCAACGGAACGCACTGGTTCGGTGCAACCGCACAACTCGACTATGCGGTTTATGCGGTCAGCGGCTTCAAGGGCGACCACGGGTCTACGGACCTCGACTTCGTTCAATCGCGATCTGGCAATCTCTACTACGTCGACAACAACGGCATTCCGAGTGTCGGCGCTCGTTTGGGTGTCACGTTCAAGCTGAGTGCTCGGAGCGATCTCACGCTCGGCGCGAGCGGTATGGGCGGCACTTTCGATCCGGCCAACCAGCTCACCTATGTCATCGCGGGCGCCGACGTCTCGCTACGACTCGGGCAGACCAACCTACGCGCCGAGTGGTTGGTTCGAAGAGAGCAGTTCGCGACGGACGACCCCACGCGCTTTCGCTACGCGATCCCCGCGCAGGGAGGCGACTTCTTCGTGAAGCACGGGGCGTACCTCGAGCTCGAGCAGCCCATCGTCAGGGCGCTCGATCTCGTCGTTCGTGTGGACGGTATGTACCGAAAGGGAAACGTGCTCGTCGGCTCGATGTTGGACAAGGAGAGCGCTGTAGGGCGGCTCACTTTTGGTCTGGGATATTTGGTCGAGCGTCACTTACGTCTCAAGGCGTCCACCGAGCTATGGCAGTTCACCGATGCGGGCCCGACGGGAAGCGTCAGAGAAGTCAGCTTTCACCTCGGAGCCGTGGGCACGTTCTAGATAGAATTCGTTGAGATTGCCGAGGACGTAGGGGGCTGCACTTGCCGTCATTCCCCAAGTGTTCGCCCGTCAACTTCACGGTGAAGTCCCGGATCCGCACAGTCGCCATCACGTTCGAGGACGCGACCGGCAAGCTCGCCGAGGCGTTCACGACCGAGTACGGCACGAGCGTCAACTGCCCGCAAACGCCCCCGGACGACGAGGTCTTCATGGGGTCGACCTATATGTACACGAGCTGGACCTTCTCGTGGACCGCGCCGTCCAAGGGTGCGGGCGCGGTCACGGCTTTTTGGGGCGCGGTGGACGGCGATTGCATGATGGACTCAAAAATGGACGACGTGGTCGGCGGTAATGCGACGATGAGCGAGGGTATGGCGCTCAACATGCCTGCCCCGCCCCCGCCGGACTCGGATCCAAATGCGCCGCCTCCGTGGTCACTCGCGTTCCTGCCGTTCGTGGGTGCGGCCATCGCGTGGCGACGTAAGCGGAGCTAGCCTGAACTCCGTGCGCTGGACATTGCTCTTCGTCGCCTGCGGGTGCAGCACCCACTCCGTGTTGGATCTGCTCCCGCTGGTGGACGGCTCCAACGAGGTCGGCCCCGTCGTGGACACGGGCACGTCCGACGGCCGCGCGCGAGATGCGGACTGCACGGATGCCCCTGCGGGCTCACCGCGTGCGACGGAGGGTGCTTTGACCTTGGCAACGATCCTATCCACTGCGGCGGCTGCGATCAGGGATGCGCACATAACGGGTATTGCCAACAATCCCATTGTACGTGTTTGGGCGGACTGACCAATTGCAACAACATGGGATGTCCATATCTCCTCGGCGATCCCGAGCACTGCGGAGCATGCGCCGCGATCCCATGCAATCTGGGAGACAACCCCGTGCGACGTCGGAGGCAAGACCGCCTGCGTGGATCTGACGAAGAACCTGCCATATTGCGGCGCGTGCGGAGTCACGTGCGCGCCCAACGAGATCTGCACCCAGGGCAAGTGCGCGGTGTACGTGCCCGCCACTCCTTGTACGCAGTGACCGTGCGACGGCAGGTGCGCCGCGACAGTAGGAACAAAGACCTGCTGTCCGGGCATCAGCGGCGGCACGACGCCGATCTGCGTGCATGCGGCAGCGTGCCCCTAACACCACTGCGGCGAGCTTCTCCAAGCCAGCTCGCGCCTTGCGTCACGAGGTGGGGGCAAGAGGTGTGATCGAGACGCGCGCCGTTAGTGCCTTCTTTCAGGGGCAATTGCTCGAGCGATGCGACCTCGAGCACATCTGATACGCGGTCAAGGTCCCCATGTGGCCGTGGCTCAGCTCGCGTGGCGTCGTCAAGAACGAGAGCGACTGGGAGTGGGTCGACCGCAAGCGCGGCGTGCAGGGTCTCTGCGCGTGGCTCAAAATGCCGTCGTGCAAGCGCGTCGAGCGCATTGCCATCTATCGTAAACGCATCGGTCACGCGCCCGTGAAGGGGCGGCCTCGCCTTCGCGTCGATTCCGACGAAGACCTACGCCGCGAACACGGCCTGGCAGAAGCTCAACATCCTCACGCACAATCTCGCCACTACCTTTCAGCTTCAGACGATCGCAACGCACGAGCCGCGCTCGCTCAAACGTACGACCCTCCATGTAATCTGTAGCATCGCGACTCTCCGCTTCGAATGGCTCAACAGAGCAGCTCGCCTCGTCCGACGCCACCGCTCGCCTGTCCTGCGGCTCGCCGAGAACCGCGCCGTCCGCGAGACATTGCACGACTGCACGATTCGCGACCCTGATGGATTCGCACTGCGCGTCGCCGCTATCACCGAGTGCACCGGCCTCATTGGCAAACCACATCCGTTTGCGAGTGGGCGCCCTCCCCTGCCATCGCGGCGCCCGAGTAGACGATGCTCATCACGCCGAATACGGCAATGGCAACGCCTGCGAATCGGCGAACCCATATCGACCCAAAGCGAGACATCAAATGGCTCGAGACGACTCCGGCCGTCATCATCGCCGGCAGTGTCCCCGCACCGAACGCGAGCATCACGAGGGCCGCGCGCCCGGGCCCGCCCGACGCAGTCGCCAACGCGAGCGCCGTGTACACCATTCCGCACGGCACCCAGCCCCACATCGTGCCCAGGAGCACCGCATGCGTGTGACTTCGAATCGGCAATAGCCGCTTAGCAAAGGGAGACACGAGCGCGAAGAGCGGTGCGCCGACTCGCTCCAGTCTGACGAAGCGCGGAAACAGCCCGAGGAGGTAAAGACCCAATCCGAGCATCAAGACGCCCGCGATGGCGCGCAATATCAGCTGCGCGTCCGCGAGGGTGCTCTTCAACCCCAACGCCAGCGCGCCGAACGCTGCACCGAACACCGCATAAGACATCAAACGACCCGCGCTATACGCGAATGCGTGACTCAACTGTTTAGCGGGGCGCTTGCGCAATTGCGGGTCAATGCCGCCCGAGAGCGCACCTACGATGCCGCCACACATGGCAATGCAATGCGCGCTCCCCAAGAGGCCCGTGGCGAACGCGGCAAGCACGACGACGTCCATCAACCACCCCTAGTGCCGAGAAACCGAGCGGTGACGACGTGCTCCGGATCTTTGCCATCATGAGGTGCGATGTGGACGCGCACCTCGAAGTCTCCTCGATATGCGCTCTTCTTCACGCTCACGAACACGGGAACGCGCTTGCCCTCTAGCTCGCGGACGTCCACCGACTGAATGGGCATCACGAAGGCGGCGGCTGGCGAATCCGCCTCGGCGCGCAGGTCATAAGTTCGCGTGTAGGGCTCCTTGTTGACGATATGGACCTCGAAGCTGTCTTCTATGTCGCCTCCCACGAACACATAAGGTGGCCCCTGAAGCCTGAGCAGATTGGCCTCGAAGTCCTCGTGCGTTCGGAACGCGAGTGCGGCGGCGATGCAGCCGGCGACCAGCAGCACCGAGTAGATGACCACGCGCGGCCGCAGCCAACGCGTAGGCCCTTCGCCGAGCGCGCGCGTGGACGAATATCGGATGAGGCCGCGCGGGCGCTGCAGCTTGTCCATGATGTCGTCGCACGCGTCGATGCACGCGGTGCACGCGACGCAGTCGATTTGAAGCCCATTGCGAATGTCGATTCCGGTCGGGCACACGACCACACATCGATTGCAATCGACGCACGCGCCCGCGTCTGGATCCTTCGCCTTGCCGCGAGGCTCACCGCGCTTCTGGTCATAGCCGATCATGATCGAGTCTTGATCGATGAGCGTCGACTGCAAGCGCCCATAAGGGCATATCGCTAGACACAGCTGCTCGCGGAAGAACGCGAAGTTGAAATAGAGCACACCCGTTACGGCAGCGGCCCACGCGAACGCCTCGGGATGCGCGGAAGGGCTGCCGCGCACCATGCTCACGATGCCCGGCATCGACACGAAATACGCGAGCACGATGTGGGCAATCAAAAACGACAGGACCAAGAACACCGCGTGGGTCGCGGCCTTGCGCCAAAGGCGATCGAATCCACCGTCCTCTCGCGCATCTCTACGAAGCTGCACCTCACGCGGCCCTTGGATCAGCCGCTCCACACGCCGATACACATCCAAGAACACGGTCTGGGGGCACGCCCAGCCGCACCACATTCTACCAAAGAGCGCGGTCACATAGATGAGCCCAAACCCGACGCCCGTGAGCAAGAAGAACAACAGCCAAGTGTCTTGTGCGTTGAACGTTGCGCCAAAGACGAAGAAGCGCCTCGTCTCGATGTCCAAGAATACCGCGGGATGGCCGGCGACCCTGACCCAGGGCAACACCACCCATAGACCTATCAATCCTACGAACGCCACGATCCGGCCGCGCGCGAACCTGCCGTGCACGTCCGCGGGGACGATGCGCTCGCGTGTACCGTCTGCGCGTAGCGAGCCCTTCACTACCTTTGGCGGCAATAGGTTGGTGGGCTCATCTTGTAGGACCGGCAGGCTCTTTCGATTCACGGCTCTACGACGTCGCCCTGCGGCGGCTTGCCCCCTGGTGCGTTGGTGTTCTTGAGCGTCAACACATAGGCGACGACCTCTTGCACCTTCTCCGGGCCCAGCTGCGGCCCCCACGCGAGCATGCCTTTGAGCGGGACTCCCTCATTGACGGTTTTGTAGACTTGGTCGGGCTTGCCGCCGTGAATCCAATGATCGTCAGTGAGGTTCGGGCCAATGTTTCCGCCTCCGTCTGCCTTGTGGCAGGGCGTGCAGAAGGTGGTGAACGTCTCTTTGCCTTTGCCCGTAGTGCCGAGGTCGTGGCTCAAGAGGACGAGGCCGTCGGCCGTGATGGTACCCATCGCCTTGATGCGCTCGGCGTCCTTGCTCCGCTTGTCCGCGACTTGCAGGTCATACTCTGCGCGCGGGAGCGGCTCGGACCTCAAGATGTGATATCCGGCCCAGTACGCGGCCGCGAAGGCCACCGAGCTGAATAGCGTGTAGAGCCACCAGCGCGGCAGACGGTTGTCATACTCTTCGATGCCGTCATACTCGTGAATGACCTTGTCTTGCTCGCCCTCTACAGGTGGCCAGCTCTTGTCTTCGTCCTTCATTGGTCCGTCTTTTCTAGCGGCATTCTTGCCATAGAGAGCATCTCCGCCTTGGACTTGCGCATGGTCTGCACGATCACCGCCGTGAAGGTGACGACGAAGATGAACAACGACAACACCGGAAACACCAACAGCGGATCGGTGTGCCCAAACAGCTTGCTAAAGACTTGTCCGTACATGATTGACTCCTTACGGGGCCGCGGCGACAGGAGCGACGCTCTTGCTGCTTTCGGGCTTCCTTCCTAGCGACTGCACGTACGCGATCATCGCGACCATGTCCGAGTCGGGCGCGACGATGATGCCCTCGGTCGCCAGGTCCTTCGCGATCATGGCGCCTTGGGCTTGGGCGTCATTGCTCGCGCTGGCGATCTCGTTGTCCGTATAGGGCACTCCAATTGACTTCATCGCGTGCAACTTGTCTGCAGTGCGACTCAAGTCCACGCGCCCGTCCGAGAAGTGCGCATAGGGGGGCATGTTGCTGCCGGGCGAGATGTCACGCGGATTGTTGAAGTGCTTGAAGTGCCAGCTGTTGGGGTATTTTCCGCACTCGCGTGCCAGGTCCGGGCCGGTGCGCTTGCTGCCCCACAAGAATGGGTGATCGTATTGAGAGTCGCCCAGCGACGAGACCTCGCCATAACGCGCAGTCTCGAACTGGAAGGGACGTATCATTTGAGAGTGACAATTGAAGCAGCCCTCTCGAATGAACACGTCGCGACCCTCGAGCTCTAGCGGTTTGTAAGGCTGCTGCCCGCCCTCGGTGATGGGGGCAGACACGACGACCGCAGGGACCAGCTCTGCGATGCCGCCTGCCAACACTGCCAACGCGGTCAGCACGGTGAAGACGAGCGCGCGGCCCTCCACCAATCTGTGCCAATTGGGAGCGTTCTTCTCTTTGGTGAGCTGGAGCGCGATCGTCCCGAGTACTGCGACGATAGTGGCCAACATGATCATGAACATGCTCGCGATGTCGTTGAGGACCGCGACAGTCCCCACGAGCGCGCAGACGACGACCGAGAGTATGACGGGGCGGCCGAAGAAGACGTGGCTCCACCCCACCTCCGGCGCCTTGCGGACGGGCACGGTGATGGTGACGCCCACCCTCACTTTCTCGGCGCCCATTGCCGTCTTGGCGAGATTGAACACCATCATCAAGAAGCCGACGAGGTACATCGAACCACCGATCAAGCGCATCCAGTACATTGGCTTGATGGCCAAGAGCGTCTCGGTGAAGTTCGGATAGACGAGCGCACCGTCCGCGGTGGTCTGTCGGAGCATCAGGCCCTGCGTGATACCGCTGACCCACATCGACACGACGTAGAGCAGGATGCCGAAGGTCCCGATGTAAAAGTGATAGTCGGCGAGCTTCTTACTATAGAGCTCTCGCTTGTAGAGGCGCGGCACCAAAAAATAGAACATGCCCGCTGCCATGAAGCCGTTCCAACCGAGCGCGCCGGCGTGTACGTGTCCGATGATCCAGTCGGTGTAGTGCGCAAGGCCATTGACGCTCTTGATGCTGAGCAGGGGGCCCTCGAACGTGGCCATTCCGTAGAACGTGATGCCGGCGGCGAAGAACTTCACCACAGGGTCCGTCCGCAGTTTGCCCCACGCGCCGCGCAGGGTGAGCAGCCCATTCAGCATTCCGCCCCAAGATGGCGCCCAGAGCATCACGCTGAAGATCACCCCGAGCGACTGCGCCCAGTCCGGCAATGCAGTGTTGAGCAGGTGGTGCGGGCCGGCCCATATGTACAAGAAGACGAGCGCCCAGAAGTGAATGACGCTCAACCGGTACGAGTAGACCGGGCGATCCACTGCCTTCGGGACGAAGTAGTACATGATGCCGAGCACGGGCGTCGTGAGGAAGAATGCGACCGCGTTGTGGCCGTACCACCACTGCACCAAGCCGTCCTTTGCACCGCCGTAAATCGAATAGCTTTTGAGTCCGAAGACCGGAATCGCGAGGCTATTGACGATATGAAGGATCGCCACCGTGATGATGCTCGCGATGTAGAACCAGATGGCGACATACAGGTGCTTCTCGTTGCGCCGCGCGAGCGTCCAGAAGAAGTTGATCGCAAACACCACCCAGACGACGGCGATCGCAATGTCGATCGGCCACTCGAGCTCCGCATATTCCTTGGCTTGGGTGTATCCCAGCGGCAGCGTGATTGCGGCGGAGACGATGATCGCTTGCCACCCCCAGAAGTGAATGACCGAGAGTAGTCGGGACGCCATTCGCGCCTTCACGAGGCGCTGGGTGGAATAGTAGATGCCGGCGAAGACCATATTGCCGACGAACGCGAAGATGACCGCGTTGGTGTGCAAGGGCCGGAGGCGTCCGAAGCTGAGGATTGGGTGGACGTTGGCCTGCCAGTACGCGAGCTGCAGCGCGACGACGACGCCGACCAGCATGCCCACGACTCCCCAGCCGATGGAGGCCCACAGGAACCAGCGGACGGGGTCGTCGTCGTACGCGATCGTGACCTTCTTGACCTCGCCCGAGTCCGAGTCCGTCTTGTCGAAGGTCTCGGTGTCTTCTGCGATCGCCTCCGTCATGACTCCTCCTCGCCGGACGGGATCACGGCTTGCTCGCCGTCCATCGGGAGCAGTGCGAGTCGGTCGGCGTGGTCAAAGTCGTGCTGGCGGCACGTGAACCAGAACAGGATCAGCGAGCCACCCGCGAGCATGAGGCTCACGAACACCTGTAATATTAGGACTTCCATGCGCGACTCTTTTCGGAGAGAGAGAGTGTGGTGGCCAGAATGGTGGAGACGGACGACAGCGGCATGAGCACCGCCGCGAGCAGCGGAGACATGACTCCCGAGAGGACGAGCGTGACGGCGACGGCGTTGTAGGCAGTGGCGACCGCGAAGTTTCGACGCACGACGCGCGCGAGTTGACGTGCGGCTACGAGCGCCGTGCGGACGGGCTCCAGTCCGGGCGAGACGAAGTAGAAGTCCGCGCGCGAAGCGACGAAGGGGCGATCCGTGGCGGGCGTGCCGGAGCAGAACGCGCGGGCGACTGCCTGGAGATCGTTGATACCGTCACCGACCATCAACGTGTCTTTGCGGTCGTGCGCGGATATCCACTCGGCCTTGTCGGCGGCGCCCCCGACCGCGCGAGACTCTGGGATGCCCACGGCGCGCGCGACCGCACGAACGCGATCCGGGTCGTCGCCGCTCAACATCCAGACCTCGTATCCGTCGGCGCTGAGCCGAGAGACCTCGCGAGACGCGTCCGCGCGAAGGCTCTCTTGGGTGCGCACCGACGCGAGCGCGAGACCGTTCTTCGTGAAGACGAGCTCACCTTTGGAGGCAGTAAACGTGCTCGAGCCGAGCTTGTACATGGAGCGGTCGACGCACGCCTCGAGGCCATTTCCAGGCACTTCGCGCGTCTCGATGCCTGCGCGGGCGAGGACGCCGAGCGAGACGAGCGCCGCCTTGACGGCCTCGCTCTTTGGATGAGAGCTGGAGGAGACCATCGCGCAGAGCACCTCGGCGTCACCGCTGACCAAGTGCGCTAATGACTTATCGGTCTCTGTGTCGGTCACGCTGAGCGTGCCTTCCGTGAGCGTGCCCGTTTTGTCGAAGACGACGCGGCGGACGCGTGGGGCCTTGTCGAGGAAGGTTGCCGAGCGCACGTAGAGGCCGCGCTTGCGCAGGCCCGCGGCGACGAGCTCGTAGGCGAGAGGCGTCGCGATGCCGAAGGCGCAGGGGCAAGTCACCACGAGCATCGCGGTGGTCACCGACAGCGCTCGGCCCAGATCGTGTGTCCCCAACCACCAGCCCAAAAACGCGATCGCTGCGAGGACGAAGACCGCGAGCACGTAGATCGGCGCGAGCTTGGTCAGAAAGGAGCTCTCTGCTCCTCGCGCTCCGAGCGACCGGGCAGGTGTGCGGAGGATGTCACCGATGGCGCTGTCTTCGAAGCCGGTCTGGGTCACTACGGTGATGGCGCTGGCGCCGACGTTGAAGGCGCCTGCGGGGATGACGTCACCTTCGCGGTACTGACGTGGCTTGCTCTCGCCGTTGATCCAGTCGAGCGAGCAAGTCGCCAATGGCTTATCGAGCTTGCAATCGACGGGCACCAAATCACCTGACGCGATCGAGAGCGCGTCCCCCGCCGCGAGGTCTCCGACAGGCACGACGCGAGTGACGCCACCCATGATTTTACGGGTGAGCAGCGACGAGGCGCCGCCGTCGCTGAGGAGCTGCCTTCGGTTCTTCTCGATCACGCGCTGCTGCAAGAACCTGCCAAGCAGCATCAGCGTGACGAACACCGTGAGCGTGTCGAAGTACGCCGGGCGGTCGAACAGCCAGGCGTCTACGCTGCCGACGTAGGCGAGCGCAATGCCGAGCGCGATGGGGAGATCGAGGTGGAGCGCGCGCGCGCGGATCGCGTGCCATGCAGAGCGGAAGAACACGCTCCCGCCGATCGCGACCGCTGCGGTGGCGAGGCCGAACTCGGCCCCGAGGAAGAGGCGATGAACGGTGCCGCTCGCGAGGCCCGCGTAGATGGCGAAGGCGAAGCTCATCACGTTCATGGAAAGCGCGACGCAAACGCCGAATCGCATGAGCAGCCCGCGAGACGCAGACGTGTCGTCGCGTCGCCGCGGACCGGCGACGTATCCGAACGACTCGAGCTTTGCGACGAAGTAGGTCAGAGGAAACGCGCGGCCCACCGTCAACACGAGACGACCAAGCGCCGGATTGACCGAGAGAGTTCCGCCGTCTTTTTGCCTTCGAAAGAGCTCCTCCAAGAGCCAGACGCACGCGCTGCAGTGCATGCCCTGAAGGTCGAGTTCGACGCGAGACATCGAGGGCGACGTCGCCACGCGCGCGGCGATGACCTCGAGCCATTTGCGGTCGCGCCGCTTTCTGCCGTCAACGACCGGCACGCCGGAGGGCCCGCGCAAATCGTAATAGCGATCGAGGCGCTCGCTGTGAAGCAGGCCGAACACGGCCTCGCAACCGGTGCAGCAGAACTTGGCACGCGCGACGTTGACCGACTGCCCGCAGTGCAGGCAGGTCGCGGCCTCGCGGCAGCGACCCAAGTTCATGGCGGGCGCCTGTGTGGTCACAATTGTTCGTGTGTCCGCAATGCGCGTGCCTGGGCGAAACGCGCGGCGATACGGGACATCCCTATCGGTGCGGAGCCGAACTTGATGCACACGAGCGCAAAGCCTGCGCGACGCACGCCACGTGTTGGCTTGCTGGCTTCAGACCGCGGACGTCAGCATTACGGCAACATCGACGCAAATGGGGCCCCCCCTCTATATGTCGCCCGAGCAGGTGCGCTCGGCC
Organism: Myxococcales bacterium; assembly: GCA_043784605.1. Classification (GTDB taxonomy): domain Bacteria; phylum Myxococcota_A; class Polyangia; order Polyangiales; family Polyangiaceae; genus JANYHY01. The sequence goes on along the minus strand of JAYVYD010000475.1, from coordinate 10,119 downwards.
AAGAACGTCGACCTGCGCACGGACGTGTGGTCGCTCGGCGTGATCCTCTACGAGATGCTGCGGGCGCACCGCCGTTCACCGGATCTGCCGTGGGGATCGGCGCCGCGATCGTGTCGGACGATCCGCTGCCGCTGCGTGAGCTTCGGCCGGAGATCTCAGAGGCGCTCGAGGCCATCGTGGTGAAGTCGATGGCGCAGTCCCCAGGGCTGCGCTTCAACTCGATGCAGGAGTTCATGAACGCGCTCTCGCCGTTCTCGAGCCAACCCATCGCCGAGATGTCACGACCGACCTTGCCGCGCGCGGCGTCGTCGCACGACTTCGTCAATGTGCACGCCGAGACTCTGGTGTTGGCGCCCGGGCCGCAATCACCTGTCACCGTGAGCGCGACCGCCGGCAATTGGGTCAATCCGCCAGCATCCAACGCGCAGCCCAATCGCCGTGGGCTCTTCGCTGGAGCCTCTTAAGGTCCGCTCCCTCACGGAGCTGCTGCTCGAGCTGCGAAACCGCTTCGCCGAGCTCGAGATCTCGTGCAACGCGGCGGGCGCGCGCGTGCTGTTGGGCGGCAAGGAGATCGGCACGATCTCCACTCAAGCCGATGTGTGTGAACGCAGGAAAGTCGACGCTCGAGATTCTCATGAAGGGCGTCGCGGGTGATCGCCGTGAGCTGTCGCTGAGCCGGAGGTCGATCCTCAAGTCACCGTGGTTCTGGACGGTGATGGGCGTCGTGGGCGTCGGCGCCGCCATCACGGCTGCGGTCGTGCACGAGCGCCGTGCGGACTCGGGCAGCGGCTTCTCGCCGGGTCAAGTCGCAGCTCCGCTCACGTTCTAGGGTCCTGCATCAGAACCCGACTACCGGAGTGGGCGTCGAGACGACCATCGCCGTTCCGTCGCCGACTTGACCGACGTCGTTGCGGCCCCAGCAGGCCACAGTCTTGTCGCTCTGCAGTGCGCACGTGTCATCTCCCGCAGCGGCGATCGCGAGCACCCCGGTGAGGTTCGACACCTTCGTCGGTTGCAGCGAGTTGGCGCTGGAGCCGTTGCCCATCTGGGCGCGATCGCCATAGCCCCAACACATCACCGTGCCGTCATCGAGGAGCGTGCAGGTGTGACCGTTACCGGAGGCGATTTGTTTGCTCGTGCGGGGCAAGGTCACCTTCATGGGCGTGGTCGTGCTGTTCGTCGAGCCAATGCCGAGCTGTCCGCCGCTGTTGCCTCCGAGGCAATAGACGTCGCCGTTCTGCAGAAGCGCGCAGATGTGGGTGCCGCCCATGGCGAACTGCTCGGGGCTCGGCGGCAGCTTCATCACGACCGGCTGCGCGCTCGAGCCGCCACCGCCGAGCTCGCCGTCGTTCTCACTGCCCCAACAATAACCAGTTTCGTCAGCGCCGATGGCGCACGTGTGATTGGTGCCTCCAAACGCGGCGAGCGTGCCTTGCGGCATCAACGAGAACACGGGATTGCTCTGCGAGGTGGTGTTGCCGTTGCCGAGCTGTCCGGCCTGGTTGGCGCCCGCGCACGCGAGACCTGCGTCACCCACGAGCGCGCACGTGTGACTGTGTCCAAGGGTGGTGGGGGTGCCGCCGAATCCGGTGCCGCCGAAGACGACGCCGGTCGAGGTACTCGTGTTCGTGCCGTCGCCGAGATCGCCAGAGCCGTTGTTTCCCCAACACACGATGTCGGTGCCAGCGCCCACTTCGCACAAATGCTGCGCGCCCGCGACGACCTTCGTCGGCGTGATCTTCGGCGTGACGGTGATCGTCAGCGGCGTGCCGCTCGCGGGAGTCTGGTTCTGCGCCAGCTCTCCGTCGGCGTTGGTGCCCCAGCACCAGAGCTTGCCGCTGGCTTCGAGCGCACAGGCGAAGCCGCCTTCACCGCACGCGATAGACGTGACGTCCTTCGGCCCGGAGACGGTGACGGGCGTCGTCACGTAGATGCGCGTGCCGAGACCGAGTCGTCCATTGCTGTTGTTACCCCAACACCAGACATGACCGTCCGCGCTGCGCCCGCAGGTGTGCCGGTCACCACCGGCCAGCTCCACAATCCCGCTGATTTTTGCCATCGCCGGGACGTTGATCGAATTGACTGACGTGTCACTCGTCCCTAGTTGACCCCAGTCGTTGGCGCCCCAACAGCTCACTCCCCCAGACTTCTGCGCGGCACACGAGTGGGCTCCGCCGAGCCCCAGAGCAGTAGCGTCATTGAGACCGAAGACGCTGACGGGAGAGGAGGACGCGCCGCTCAGCGCGTTGCCGAGATTTCCCGCGTAGCCGACTCCCCAGCATTTGACTTGGCCGCTCGGGAGCAGCGCGCACGTGTGCTCGCGTCCAGAAGCGAGCGACTTCACCCCCGAGAGCCCCATCACCTGCGTGGGCACGAGGACGTCTTTGCCCTTGGTGTCCGTGCCCACTTGGCCAGAGTAGTTCGATCCCCAACACCACACGTCGCCGGAATTCGTGAGCGCGCACGTGTGATTTCCGCCCACGGAGATCTGCGCGACCGGCGGGAGCGTCATGACGGGATTGGGCGTCAGGTGTTTGTTGTTCGTGCCATCGCCGAGCTGACCCCCGCTGTTGTTGCCCCAGCACACGACGCTCGCGTTCTTCTTGAGCGCGCAAGTGTGGAGGACGCCGCCACCGACTTGCGTCGCGTCGCTCAAACCCGCGACCGCCTTCGACGTGTTCGCGTTGTTCTGTGTGCCGTCGCCGAGCTGACCCTCGTAGTTGACTCCCCAGCAAGCGACCTCTCCGGAGAGGCGGACCGCGCACACGTGCGAGTCGCCTGCGGAGATCTGCGCGGCGTCGTTCACTCCCGTGACGAGCGATGGGAGGCTGGAGTCGCGTCCCTTGCCGTCACCCAACCGCCCCGAGTCTTGTGCTCCCCAACACGTGACGGTGCCGTCCTTGCGAAGCGCGCACGTGCTTGCAGAGCCTGCGGTTATTTGGATCACCGGGACGAAGGGCAGCACGGGGCCGTCCGGCTTGCCGCCGTCGTCGATGGGGAGTTGGCCATCCGCGGGCGATGATCCGTCGAGGCCTGCGAGCCCGGCGAGGCTGACACCGAACCCACACCCTTGCGACGACCCAGCGAGGGTCAGTCCGACCACGAGCGCACAAGAAGCGAGGCCGCAAGCAAAGTCTCGGCGCATAGCGCTACGCTAACAGAAAGGTTTTGGGTTTACGTCGTTGCGTCTCCGCTATGCTGATCGACTGTGGGAGACTCTGCAGTCGCTTCGGCGCCGCGCATCATCGGTCGCTACGCCATCTATGACGACATCGCGTCGGGTGGCATGGCGACGGTGCACCTCGGGCGACTCATCGGCCCGGTCGGGTTCTCACGCACGGTCGCGATCAAGCGCCTTCACCCGCAGTTCGCGAAGGACCCCGAGTTCGTCTCGATGTTTCTCGACGAAGCGCGACTCGCGGCGCGCATCCAACACCCCAATGTCGTGCCGACACTAGACGTCGTTGCCACGGGCGGCGAGCTGTTCCTCGTGATGGAGTACGTTCGCGGAGAGTCCCTCGGCCAGCTCGTTCGTTGTGCAGCAGAGCGCGGTGAGCGGGTGCCTCCGCGGATTGCAGCCGCGATGATCTCAGGTGCCCTTCAAGGTCTGCACGCCGCGCACGAGTCGAAGGACGAAGGCGGCGCGATGCTCGGTCTCGTCCACCGCGATGTGTCTCCGCAAAACGTGCTCGTCGGCGTCGACGGCACGGCGCGGGTCCTCGACTTCGGCGTGGCCAAGGCCGAGAACAAGGTGCACGCCACGCGTGATGGGCAGCTCAAAGGCAAGCTCCTCTACATGTCGCCCGAGCAGCTCGAGGACAACGACATCGACCGCCGCACCGACATCTACGCGATGGGACTCGTGCTGTTCGAGGTGCTGTGCGGAGAGCGGATGTTCTCGGGCGCGAAGGACGGCAAGGCGATCGCCAAGATCATGCGTAACGAGGTGCGCTTCCCGAGCTCCGTCGTGCCGGCGCTCGAGCCGTTCGATCCGATCGTGCGAAAGGCCACTGTCCTCGCGACCAGCGAGCGCTTCGCCACTGCGCGCGAGATGGCTCTCGCCGTGGAGCGCGTCGGTGGGGTCGCGTCTCCGGCGGAGGTCGCTGATTGGGTCGAGGCTTATGCCGGTGAGCGCATCAACGCGCGCACGCGCCGTGTGGCCGAGATCGAGAGCGCCGCGCAGCTCGAGCGTACGGAGGTGCAGAGCCAACTCGCGTATGAGCTCGCGCGCACCGCAGACGACCCAGAGATCCCTGCGGGCCGTGTGAACGAGCGTGCGCTGCGCGAAGGTTCGCAGTCCGGTGTCGCGCAACGACGACCCTCGATGACCGACACGACGGCCGGAAGCGGAATGACGCGTGCGCCATACGTGGAGGCGTCGAACAAGCCCAAGTGGCTCATCCCGATGTTGGCTGGGTGCGGTACGATCACGCTCATCGCGGTGATCGTGATCGCCTTCTTCGCAGGCAAGCGCAGCGATACGCCCCAAACGAACTCTGCGGCCTCCATGAGCCCGCCAGCGCTAACGTCGACCCCGAGCGTCGTGCTTGCCGCGCCGCCATCGACCACACAACAAGAGGCGCCCAGCGCCACCGCGAGCGCCACCGTGAGTCCCGGCGTGAACGCGAAGGCCAAACCGGTGGCAGTGTTTGCGGGTCCGGTGAAGAACTGCGACCCAGCCTATACCCTCGACGCGAAGGGCCACCGCCACTTCAAGCCGGAGTGCCTATGAAAGCTCGCGCGACGCTCTTCGCTTCGATGGCCCTCTTCATTGCGAACTCCGCGATCGCGGACGACGTGACGCGAAAGGCGTGCGTCGAGGCGACCGAGAAGGGCCAGACCGCGCTCGACGAGAGCAAGTTCTCCACAGCGCGCGAGCAGTTCTTGATCTGTTCGGCCAGCGGGTGCCCCCCCGTCATCGCCAAGCAGTGCACGGAGTGGATGGCGAAGCTCGACGCCGATCAGCCCAGCGTTGCGTTTCGGGCGCGAGACGCGGCGGGCAAGGACGTCACGGACGTCCGTGTGATGGTCGACGGCGAAAGACTCACGGACACGCTCGACGGCAAGGCGATCAACGTCGAGCCCGGTGTCCACATCTTCAAGTACACGCGCGACGGCTCGCTGGACGTCGAAGAGAAGCTCGTCGTGCGCATCGGCGAGAAGAACCGCTTCGTCGACGTGACGTTCGCCCCTCCCAAACCGATCACCCCCGAGTCCGCCGACCGTTTGCGGGGCGAAGCGAACGTCAAGCCACCCCGCGACGGGTTTCATGTGCCCGCCGTCGCGTGGATCACGGGGGCCGTCGGGTTGGCGGCGTTCGGTGGAATGACCGCGCTCGCGATCGTGGCCAACAGCGACGAGACGTCTCTTCGCACGTCTTGCGCGCCTCGCTGCGCGCAGAGCGACGTGGACGCCATCCAAACCAAGCTCACGATCGCCAACGTCGCGATGGCCGTCGGCTTCGTCGGGGTAGCTGTTGCCGTAACCGCGATCATCATCGCCAACGTCGGCGGCGGACCGAAGCAGTCAGGCGGGGTGCAGCTTCGCCTTAGAGCCGGGGCTGGCTGGGCTGGACTCTCAGGCTCGTTCTAAAAGCTCGGCGAGCGCGAGTCAGCTCTCGCCGATGTCCAAACCCACTATCTTCATGAGCCGAAGCGCGTTGCTGCTGTGGACTACGCCTTCGCGTAATCGGTAATCGAAGGTCATCACGTCAGCGTCGACCTGCTCTTGGAAGTGAACGTTTCGCACTTTGCCGGCGAGCTCGCTGTCCAGGTCGGAGAGTCCCAAGTCGTGCGTCGAGACGGCGCCGAGCGCGCCTTTGGCGAGCAGATCGCGCACCAGCGCGCGAGCCCCGATGAGCCGCTCACGAGAGTTGGTGCCGTGGAGGATCTCGTCGAGCAAAAAGAAGACGCCGTCCCCCTTCTTCGCGAGGTCGACAACGAGCTTGAGCTTCTTCAGCTCGGCGTAGAAGCGCGACGTGCTCTCCGCGAGCGAGTCCGCCACGCGCATGCTGGTGGCGACTCGAAGCATGCCGATGCGAAGCTCGCTCGCACACGCCGGTGCGCCCGCGAGCGCCAATACGACGTTCGCGCCCATCGCTCGCATCAGCGTGCTCTTGCCGCTCATATTCGAACCCGTGATGACCAACGCGGTACCCGGTCCCGAGAGCGAGACATCGTTGGCGATCCTTTTTTGTCGCGGGATCAGAGGGTGCCCGAGAGCTACGGCCTCGAAGCGAATCGTGTCGGTGACCTCGGGCCAACAGAGCGTCGCGTCATCGAACGCCATCGTCGCGAAGCTCGAGAGCGCCTCTAGCTCGCCCAAGGCCATCAGCCACTGTCGCACGGCCGTCGCGTTGCGCCGACGCCAGCCGTCGAGCGCCAAGACGATGAGCGGCTCGAAGAAGAACATCGGCGCGACGAGCAAGCGGAACACCTCGTTGGAGAGCCCGTCGGCGAAGCCTACGATCACGCCGAGCCGACGCATCGAGCTCGTCGCCGAGACTACGCCGGCGGCCGCGGACACCACTCGCTTCTGCACGTCGACGAGCAGCGGCGACTCGAACTTCTGACTCTCGATGAGCCCGAACAGCTCACCATAAGCAGACAAGCTGCTCTCCTGCGACGTGACAGCCGCCACGACGGGAGACGTCTTGCCGCGCATGGAGAGGCCGAGCAGCACGGAGAGCGCGTACGGTCCCATGCTCAACGCCGTGGACCACCCACGCGCGCGGCCGATCACGAGGGCGCCGAGCACGATCGTCGGGACGACCACGCCGAGGCCTTGCCAGAGCAGCTGAGGAAACGGCTCGCCCTTCTGCTCGATCCACGCGAGCATCGGCGCGGGATCGTGATTGTCGCCGAGCGTGGCGCCGAGAATGGCCAGTTGCTCGCGGAGCTCGTGCTTTTTGGAGAGCTCCTTCGCAGCCAGTTGCCGCGCGGTCACGGCCGCTGCGCTCTCAGGCGGAGCGCTCAACCAAGACGCGATCGTCTCTTCGCCAAAGCGTGTGGCGGCGACGCTAGTGCGTTGAAAGAGAGACGACTTACCGAACACGTCGAGGTCCGATCCGTAGGGGTGGTCGTCCTTCGCGAACGCGGCGCCTTCGCGCGCGGCAGACCAATCGCCCGAGAGGCGTGCGCAGCCTCGCTCGCAATACAAGAGCCCCGCGCGCGCTCTAAGCCGACGACGCTCGATGCGCTGATGTACGACGAGCAGCACCACGAACGCCACCACTGCGCCGCCGACGCCGTACCACCAATGGTCCGCGGCCTTCGCGAACACGATGACGAGCATGCCGACGATCGCGACGAGCACCAAGAGTAGCCGCGCCGTGCCAACGAGGCGAAAGCGCGTCTCCTCCTCCGCTACCTCGCGGCGTCGCACCATGAGTTGACGCGTATAAAACTCCTGCGGCTCCAAGCCATCGCTGATTAGCAGATCGGAGAGGAACAGGAAGGCGGGAAGACGGGAAGACCACGGCGCTCGACACGCGCACGCAACTTTTTGGGGTTACGCGCGAGACTCAAGAGTGGAAACGCGTTGGGCCGTTTGCGGACTGCTCTGATCGGGCCGGGATTGTTGGAGTCCGCTTACGAGCATTGCGTGGCTCACGAACTCCGCCTGCGTGGGCTTCGTGTCGAGGAGCATCGTCCTGTCGCACTCGACTCCAAAGGCATCAAGCTGGACTGTAGATACCGAGTTGATCTCGTCGTCGAGCAAACACTCGTCGTCGAGATCAACTGCGTCGACCACCTGATGCCAATCCACCAAGCGCAGCTCATCACCTACCTGCGGCTGACGAAGCTCCAAACCGGCCTACTCGTCAACTTTCACGCCGCAGTTCTCAAACGCGGCCTCAGACGACTCGGCCTCAGACGACTCACCCTCAAGCCCCTCGGCTAGAGGGGTTATCGAGTCGTCTTCTCGCCTTCCCGTGATCTCTACAGGCCTGGTGCGCGCGGTGCCGGAACTACGCTCGGGGCCGGCACCGGAACCGGAACCGGGTTGGGAGGAGGAGGCGCGACTGCGGTTGGCGCCGGAGGCGGCGCGTCTTCGGCGAGGAGTTGATTGAGCTTCTTCTCTCGTGCCGCGTCGTCGGGTCCGCTCATCAGCTTCGTCGCGTCGAACGTCAAGAGAGGCAATTGACCGCCACCGCCGTTGTACGTGGGGAGCTTTCCGTCCCAATGCTCCAAGGCTCGATATTGAAGTACGGCCGGGCTCGTGGACAATCGGATGATCTCGTTGGCCTTCGCCTCCGAGCGCGCGCGGATCAGCTGTGCGTCGGCTTCGCCTTGCGCCTTTTGGCGGGTCGCTTCGGCTTGTCCGTGCGCTTGCGTGATCGCTTGATCGGCTTCGGCGCGAACTTGACGAACTCGGTTCTCGCTCTGGATCGCGTTCTGCGTCGCCTCCATCGCGCGGTTGATCGCGTCCGCGACGTTCTGCGGCAATCGCAGGCTGCCGTTGAACGTGAGCTGGTCGATGATGATGCCGTCCTTGCCGAGGTTGTCGCGGACCTTCTGCGTCACGTCTCCGAGCATCTTCGATTTACCGGCGCCGTAGATGTCCTGCACGGGCATGGTGGAGGCGACCTCTCCGAAGGCCTCGCGCACGACGTTTCGCATGTAGCGATCTGCGAGCTCGAGCATGTCGTTCATGCGGAATCGCCCGTAGAGCTTGGGCGCCTGCATCGGATCGATGTGAAACGATAATCCGATATCCGCGTTGACGTTGACGCCCTCGGTGGAGCTGAACGTGATCGACTCGTCGATCGTGCGGCCCTCGTGCGGGTTGGCGCTCCAGACGACGTTCTGCACGCTCGTCGGGAATTGTACGATCTGCTCGGTGATGGGGTTGTACCAAACCCAACCCATGACGACAGGCATGTCCGAGACGCCGCGCTCGCTGCCGGCGAGGTGCACCCGAATGCCGACGTGACCGGCGTCCACGCGTGTGGTGGACGAGCAGCCCACGACCCAGAGCGCGACGAACACGACGACGCCGATCCCGAAGCGCTTGATCGAACCGAAGTTCGCGCGCTCCATCATCGAATACACATTAGACATTGCAGTTGCCTTTCAATACCCGTTTCGAGAGCCTATCGCCGCACCACGGAGACCGTTGCAGCGACGGCGATAGCCGCGATGATCGCGAGCCCCGCCCAGAACTTCACGTCGTCCGTGCCGTTGAGCCACGGTAGCAGCAGCATCACCGCGCCGAAGTCCAAGCCTACGAGCGCAAGGCCGGTCCAGAGGCGCCTAGCTAGCGGCTTACCGAGCTTGCCCCGCAGTTGCTCGTTCTCGTTGCGGAGCGACTCGTTCTCGTCGCGGTATGGGGCTGGCATCGACGCGGCAGTTGATAGCACGTCGCTTTGCGTGGCGCTCAGCGGATGCGGCACGCAGAGATCGTACGTGCCAGAACGCGGCGTCAGAACCTCGAGAAGAAGCTCCACACCGTGGAGGCTTGTTGAGACCAAGGCTCGTGACCAAGGCCGTCGATGAAGCACGCAATGACCGGATGGTCCGCGGGCAACCCCTTCGCCGCGAAGCACGGCGACGGCAGGGTCGGGTCTGCAGCGAAGTTGAATCCAGCGCGTGGCGCCGGGTGATTCCAGTAGGCCCAGTGCTGATAGCTCTGCCAACCGCCGTCGGGCAATTTGGGATCATTGGCGACCGTCATGTCCGCGTTGCCGTGAATGATCAGCGCGGGCATCGGCGGTGTCGGGCACGTGAGCTGGCCATCGCCGTTGTAGGCCGTATTCGGCCAATACGGACCTCCGCCAGATTGCGGCGCGATCGCGGCGAGCTTGTCGCCACGAAAGCACGCCAAGTGATTCGTGAAGAAACCACCGCGCGAAAAGCCAGTGGAAAATATGCGCTTATCGTCGATGCAATAATGGGTTTGAAGCTCGGTGAGCAATCCGTCGAACAGGGCAATATCGATGTTCGCAGGCGGGCCGGAGTCTAGGTCCCACCAGCCATTGGCTTGTTGCACGCCGTCGGGATAAACGAATATCGCAGCGTCCTTCGCGGGCGCTTCGAGGTTCAACGTGCCGCGAATCCCGGCGCCAGTGCCGCCGTCTCCGTGCCAGACGAACACGAGCGGTAGTCGCTTCTGACCACT
>JAYVYD010000474.1:0-32768 GCA_043784605.1 Myxococcales bacterium | reverse complement strand
ACGCGATGGTGTACGTGTCGTGCACCGTGAGCTTGGAGCGCGCGGTGAGCAGCGCCTCGACGCTCTTGGCGCGCAGGCGCTCCATCGCCACGTACGGAGTGTCGCCAGCGATGCCCGCGTCGACGATCTCGACGACATGAGGGTGCACAATGCGCCCCAACATGCGAGCCTCGCGCAAGAGTCGATCGCGAGCCTCACGATGGTCGCGATACTCAGGCAAGAGCACCTTCACCGCGAGCGAGCGCGCCGTGAACTTGTGCCGCGCGTGGAACACCGACGCGAGTCCGCCGCGACCCATCTCGCGCAAGAGTTCGTAGCGGCCGTCAAGAAGCGTCCCGATGAGCCGCTCGGACGGCGGCGCTGCGCCACGGAGTGACGGCGGGGATGCGTCATCGGACATTGGGGAGCAGCGTAACTCACGCGGAGGGTCAGCGGCCAACAACCCGAAGCGCGACGAGCGGGCGCTCGCTCTTCGTGGCGAGTTCTCCCTCGCACGCTGGGCTCCCGCGCTCGAGATCTCGGCACGTCTCGGGACGCAACGCGTACACGGAGCACACGAAACGCCCCTTTTCTCGGTCGATGGTGAGCGCGGCGCAGTGACCCTCGGTCATGCGCATGAACGCTTGATTGCCGTCGAAGCGAACGAGCGACTCCGCGTGGTCTCCGAGTCGCGCATGATCATCTCCCGTGACGCGCACGTAGTTCTCCAAGTAAGAGAAGCAGCACGTGCCGCAGGTCAGGCAGTCTCGCATCGCGCGTGGATGGTAGCCTAATGGCATGTCGTTCCGAGCCGCCGCGATCGCAGCCCTGCTGCTCGGCTGCGGCGACGTGCAGTCCGCATCGACCGACGCGTCCACGCTCGACACCAGCGTCGGAGGCGACGTGAGCGACCCATTCCCGAAACCCGACACGCGAATCCCCGACACCGATCCGTCGAGACCGTTCTCCTACGACGCCGGTCCAACCAGCTGCGTCCCGTGTCCAGCGACCGCTCCTCCGGCGGGCGCGCCGTGCGATTCCCTCTTTCTTCAGTGCGAGTATGGCGACCACCCGTTCATCGAGTGCAATGACATGGTCGAGTGCCTCGGCGTTTTGGATGGCGGTCTGGCTTGGTCGACAACCAAGAAGGCCGCTTGCCAACGGCCGACGACCGGCGGCGAGTGCCCCGCCTCGCCTCCCGTGAGCGGCCTGTGTACCGAGGGTTTGACTTGCGGTTACAAAGACGGCTTCTGCCTTTGTAGCTCCTTCGGGTGGCGCTGCGATCTGAACCCTGCTTGCCCGACTCGACCGAGACTCGGATGCTCCTGTGCCCCAGAGTGTGACCGCTTGCCGTTCGCGATCCGGGGCCGCTGCCAATTTCATTGTGGCCCGCAGAGCAATTTTACTTGTGCGGACTGAAGTGGAGACCATCGTTCTCACGAGCACCGGGCGCCGAATGGCGATTGCCGATTATGGTTCCGGCGACCCTCCGATATTGCTCGTGCACGCCTCCGGGTTTTCGTCTTCGGAGTGGCGCAAATACTTGCCGCTTCTGAGTGTGGGAGCCCGAGTCGTGACCGTCGACTTACTCGGTTATGGCAAGAGCGACCCCGTCGTCGATCGTAGCCCCGTAGCTGCAAGAGAAGACGAGGACGGGCTCCTGAATGTATTGGGGCTGATTGGGCCTTCGCGGATCATCGGTCACTCATATGGCGGCTATCTCGCCGCGAAGGTCGCGCTCGCTTCGCCGCAGTTGGTGCGCAGTCTCGTCTTGGTCGAGCCCGTGTTGTTCGGCGCGCTTCGACAGGACAATGACGCAGAGTCCACCGAGGAGCTTGCGCACTTGTACGAACCGGGATTCCTCGAGGAGAGCTTTGGCGGGACAGAGCGCTGGATGCAGCGCTTCATCGATTATTGGTCCGGCGAGGGCGCGTGGGCGAGACTGCCGGACCCCGCGCGTCGCGCGAACATGAGAGTCGCGTGGAAGGTCTATTGCGAAGTCCGTGACCTGTCGCAAGACCCCAGGCCATTTGCCGATTATCGAGTGCTGTCTCGATTACCGACTACGTTGATTCGCGGGTCCTTGACGACGGTGTCCGCGCGTCGCATCGTGGACCGACTTGCAGAAGAGCTGCCGAGCGCGAAGACGCACGTGATCGAAGGCGCGGGACACATGTCGCCGCTCACCCACTCGAACGAGCTGCTGTCGATTTTAGAACGCGCCGGTCACGCCGACTGAGCCGAAACCGAACGTGGGCGTGATGTAGCCGCGCGCGGGCTTGGCGGGGGCGCCGTTGGGGATCGCCAACAGCACGATGCCCGCGGCGATGCCGACGCCACCGACGATGAAGCCGATCGTGGAGACCGTCGCGAAGGTGTTCGCACTGTCGATCATGCTCTGCGAACCGGGAGGACACGCCTTTGCAGTGCACTGTCCGTCGAGGGTGCTCTTCTTGCTCATCGCCATCACGCCGAAGACGCCCCCGAGCACGAGGCCGACGCCGCCGATGGAGAGCGCGGTGATGGCGCCGATGGTTTTTCCGCTGATGCCGCTCGGCGGCGGGGGCTCGACGTTTCCGCCGCCGTTGTCGCCGCCGCTTCCCTTGTCGGCGTTGCCGCTGCCTTTGCCGTCATCCGTCTTGGCGTTCGGATCGATCTCGAGGGCGACCGAGACGCTCTCGCTGCCGCCGGGGCCGAGCGTGACCTTCTTGGTCGTCGACTTGTAGCCGGGCGCCGAGATGTCGAGCGTGTGATCGCCGGGGTCAGTCGGGCGAGCGACACCGAGGTAGGCGGACGAGATGACGTCGCCGTCGATCTTGACGACGATCGAGTCGGTCTTCGCGGGACCCGTCACTTGAACGACCAGCTTGGCGACCTTGGGTTTGGCCGACTCCAGCACTTTCTGCGCGCGCATCTTGGCAGCGAGTACTGCGGACGGCGCGTTGCTGCCGGCCTCTTCGCGCACGACGCGCTGCAGGTTCTCCGTGCCCTCCACGATCTTGCCGACCGCGACCTGACATTCACCGAGACGAGCGAGGAGCATCGGCGCGTGGTGGAGCTTCTCGGCGCGCGTCAGCTTGTCGATGGCCTCGTCGCACTTGCCTTGGTCGGCGAGCTTGACGCCTTCGCTGCCAAGCGTTCTTGCAGCGGCGACATCCGCCGAAGTCTCTTGCGCTACTGCGGAAGAGGCAGCGAGCACACAACACAGACTCACGCCAATGATGGAGGAGGAGCGCACGGGCGGAGAGGATATCACAGTCGCGGAGAGGGCAAAAACAGGCTCACGGACAGTTTGGACCTCACCGTAGGGATGAGTTACTCTGACCCGAACTCGCGAATTGTCGTCGCCTTCCGCGAACGACAACAACTAAGAGGATCGGCTTCGCCAGCGACAAATGATGCAACCGCAATCCACCGCTGGACGCCACTTCGGCAAGTTCCGACCGCTCGCCGTGCTCGGGCGCGGCGGTATGGCGAACGTCTACTTGGCGGTCTCGAGCGGCCCAGGCGGGTTCAACAAGCTCGTGGTCGTCAAGGAGCTGAAGCCCGAGCTCGCGGACGATCCCGAGTTCAAGACGATGTTCCTCGAAGAGGCGCGCCTCGCTGCGCGTCTGCTCCACCCGAACGTCGTGCAAACCTACGAGGTCATCGACGCGCCCGACCTGCACGCATTCGTCATGGAGTACCTCGACGGGCAGCCGATGAATCGCGTGCGCACGCGCCTCCAGCAAATGGGCCGTGAGCTCGCACTCGGCGCACAGCTGCGCATCATCGCCGAGCTGCTCGCGGGCCTTCACTACGCCCACGAGCTCAAGGACTACGACGGCACGCCACTCAGGATCGTTCACCGCGACATCTCTCCGCACAACGTCTTCATCAGCTATGACGGCTCGGTGAAGGTGGTCGACTTCGGCATCGCGAAGGCGAGCGACTCTTCCCAGCAGACGAAGGTCGGCATCATCAAGGGAAAGCTGAGTTACATGGCGCCGGAGCAGGCGCTCGGCCAGGCAATCGATCGGCGCGCTGACATCTTCGCGGTAGGCATCATCTTGTGGGAGGCCACAACCGGACAGCGCATTTGGAAGGGCATGCAAGACGCGGCCATCCTCAACATGCTCTCCACTGGCGCCATCCCGAGCGTGGACGCCGTGGAGCCCGGTGTGCCGTATGAGCTGGTCGCGATTTGCAAGCGAGCCCTCGCGCAGAACCCAGACGAGCGCTACTCGACCGCGGCGGATTTCCTCGCGGACCTCGAGCGCGTGATGCGCGGGATGGCATCTTGTCCTGGCACGCGCGAACTTGGCACGCTGCTCACGCAGAGCTTCGAAGAGGAGCGCACCAAAATTCGTGGCGTCATCGAGGAGCAGATGCGCTCTGCGAAAGCGGCCCCCACCGGCGAGTTCAGCGCGCCCCTGCTCGCCCAGCTCGCGCCGCAGATGCCCGGCACGCCGGTGAGTCAATCGCAGGTGTCGAACGTACCGTCGATGCAGCAGTTCGCGCAGACGGGCAGCCAACTCACCGGCGGTGCGCAGATGATGCCGCCGGCGGCGCCCAAGTCTTCGCCGTTGAGGGTCGCCGCTATCGCGGGGGGCTCGGTCATCATGCTGGGCGCTATCGCTCTCTTCGCACTGACCGCGCTAAAGGATCGTACGGGCGCGGGCACCCCGACCCCATCGACCACGACAAACACCGCGTCCGCCAGCGCGACGCAGACGCAGCCTACGACTCAGCCCAGCGCGCTCACGACGCCGGCTCCGACGAGCGCGCGGCTGACGATCAACGTGACACCGAAGACCGCGCGGACGAGCCTCGACGGAAAATTGATCCTCACGCCGGGCCCCACGACTCTCCCCGTCGACGGCAAGGCGCACCTGCTCCGGGTGGAAGCGATGGGCTTCCAGACGCGCTCGATGGAACTCGCGATCGACGGCGACAAGACCCTCGATGTCGCCCTCGACAAGAACGGTGTCGCGCCGAGTCATCCCACCGGGCCGGCCACCGCAACCGGGCCGGCCACCGCAACCGGTCACCCTATCGCGCCTGGCAACACCGAACCCGACCTGGGCTTCTGATCCGCTACTGGCGACGCTCGAGCCGGCGACGATCGCTCGGCGTGAAGGCGGCGGTGAGTGCCTCCGCGAGCTCGTCGCCCGTGGCGCGACGCTCGTCGCGATCGCGGCGCTCACCGACCAGCGCGCGGAGCTCGTCGACGCTCGCGGCGCGCCCAAGGTTGCGCTCGTGCACCAGCGCGTGTGTGCCGCACACGACGACGACCTCGCCCCGCGAGAGGCGCGTGGTGGAGAGAGCGCGCGCGTCGGACTCGTCACAGACGACGCAACTTCCGACGATAGAATGAACGGTGCCCATACGCTGACGGTTACGACAAGCGTCCTCGGATGGCCAACTTGTCGTCGCCTCTCGGCGAACGACAACAACTCAGCCGATTGGCTTCGCCAGCACACCTCCAAGCAGTCTCCCTCAAGCGAGACTCTTGAACAGAACCTGAACTGAGCCGTTGGCACGGCTCAATTGTCGTCTACGACAACTCGATGGGCGGATGAACGCGGCAAACGGCGGCGCATCAGAGTGGGATGGATCCTCGCTTGCGGGAGTTGTACTAGTAACATCATGAGCACCTATTTGGTCACGGGCGGGGCGGGTTTCATCGGGTCTTCGATCGCAGAGGCGTTGCTTGGGGCGGGAGAGTCCGTCCGCATCCTCGACGACTTCTCATCCGGTCGCCGGCAGAACATCGAGAGCCTCAAGGGCAAGCTGGAGGTCGTCGAGGGAAGCATCGTCGATCCGGACGCCGTGTCCCGCGCGGTCAAGGACGTGCACGTCATCTTTCACCAGGCGGCCATGCCGAGCGTGGTGCGCTCCGTGGAGATGCCGCAACCGTCGATGCTCGCGAACGTACAAGGGACGACCGTAGTGCTCGATGTCGCGAGGCGCTCGGGTGTGAAGCGCGTCGTGTTCGCCGCGAGCTCTTCAGCCTACGGGGACACGCCGACCCTCCCGAAGGTGGAGACGATGTCGACGATGCCTCTGTCGCCGTACGCCGTGGCGAAGCTCACGTGCGAGCAGCTGATGCGCGTGTTCGCGTCGCTCTACGGCATCGAGACCTTGTGCTTGCGCTACTTCAACGTCTTCGGCGCGCGACAAGATCCGACGAGCCAATACGCAGCCGTCATTCCGAACTTCATCACGGCAGCACTCAAGAACGAGCGCCCCGTCGTCTTCGGCGACGGCGAGCAGACGCGCGACTTCTGCTACATCGACAACGCGGTGCACGCGAACCTGCTCGGCGCGAACAGCAAGAACAAGCTCACGGGGCAGGTCGTGAACATCGCCTGTGCCGAGCGGACGAGCCTCAATCAGCTACTCGCGATCATCGGAGAAGCGACGGGCACCAAGCCCAACCCGGACTACCGGCCGGGTCGTGCCGGAGACGTCCGAGACTCGCTCGCTGCGATCGACGCGGCGAAGGAGCTCATCGGCTACACCCCGAAGGTGGACATTCGCGAGGGCCTCAAGCGAACGATCGCGGCGTTCCGCACCTTCACGAAGTAGGAAAGCTCATTTGCGCGTGAAGATCGCTGCGTGGAACACGCCCACGTCCAGCCGCTCCACGTTGGACGAGAACGCGCCCACCGACGCGAAATCGGCTTCGATTTGGCTGCGATCCTCGAAGCTGCGGAGCTCGTCGTAGACATACGCGACGCGCTTGGCGGACTCGAAGCGGAGTCGATACGGCGGGTACCGGTCTTGTTGGACGTGCAGCGGCACGAACTGCACGCGCTCTCTCGCGAGGAACGTCAAGCGGTAGGCGGACCAGTAGTCGGCCACCGCATCGTTCACTCCGCGAGCGTCCAGCTGCGCGATGAGCTGCGCCTCGTCGGTCGCACGACCCGAGCCCGTGAGCACCGGCCTGGGTCCATCGACGTAGGGGCCATAGCCGAGCCAACCCCCGATCGCGGCCGAGACGAGGTACGGCGCGAGCAAGAGCGCACCGTTCTTAGGTCCGAGGCGATTGACGACCGGGGCGAGCGCGAACGGCAGAACGAGCGCGATTGCCGCGAGGTAACGCATGCTGAACTTGTCCATCACCATGCGCGAGATCAAAAAGCCCGTGATCGTCACGACGACCGTCGCGAGCGCGAACGCGTGGAGCCTGCGAAGCGCGAGGAGCTCCTTTCGCGCAGCGATCGTGTATGCCCCGTAAATCAAGGCTCCGCACGCGATGATCACTCCCGTGATCTGGAACGCGTGCAAGAGCGCGCTCTCTTCGACGCGTGCATAGTCCATCCAGTGCACGGCGGCGTAGATCGCCGTCCCGCTCATCCACGGAAAGCACTCCGTCACCAAGAGGTGCCAGTTGTGCGAGAGCACGTCAGTGCTCGTCTCGGTGACGCCGTGGTGCGCGTTGGGATGAACCCACAGCGCGCCGAGTGGGACGGCACCGAGCACGAGCCCAACGTAGCCGCCGATCGTCGCCGACGCGCGCGTGGGTGAGGTCCAAGCGTGGAGCGCAGCGAAGCCGAGCAGCGGCGCCACGAGGACCATGGCGTACGGATCGCTCGTCCACGCGAGCATCACGAGCAGCGCGCCGAGACCGAGCCGCACACCGCTCTCGGCCGAATCAATCACACACACGGCCGCCATCACGAGCGTCAGTGAGAGCTGGCGTGGCGGGTACAGCGCGAAGGAGTGGAGGCAGCTCGTGGTGAACACCAGCGCGAGCGCAGGAACGAACGCGCCCCAACCGCTCATGTGACGTCTCAGCGTGGCGTACGCGAGCAACGTGGAGACGACGTGCAGCGTGAACGAGGACAGCATGAGCGCGATCGGCGTGGGGCCCATCACCGAGAAGAACCCGGCGGCAACGAACGAGTCCGACGACGTCTGGTAGCCGGATCCCAGCAAGAACAAGGCGCGATCTCCTTCGAGAATGTGCATCGCTTGCAAGCCCACGATCGCCGCGTCCGAGTTCGTCGCGGCCGCGTTGAGCAGAGCTGGCGCGCGGAACGCGAAGGAGAGTCCGACGAGCGCGAGCCAAGGCAAGGCGACTCGCGCGAGCGTGTCTCTCCCCTGCCCCATCACGCTCAGGCCTTGTCGAGGATCGCAGCGAGCTCGCGCGGGACAAGCCCGTACGCTTCGGCGGCGGCGACGAGGCCGGCGTTCGCGGAGACCTGCGTGAGAAAGTCACGTGCGTAGGGCGTGCCGGAGAGGCCTTGCACGCGGGTCGCGAGGCGCGGGATGCCGCGCAGGATGGCTTCGCGCGCCTCCGCGAGATCGCCGAGGTCGACGCACGCGTCGTGGAGCGCGAGGAACACGGGCGCCTCGTTGAGTAAGCTTGGCGAGCCATCGTCGAGCAGGTTGGCAGCATCTCGCGCGATCTCTCGCGCCTTCTGAGGCTCGCCACATCGCCGCTCTGCCTCGGCGAGCAGACCCATCGCGACGGGCACGACGTCGAGCATCTTGGTCGCACGGTATCCTTGCGCGGCGATGCGCAGAAGCGAACGCGCCGAGTCGCACGCGGGCTTCCCTTCGAGCCGGAGCAGCTCTGCGCCGCGGTAGTACAAGACGCCGAGCGTCGCGCGATCGTGTGGCACCCAGCTGCCTGTCGCGGCGTTGTCGGCGAGAGCGCGCGAATCCTGCAACACGCGATCGAGCGCCGGATCCGGGCTGAACGTGGCCGCCCAGCAGAGGAGGATCATCTGTCCGTGACGCACGGTGCCGGGCGAGCCGATCGCCTGTGCGAGCGCGATGCCGCCCTCGATCGCCAGCCGCGCCTCGTGCTTGGCGCCGACCGTGGTGAGCGCGAAGCCTACGTTGATCGTGAGCATCGCCTCGCGCGTCTTGAGGCCCGCTTGGCTTGCCGCGCGTGCTGCGCTCCTGCGCGCTTCGAGAGCAGCGCCGACGTCTCCGCGCGCTTGGCGTACGACCGCGAGCGTCTGCCACGCGTCCACCGCCGCGCCGGCGACGCCATGTCGTTGCGCGAGCGAGAGCAGGCGCTCGGCGACGTCTGCTGCGAGATCGAGCTCGCCGCCGTAGGCGTAGCGCGCCGCGAGCGCCGCCGCGCAGCGTGCTTCTTCGTCGACCAGACCCGCGGCCTCCGCGGCCTTCCACACGACATCGAGGCGCGAACTTGTCTCGGGATCCCCACCGCATGCGTCCTCGTAACGCACGCGTGCGCCGCGAGCACGGACCTCGCTCGCCTCGTCGTAGACGGAGTCTTCCATCGCGCGAACGGCGGAGTCTCGCTCGCCTGCGCGCGCGTCTTGGCGATTCCACGCCTCGTCGAGGATGAGCGCGCGGGCGAATTGTGTCGGTTTGTCGTCCGCGAACGCGAGCGCCTTCTCCGCCATCATCACCGCGTCCCCCAGCGCGTGTGCGGCGAGCGCACGGCGAGCTGCCTTCTCGAGGTACGACGCGGCCTCTTGGTGCGCGCCTCCGAGCTCGAGGTGGCGGGCGACCGTCGCGTCGTCCTCGCCCATCTTCGCGAGCCACCTGCCCGCGCGGGTGTGAAAGTCCTTGAGAGTGTCGTCGCCAAGTGACGCGTACGCGACCTCGCGCATCAGCGCGTGCTTGAAGCCGAACTCGCGCGTGCCCTTGTAGCGGCTGCTCGCTTGCTCGACCACGATCTCGCTGCCTGCCAAGCTGCGAAGCACCTCCGCGGCGAGCGGCACTCCCAACGCCTCGAGGCCGATGTCCCAACCGACGAGACCGAACACGCCGAGGCGAGACGCGGCCTCTCGCGCCGCGTCATCCAGCGCGTCGAGCTGCACCTGCATCGCGGCCTCGATCGTCGGCGCGCTCGAGGCGTCACGACCTTGAGCGGTCAATCGAGCGAGCTCTTCGGCGAACAGCGGCGACCCTCCCGCCTGCAACGCGATCGTCTCTGCGAGCTGCTCCGTCTCGCCCGCGATCGCGCGCTCCCCCAAGATCGCGCTGGCGATCGCGCGCACGTTTCGCTTGGAAAGCGGACGAAGCTCGACTCGCACGTGATCTCGACCCGAAAATCGCTCCGGATCGTCGCGCCAAAGCGTGGGCCGCGTGGTGAGCATCGCCCAGAGCGGCGACTGCGCTGCCCGGCCGAGGACGTGATCGAGCCAGGACAGGCTCTCTAGGTCTGCCCATTGGGCGTCCTCGATGCTCAACACGAGCGGTGAACGACGCGCGAGCTCGACGATCAAATCGGTGAGCGCGATCCACAGCGCGTCGCGCGCTGCGCGAGCGTCCGAGCGCTCGGGAAGCGGCTCGTTCGCGAGCAAGCGCGCGAAGAGGTCTGCCGCGTCGTCCGAGAGCTGCAGACCGGTCATCGTGGTGAGCGCGGTGATCGCGAACTGCGCGTCCTCGAGCGACGCGCCCTTGGCGACGCCGGAGAGGCTTCGCGCGAGGTCCGCGACGACGCCGAGCGCGTGTGTCTTGCCGAACGTCTCGCAGCGCACCATCGCAATGCGAGCGCCCGACGAGTTCGAGGCGATGCGCGAGAGGGCCTCGCTGCGGAGGCGAGTCTTGCCGATCCCCGGCGCGCCCGTGATGGTCACGAGCACGGGCGTCTTCTCTTCGATCGCGCGGTCAAAGCTGTGCATGATCTGCACGAGCTCGCCTTCGCGGCCCACGAACGGGGCGCCGCCGGCTCCGTCCTTTCGACCGCTGAGGGCCGCGGTGACGACGCTCGTGCCGTCGTCGCGCGCTTGGAACTCGAAGCGA
This sequence comes from Myxococcales bacterium, assembly GCA_043784605.1. GTDB lineage: Bacteria > Myxococcota_A > Polyangia > Polyangiales > Polyangiaceae > JANYHY01. Next base: position 22,073 of record JAYVYD010000474.1, on the reverse strand, counting down.
CCGCGTGCGAGCTCGGTGGTCGTGACGTCCGCCAGCACCTGCCCGCGCTGCGCGTCTCGCGCGAGCGCCGCGGCGCGGTCGACGACCTCTCCGATCGGTCGCGTGCGCTCTACACGCGTTCGCCCGGTCGCGATGCCGACCGACGCGTTCACCTTTGCGAGGCGTAGGGCGAGGTCGATCGCGCGCATCGCCTCATCGCCCATCGCGCGGCGAACGCCGAGGTGCGCGACGATCGCGTCACCGCCGAGCTCCGTCGCCTCCGCGCCTCTCGCACGTAGGTGCGCGATCAACCTCGCGCGCGGCGCTCCTTTCGCGACCTGCGTCGCGAGGATCGTCGTGATGAGGCGTGTGCCTCCACCCGACTGCACTGCGAGCGTGCTGACGGGGCCGATCGCGCTCAGCGGAGCTTCGTCGGAGTGTTGGCCGCTCGGACCGATGCTGTTTCGGGTGACGAGATCCTCTGCGATGACACGGAGGCGCTCGGCGACCTCCGCGGCGGACGACGGCCTGTCCGTTGGCGTCGTCGCAAGAAGCTCCGCCATCAGATCGTCGAGCGCGGTGGGCACGTTCGCAATGACGTCCGACAGCCGCGGCGGTGGCGTCGTCACGAGCCTCGCCAGAATCGCGACCGGAGTCGGACCGACGTGCGGAGGACGCCCCGCGACCATCTCGAAGAGCGTCGCGCCGAGCGCGTACAGGTCAGCACGGTGATCGACCTCGGAGTCGCCTCGCGCCTGCTCCGGGGCCATGTATGCGGGCGTCCCGATGATCGCGCCCGTGCGCGTGAGCTTGGCGTCCTCCACCGCGGCGACGCCGAAGTCGACGAGCTTGGCCTCAGCGCGTCCGATCGAGCCGGGCCCGCTGCCGACGAGGATCACGTTCGACGGCTTCACGTCGCGATGCACGATCCCCGCAGAGTGAGCCGCAGCGAGCGCGTCCGCGACCTGGGCAGCGACATCGATGCTTTGTACGAGCGGCAGCGGCGAGCGTCGCTGTCGTTGCGCGATGTCCTCGCCCTCGAGCCACTCCATCGCGACGTAAGGTGCGCCGTCGTCGAGCTGCCCGAACGCGACCAAGCGCACGATCCCTGGATGGCGCAGGCCCGCGAGCACGCGACCCTCGCGACGGAAGCGAGCCTCCTCGCCGGCGTCCACGCCCGAGATCGCGATGACCTTCAGCGCCACCGGCTGGCCGGTGACGTCGTCTGCCGCGCGATACACGATCCCCACTCCACCTCGACCGACCTCGCGCTCGATCAGGAAGCGTCCGCCGACGTGCGCCAGCTCTGCGAACGCGCTCACGCGGACTTTCGCCCTTCTGCGATGACGAAGACCTCATAGCTCACTGTGCGTGTTCCTTCAGGGCGAATGAGCCGCTCCTTGTCGAAGAGCTTACGCACTTCTGCTCGCGCGGCAGGGAGATCCTCCCCCATGAAAATCTTGCCCACGAACGCCCCCCCCGGGGTTAGCAGCGTAGCCGCGACTGCGAGAGAGCGCATGAACAGCTCGTAGCTGCGGGTCTGATCGCCCAAGCGATTGCCAGTCGTTCGCGGCGCCATGTCGCTCAACACGACGTCGTAAGGGGCGAACATCGCGAGATCCGAGTTGTCGAGCGACAGCGCATCACCTTGGACGAACTTGGCGTGCGCGGGCAAGCCGACGACCAGCGGCTCCAGGTCCACCGAGAGGAGCCTGCCCTTCGCACCGATCTTGTTCGCGACATACATGGACCAACTTCCGGGGCACGCGCCGAGGTCGAGCACGCGCATGCCGACCCGCAACAGGCGGACGCGCCGATCGATCTCCTCGAGTTTGTAAACGCTCCGCGCTGGAAAACCTGCCTTCTTCGCGGCCTCTGTGAAGCGGTCAGGCTTTCGGTAAGGGTTGTCGCGACTCACGGCAGCAGTCTCGCCAAACGCGAGCCTCTTGGACAGACCCTTGTCCCGCGATCGCACCGTTTGCCCAGCTCGGCTTTGGATCGTCCGCGCGTGCCGCTGAGACATCCTGGATCCAGCGCCGTCTCGCCCGACCACGTTTTCACGGGAAGAATCATGTCTCCGCTTACGTAACCTCATCATCAAACGCCCGGCCACGCTCTTGCAACGATGATCACGAAGCCCATGAAGACCATGCTCGATCTCTTCGAAGTTCGAAACGACGGACCGCTAACGCCGGCCGACAAAGCTTACGCCGTCGACGTGCACGTCGAGTTCGACGACGTCGTCACACCTACGCCGAGCAATCGCCGCCTTTGGTCGAGCGAAGAGTTCTCCTGAGCGAGAAGTGGTGCGAACGATTCGATTGGACGAGCCGCTATGGGCACCCGCGAGTCGTGCGCGGCGCGACGATTGGCGAACGACGATCGTCGACCTTCTCGATGACGGCCGACTCGGGCACCCGCAACACGACGAGCTGCAAGTCGGCCTAGAGGGGACGGACGTGTCGCTCCGCTTGCTGGGCGGTGCCGCGGCGACCGAAACGCTCACGATCCCGTCCGGAGAATTGGCGGCGCTCATCGGCGAGTACTTGCATGTCATTCGACGCATGCAGGACGAGGACGTCAGCGAATCCGGCACCAAGATGCAGGCGCTCGACATGGCCAAGAAGGTCGTGCACGACAACGGCGCGCGGGTGCTCGCCAAGGCCGCTCCCGGGGTTGCGAGCACGCACGAGACCTATCGGCGACTGTTCACCCTGGTGCTCAGCGTGGTGGTCGACGTCACCGCGCTGCCAGGTGGCAAGGCGCATCGTCGACACGCGCTGGCGTAATGAATTAGTTCGGCGGGCTGAGCGGGGCGCTCGTCGTGGAGCCTGCGCCAGCCCATGCGTTCGCGGGTGACGACAGCGTGATGCTCGAGACCGCGCCGTTCGCGAGCGTCATTTCGAAGAGCGACCCGTCGTTCGCGAAGCCGTAGACCCTGCCTCCCCAGAACGCGACGCCGAAGACGTCCGTGTGCCCGACGTCTCCCCAGTTCTTCACGAGCGCGCCGGTCTTTGGGTCCGCCTCGACGAGGCAGTCCGCGCAGCCGTTACCCTTGACGGTGACGTAGGTGGCGCCGCCAATCGTGCTCACGACGTCCCCACTCGACACGAATCCACCGCCGAGCACTCCGACCTTGGTGACCATTCCGCTCGTCGTGTCGATCCGCACGTAGTCGCCGCCGACATAGCCCACGAGCGCCTCGTTCGCAGAGTCCAGCGTGCCCTGCGGAACGAACGACAGCGAGTTGGGGAACGTGCCGTTCGCGATCAGCGTGCATCGCGCGCTCTGCGTGGAGATCGTGTAGAGCGCGTTGCCCGTCACTCCGTAGAGGTTGCCGTTCTGATCGAGCGCGATGTCGTTCACGTACGTGCAGCCCTGAAACTTGCCAACGAGCGCGTTCGTATGTGCGACGGGATCGATTCGGTAGAGCGCGCTCGCCGTCTGGCCGTAGACCTCCGGCGGAGGCCTTGGCCTGCCAGAGTCCGTGGCGAAGACGGGCGCGTCGGGTGACGCATCACCGATTAACGTGGGGCCGAACGACGCGCCCTTCGCCGAGCATGCGACGAGCAACGCGGCGAGGAGCGCACGGCTCACGTGGCCTTCCCGAGAGCCTCGTCGATTTCGTGCGAGTTGAATCCGACCATGACCTTGCCGTGGACGTCGATCACCGGGATCGAACCGGCCCTCAAGCCGAAGCGCGTCAGCTTTCGCTGCATCTCGCGCGCGGCCGCGCTGTCCTTCTCGATGTCCTTCTCCACGTACGGGATGCCCTTGCCACGCAAGTACGCGGCCGCCTGATGACACGCGCCGCACCACTCCGCGCCGTAGATGATGACGGGCGCTTGCGTGTTCGGATCGACCGGCGCGTTGGGCGCGCTCGAGCTGTTGGAGATGTCTGGCCCGCCCGCTTGGACCGCCGACGCGTCGAACGCGCTCGCGAGCGTGGGGCCGTGCTTCTGCCGGCGCGAGAGCGCGAGAGCATCGAAGTCCGCGCGGGTCATCGCGTGCACTGCGTAGGTGCCGTCCGGGCGTGCCATGCGCAGGTCGGCGACGAAGATCTTTCCGTCGTGCGTGCCCTCGTCCTTGTTCGGATCGACGACGCGCACCGAATCGCGCCCGATGAGCGGCACATCAGTGACCTTCTGCTCTACGTGGAAGTCGCCCTTCTCGTCGATCCACGTGAGCAACAAGCCCTCGCTATTGTCCTTCACGACGACGCCGCTCGAGTCGTCCGCTGCGATGCCGCCCTCTTGCGACGCCGTTCCGTTCTTCTTGGGACAACCCGTGACCGCGAGCACGAGCAAACACAGAATCGCCATCCAACGCGTCATCATTCGACAGCCTCGCTCAGCTTCGTCCACTCGGCCACCATCGTGTCCACTTTTTTCGCCAGCTCCTGCTCGCGCCCGGCCATCTCCGCCAAGCGCGCCCAGTCTCCGCCGGGATCTTGCTTGAGCTTGTCGCGAAGCATCCCGAGCTCCGTCTCCGCGAGCGCGATCGAGTTCTCCAGCTCGGACACGCGCCGCTTGCTCTTCTCTTTCTCACGCTGCTGCAAGCGCTCTTGGTCGTACTTCTTCTTGCCGTCCGCGATTTCCTGGGCCGGCGGAGGCATGCTCAATTTTTTTTTGCGAGATTGCTCTTCCTTTGGAGGAGGCGGTTTGGGGGCGTGGGCCGCCGCGAAATCGCGATAGCCGCCGACGAAGATCTCCACCTTGCCGTCGCGCACGCTGACAATGCGCGTGGCGACGTTCTCCAAGAAGCGACGGTCGTGCGAGACGAACAGCACGGTGCCGTCGAAGCCGGTGACGAGGGCCTCTTCGAGGATCTCCGCTGCGGGAATGTCGAGGTGGTTGGTGGGCTCGTCCAAGAACAGGAGGTTGCGCGGCTCCAACAACAACTTCGCCAACGCCAAGCGCGAGCGCTCGCCTCCAGAGTAGCCGCTCACGACGCGGAGTGGATCGTCTCCCCAGAAGCGAAAGCGGGCCAGATACTCTCGCGCCTTTTCGATCGTGTAGTCCGCTCGAACGCGCCTGATCTCCTCGACCGCGGTGTTCTTGGGGTCGACCTCGCCGAGGTGCTGATCGAAGTAGCCCTCTTGCAGGTTGGTGCCGCGCTTGATGCGACCGCGATCTCCGTCGGGCGAGCGCCCCGCGAAGATGTTGAGCAGCGTCGTCTTGCCGGAGCCGTTGGGACCGACGATGCCGATGCGCTCGCCGCGGCGGATCAAGATCTCCACGCTGTCGAAGAGCACGCGACCTCCGCGGCTCGCACCGACGCGCTCGGCGTCGATGGCGATGTCTCCGCTCCGTAGCGCGGGCGCGAAACGAAACGCCACGCGCTCGGCCACGGCCCACACGTCCTCGGGGCGCTCTACGCGCTCGAGCTTGTCGAGCATCTTGCGTCGGCTCTGCGCCTGCTTGGTCTTCTGGCCGGCGATATTTTTCCGGATGAAGTCTTGAGTCTTGTCGATGAACGACTGTTGTCTCTCGAGTAGCGCGCGCTCGCGGGCGAGGTCTTCTGCGCGGGCGATCGCGTATTCGCTGTATTTCAGCGGATAAATGCGTACACCGCGCGAGCCGAGCTCCATGGTGGCAGGGCACACGTTGTCGAGGAACGCTCGATCGTGACTGACCACTAGAACGGCGCCCCGATACCCGATTAGGAAAGACTCGAGCCAGGCGATGGTGTCGAGGTCGAGGTGATTCGTAGGCTCGTCCAGCAAGAGCAGGACCGGCTTCTGCGCCAAGATCACGCCGAGCGTGAGGCGACCACGCTCGCCTCCGGAGAGCGACGCGACCGGGCGATCGAGATCGGTCTGCGCGAACCCGAGCCGCTGCGCGAGCATCGAGACCTCTCGCTCGAGCTCGTCTCCACGCGCGAGGTGATAGAGATCCGTCACGTGCGCGAGGTGCGTGAGCGCCTGCGGTTCCCCGCTCGCCGCGTCGTGCTGAGCTAGGCTGAGCTGTTCGCGCAGCCCGAGCACGTCACCGAACGACGACAAGAACGCCTCGAGCACCGTGCCCTTCGCCGCGATCTCGTGAGACTGCCGGTAGTAGCCGACGCTCGTCTCCTTCTTGATGAGCGTCGTGCCTTGGTCCGGCTCGATCTCTTTCATGACGAGCCGCAAGAGCGTCGACTTGCCGGCCCCGTTGGGCGCCACCAACGCCGCGCGCTCCCCGACCGAGAGGCTGAACGTCACGCCTTCGAACAGCGTGTCTCCGGCATAGCCGAAGCGCAGATCCGCGACTTGAAGCACCGTCATCCCGCGGCGGGCTCTTAGCACAGCGTGAGAACGGGAAATCGGTCTAGGCTCGGCCTCATGAAACGCCTCTGGCTCGCGCTCGCGCTGTTGGTTTGCTGCAAGAAGATCGGTGACGTACGAACAGTTGACGTGTCAGGCGATGCCCAAGGCACGCCGTCCGCACCCGCCTCCGTGCAGCTCACGCTCAGTGCGGGCGAGCTCCACCTCACTCCCGGAGGCGCTCACACGATCGGCGGAAGCGTGCGCTCCAACGTCAAGGATCTCGATCCGAAGGTGGACGCTGCGAGCGACCACGTGCGCGTCAATCAAGGCACGGGCGCGGACGGCGCCAAGATCGGTAGCGAGCTCGTGGCGGACTGGCGGCTGACGATGGGGCCATCGCCCGTCTCGCTGAGCGTCGACGCGGGCGCGGCAAAGACGCAGCTCGAGCTCGGTGGGCTGGCGATCAAGAGCGTGAAGCTGACGAGCACTTCGGGCTCGGTGGACATGTCGTTCGGCCAATCCAACCCGCTCGCCGCGGACGAGATCGACATCGACTCGGGCAGCGGCGCGATCACGCTCACGGGCGCTGGCGCGTTCGGAGCTTCCAAGATTCATGCGCACGCGGGCGTAGGGGCGATCACGATCGACCTAGGAAACAAGGTCGATCGTGAGGTGATGGTCGACATCGAGGCGACGCAAGGCGCGGTCACGGTGAAGGTGCCGTCCAACGTCACGGCTCGCGCTCTTGTTACGCAAGCATCCAATCAGGTCACCGCGGTAGGTTGGATCAAAGAGGGTGACACCTTGACTTTGGGAGGTCCCACCCCCAACCCCCAAGTCACGATCAAGGCGAAAAGCGGCGGCGGAATGATCACCTTGGTGGCAGGCAACTGACTGCTTCCGAGCCGACCGCAGCGCATGTGATACGACCGACGGCATGACGACGATAGATGAGCCCGTACGCAAGTGTTCCAACTGCCAAGGCCCGCTGAAGAGCCTCGGCGTGCGCCACCTCCACGTTGGTGACAACGCCGGTATGCTCGGCCTGTTCACGGAGTCCGACAAGGACCTGATGCCCGTGGAGCTCCAGGGCTGTGTCGCATGCGGTAAAATCGACCTCTACCTCCCACACACTCGGAAAAAACCATGAGATCACTCGTAGGCGTAGTTCTGCTCACGCTGCTCGGTTGCGGCAAAGGCACTGCGGAAATCGCGCTCGGCACCGTCGGCGAGACGATGGCGTATGACCAGACGGCGTTCACCGTGCAGGCGGGCCAAAAGGTGCACGTCGTACTCGCCAATCACGCCACGTCGCAGGCAATGAAGCACAACTGGGTGCTCGTGAAGCCGGGTGCCGAGGCGGACGTCGCGAACGGCGGAGTCGCCGCGGGGGAAGGGTCGGGCTACTTGAAGCAGGGCGACGCTAACGTGATCGCGTTCACGTCGCTCTCTCAACCAGGCGGACAAGTCGAGGTGACGTTCGTCGCCCCGGCCGCAGGGAGCTACCCGTACATCTGCACGTTCCCCGGTCACTATATGATGATGAAGGGCACGCTCACCGTCACGCCGTGACACAGCGTCTCTGCTGCTGCGACATCGCGATGAGCTGATATCCATTGGGGCCATGCTCGACCCACGTTGGCGCGACCGCGCCGTCTCTCCTCATCAGGCTCTCTCTTGGGTGAAAAGCGGCAATCGCGTCTTCGTCCAAGGCGCCGCCGCGACTCCACTCGGATTACTCGACGCGCTCTGCCTCCAGACAGCGCTCGAGGCGGTCACGCTTTACCACCTGCATCTCGAGGGTCCGTGCGCGTTCGTCGAGCCGGAGCACGTCGGCCGATTTTTCTCGATCTCGCTGTTTGTGGGTCCGCGCATGCGCAAACCCGTCGAGGAAGGTCGGGCGGACTTCATGCCGGTCTTCTTGAGCGCGGTCCCCAAGCTTTTCACGACGCGCACCGTGCCGCTGGACGTCGCGATCGTGCAAGTGTCGCCACCGGATCGCCACGGCGACTGCACGCTCGGGACGTCCGTCGACGCGGCGCGCGCCGCCGTGGATTCGGCGCGTTTCGTCATCGCGGAGGTCAACGAGCGCATGCCGCGCACTCACGGCAACTCGACTCTCTCTCTCGAGCGCCTCGACGCGTTCATCTGCACGGACCGCCCTCTGCCCGAGACAGAGTTGGGCCCGACGGGTGACGTCGAATCGAGGATAGGCGAGCTGGTCTCGGCGCTCGTCCTTGACGGCTCGACGCTGCAGATGGGCATCGGTGCGATCCCCGAAGCAGTGCTCGCCCGCCTCGGCGACAAGCACGATCTGGGGGTGCACACCGAGATGTTCTCGGACCGCGTCGTCTGGCTCATGGAGTCCGGTGCCATCACCAACAAGCACAAGCGCGTGCATCCTGGGCGTATCACGACAAGCTTCGTGAGCGGCACACGCCGTGTGTTCGACTTCGTCGACGACAACGCCAAGGTGGAGTTCCACCCATGCGATCGCACGAACGACACCGCGATCATCAAGCAAAACCCGAAGGTCGTCGCCATCAACTCCGCGCTGGAGGTCGACCTCACCGGGCAGGTATGCGCCGACTCCATCGGCCACCGCATCTACTCGGGGATCGGCGGCCAAATGGACTTCATGCACGGCGCGGCGCTCTCCGAGGGCGGTAAACCGATTATCGCATTGCCAAGTACGGCGGCCCAAGGGACGCTCTCGCGCATCACGAGTTCGCTGAAGTCCGGCGCAGGGGTCGTCACGACGCGCGGGCATGTGCACTGGGTGGTGACCGAGTACGGCGCGGTGAACCTGCACGGGCTCGCGCTCCGCGAGCGGGCTGACGCGTTGATCTCGATCGCGCACCCAGACTTTCGCGCGGAGCTACGCAAAGAGGCGGCTCACGCTCGCAGTGCTTGATCGGTAGGAGTTCCCAAACGCGGCGATCACGCGTACCCTTCGTCCAACATGAATCGGCGTGCTTTGGGTATCGCGTTGGGCTTCGGAGCGGTCTTCGTTGGGCTCACGGAGTGGTACTTCACCCGCTACGAGCGGGAGGCCTCAGGCGGCGCGAAGGTCAGGTTGCTCATCGCCGTCAAGCCAATGGAGCGCGGCAAGCCGATCACCGAGGATCAGCTCGCCACCCACGAGGTGCCCATCGCGTACCTCGAGCCGCGCGCGATCCGCGACACGGAGCGATCGAAGATCGTCGGCCTTCGTATCGGTACGACCGTCCAGCCGGGCCAAGGTTTGCTCTGGACCGACCTCGCGACCGCGAACGAGGAGCGCCGCGACCTGGCCTCGCTCATTCTCCCAGGTCACCGCGGGCTGTCGATCGCGACGGGCCGCGCGGACGCCTCCGCCGGCATGGTCAAGCCTGGTGACTACGTCGACGTTCTGATGACGGTACAAGAGACCGAGAACGGCACCATCGGCGGCTACAACTCCGCCAACAGCTCGACCCTCGTCGTTTTGCAGCGAGTCCTCGTGCTCGCGACTGGCTACGACACGTCACCCGTCGCCCCCGACGGCAAGCTGCGGGAGGTCGCCGACATGGAGTCGTCGGTCCTGACGCTCAGCTTGGTCTTGGAGGATGCGCAGAAGCTCACCGTGGCTCGAGAGAAGGGCACGATCTCGGTCGTCCTCCGCAACCCGGACGACAACGGAATCGCCAACAACCAGCCCCGAATCAGCTCGCTCATCTTCGCCAAAGACGACAAGCCCGCCTTCTACGCCGCGCCGCCGGCGGCCCCGCATCTCGTGCCTGGGCAGCGTCGCTGATCACCCTGGCGTGACCGCGACCGGCGACCCATCATGATCGGGTGAGCAGCACCCCGTCGTCGCATCGCCCTCGCGCCATGAACGCAGCCACTTGGCTGCCGCGGGACCACCGGCTCTTCGAGGAACAAGCGCGCGCGCAGGCGATGGCGCCCGAGCGTGCGTACAAGAGCGCGCTCGCAGCGCACCGCGCTCGCTCCGACGACGCCGCCACCGTTTGTTGGATGAGCGGCAGTTCCACCGTGACTCGCACGCTCCGCGCCGACGGAGGGCACACGATCGTCGGCAGGCACACCGCGTGCGATGTGATCGTCAACGACGATCCGGCGGTGTCGCTCAGGCACCTGCTCGTGAGGAGCGCCGTCCTCGACGATGGGGCGCCCCGCGTCTCGATCCTCGATCTGCGAACCGTTGCGGGCTTCTCGCTCTCGACTGGCTCGCGGCAGCGCTCGGTCCAGACCACGGGGCCCGTCGCGCTTCGCTTGGGCGCATCCACCGTCATCGTGTTGCCGAGCGGTGAGTGGCCCGACGAGCTGCCCGATCCAGAGGTCGATGGCGCGTCCGAGATCCCGGCGGTAGCCGCGCTCGCCGTGCGAGAGGCGATGTCCATCTCGCGCATCACGATGAGCCCGTCGCCGCGTCATGTCGGCGAGCGGCCGACCGTGTCGGGCTACGACTGGGAGCTCGAGCTCTCGTCAGTCCGCGCCCGAGCCGCCGTTTGGATCTCGAACGACGATCTCGCACGCGGACTCTTGATCGGACGCGCGGACCGGTGCGTCGACGAGGGACTGCGCCGCACGTTCGACCTCGACGTCTCGCGCGTTCACGTGTTGTTGCAGCGGCAAGGAGAGCAGACGCTCTTGTTCGATCTCGCCTCGACGCAAGGTACGTTCGCGGACGGCAAGCGAGTTCGTCGCGTGACACTCGAGCCCGGCACCGCCGTCACGTTCGCGCAGAAGAACCCGGTGAAGCTCAGGCTGCGCGGCCCGTCGTCGAGCTGATCTGCGCCGGCAAAGCATCCTTTGACTCGTCGTCGTTCGCGCAAGTGGCGACAGTCTACTTTGCGAGCGTCGGCAGCGGAGTCGGGCCGGGGAGCTGCGAGCTCGACGGCGGACCTTCGGTCGCGGGCAGCGCGGCGAGCTTCGCGGCAAGCTTCATCGCTTCTTCTCGATTCTTGGACGTGTAGGCGGTCTGCGCGAAACTCGCGCGAGCGAACACTTGTGCGGGCTCCGGGAGCGGACCGGCGATGATGACGCGCTTGTTCTGACGGAAGAGCTGCTCGATCGCGCTTTCGAGCGCGACCAGACCTGTCGCGTCGATCGTGGGGACGCGGCCGAGGTCGAGCACGAGGACCCGCACGTCGTTGCTGATGCTCGCGAGAGCGCCCATAGCGTTCTGCGCGGCGCCGAAGAAGAGCGGCCCCGCGATCTCGTAGAGCACGACGTGCTGCGGGAGCGGCCCCATCTCGAGCTCGCCAGACGACTCGAGCACCGCACGCCCGCTGACGAGGCTCCCCATCCGCCGCATGAACAAAAGGGCCGCGAGCAAAATGCCAACGGATACCGCGACGACCATATCGAACCAGACCGTGAGGAGAAAGCACGTGATGAGCACCGCCGCGTCGCTCTTGGGCGCGATGCGCACGACGTGCAGCGCGTGACGCACCTCCGACATGTTCCACGCCACGAGGAGCAAGAGCGCCGCGAGCGACGCCATCGGGATGTACGAGACGAAGGGAGCGAGCACGACCATACAGAGCAGAACGGTGAGCGAGTGTACAACGGCCGACACTGGAGTCTTGCCGCCAGCGCGTACGTTGGTCGCCGTTCGCGCGAGCGCACCCGTGGCCGCGATCCCGCCGAAAAATGGGGCAATCACGTTGCCGATACCGAGACCCACGAGCTCGGCGTTCGGGTCGTGTCGCGTGCCGGTCATTCCGTCGGCGATGACCGCCGAGAGCAGCGACTCGATCGCGCCGAGGATCGCGATCGCGAACGCGGCGGGCGCCAGCTCGCGGAGCAGGGCGAGGCTCATGTGGACTTCGCCCCAGGGCAGGATTGGGTGCGGCGGGAACGGCGGGATGCCTGGGTGGACCGTGCCGCCGGCGCTGTAGTGGAAGCGTGAGTTGATGGTAGCGACGTCGAACGAGGGCACGAGGTGGTGAAGAAGCGCCGTGGCGATCCCGGCGAAGCCAAGCGCAACCAGCGGCGCCGGTATCCGCTTGGTGAAGCGAGGCGTCGCAAGCAAGAGCGCGAACGTCAACGCCGCCGTGGTCAGCTCGACCAGTGAAGCCGTGTGCCTCGCCTCCCAATACGCCAGGAGCTTCTCGCCGAAGCCGTCCGGCATCTTCTCGATCTGCAGACCGAACACGTCCTTGAGCTGGAGCACCGCGATGACGACGCCGATGCCCGCGGTGAAGCCGCTCGTCACGGGGTGAGGGATGTACTGAATGAGCTTGCCCATCCGCGCGAAGCCCATCGCTATCAGCATCAAGCCGGCCATCAACCCCGCGGTGAGCAGTCCCGAGATCCCGAACTTGGCGACAATGGGCGAGAGGATGACGACGAACGCCGCTGTCGGTCCGGTGATCTGGAATTTGGATCCGCCGGTGAGCCCGACGACCGCGCCCGCGACGATGGCCGTGTACAGGCCAGCTTGGGGAGCGACGCCAACCGCGATGCCCAGCGCCATCGACAGCGGCAGCGCGACGATACCGACGACGAGCCCAGCGGCGATGTCCGCGCGCAGAGTTTGCCTATCGTAACCCTTCTCCCGAACGCGGCGCAGTGCGGAGAAAATTGGCAGCGGGAGGCGCGGCGCTTTCGCGTCTCCGAAGAGCATGGACTCGAGTCGTTGACGCATCTTGCGCGTTTTGGAACTTACCACGCAGCCACCCACTTATCGAGGAAGCGGTAGTCTCGGAGCGATGACCCTCTACGCCCAGATCGACCGGACACACTCCCCGCTCCGCGTCACTTTTCCGGCCCCGTACAACGCGGCGGTGGATCTCGTGGATCGACACGTCGCGCAGGGTCGAGGCGAGCGCGTCGCGTACGTCGACGACCACGGCAGCACGACCTACACGAAGCTCGCCTCTCAGGTCGATCGCGCCGGCCACGCGCTGCGGGCGTTGGGCGTGCGGCGCGAAGAACGCGTGGTGCTGGTGATGCAGGACACCGTGGACTTCCCCACCGTGTTCTTGGGCGCGATGAAGATCGGAGCCGTGCCCGTACCCGTGAACACGCTGCTGCATCCGGACGACTATACGTACCTCCTCAACGACAGCCGCGCGCGCGTCATCGTCGTCAGCGACACGCTCCTTCCAAAGCTCGAGAAGGCGATTGCTGCGTCGCCACACCTCGCGCATGTGGTCACCGCAAGGACGTCCCTCGGAGCTTCGACCAGCGGCGATCGCGGGAGCCCCCCGCAGCTCCTTCACTTGCTGGAGAAGGCGTGGCCAACGCTCGACGCCGTGGAGACGAGCGCGGACGAGGTCGCGTTCTGGCTGTACTCCTCCGGCTCGACGGGCACGCCCAAGGCCGCGATGCACCTGCACTCGCACATCATGTGGACGAGCGCGCTCTACGCCCAAGGAGTGCTCGGCATGCGGGAGGACGACGTCGTGTACTCCGCCGCGAAACTGTTCTTCGCATACGGCCTCGGAAACGGACTCACGTTTCCACTGTCGGTCGGCGCGACCGCGGTGCTCGCGACGGAGCGCGTGACGAGTCAAGCGTTCGCGCGGGTGATGACCGCGCACCGGCCCACACTCTTCTGCGGCGTGCCCACGTTGTTCGCTTCGATCCTCGCAGACACTTTGCTCGATCCGCGCGCGCTCTCCACGAGGCTTCGCGCGAGCATCTCTGCGGGAGAGGCGCTCCCCAAGCACATCGGAGAGAAGTGGCGCGCCGCCTATGGCACGGACATCCTCGACGGCATCGGCTCGACGGAGCTGCTGCACATCTTCTTGTCGAACCGTCACGGCGAGGTCCACTACGGCACGAGCGGCAGACCCGTCCCCGGATACGATGTCGACATCCGCGGCGAGGACGGGCAGATGGTCCGCGACGGTGAGGAGGGCATTCTGTGGGTGCGTGGCCCCACCGCGGCCGCCGGCTATTGGAACCAACGCGAGAAGAGCTTGGCCGCGTTTCACGGTCCGTGGACGCGCACGGGCGATCGCTACTCGCGCGACGCCGATGGCTTCTACACCTACGCCGGTCGCGGCGATGACATGCTCAAGGTCGGCGGGATCTGGGTCTCTCCGTTCGAGGTAGAGAGCGCGCTCGCGTCGCACGAGGCCGTGCTGGAAGCCGCGGTCGTCGGTGACGCAGACGCAGACCAACTCACGAAGCCGCGCGCGTTCGTCGTTTTGAAGGATCACTCACAAGCAAATCCGGCGCTCGAGGCGGAGCTCAAGGCGTTCGTGAAATCGAAGCTTGCATCTTACAAGTATCCCCGCTGGATCGAGTTCGTCGCAGAGCTGCCGAAGACGGCAACCGGCAAGATTCAGCGATTTCGCCTGCGGAGCTAGCGCGGCGTTTGCCGGATTGCGTCACGGCCTCGGCGACTTCTTGTCCTCAATTCGTGCCGTGGGACTTGCCGTCGATGGACAATCAGGCGCTCGTCATCGCTCGAGGGTCGGCCAAGTCTGTTTGAACAGCAATGCACCGACAACTTCGGCCCAGTCTGCAGCGACCCCGACGCTGGCGTCTATTGCGCGCAGACGATGACCGACAACGACAACTGCGGCGCGCGGTCCGGTGCCAACGCGATCTGCCAGGCTCTCGAAGAACAACGCCACCACGAGCGTCGTTTGCAACGGTCATACATTCGCGACCGGCGCCTGCGGGCCCAGGTACCGAGCTGAATACCCTGCGTCCCTGCAACAACACACTTGAACTGGGGCGGCATCAGGGGGGACCATCTGCAGCAACGGGTCAGACGATGACCGTCAATTGTCAGTAGGGACGCCACTCGAGACCGAGACCGAGCGACGGGCCGGTGATCGCGGCTGTTTTGCACGCCGATGTGAATGGCGGATCGGGGTTGGTGGTGCAGAGGTCGAGGCCGAAATGCGCCGCGCCTCCGGACATCCATAGCGCGACGGTCCCCCTGCCGTTGTCTCCACGCAGACGCACGCGCAGTGCGACGTCCGCGTAGGCAAAGCCCACGTTACCGCCGCCTCCGCGCAAGACGACCGCCACCGACGAGGTCACCGGGATCTTGAAGCTTGCATGCGCGAAGCCGAAACGAACCGCGTCTGCAGTGAGGACCGCGCTCTCGAACTCGAACGACAAACCGTCGTACACGCCGAGTCGAATCGCTTGCACGAAGGTCGGTGAGGTCGTGGAGAACGCTGGCGTGGGCGGCGCCGAGGAGCCGCCTAGAGGCAGTGGCGCGCCGAAGTCGTTGGCGCTGTCCAGACGCGGCGGTTCGTTGACGGTCGCCCCGCCTGCTCCCATCGCGAGCTCGAAGTAGCGTGTGTCCACGCCCGCGAGCACGTGCCCAGCGGCGACCGAACCGAGACCGCCGCTGCTCTTCGAGAGCCCTACCGAGTTGATCCGCGGACCTGCAAAGCCTATCGGCGCGAGCTCAGCGCGCAGAACGATAGGCCACTCGAAGCGGTAGTTCGCGTGCGCCCAAGCGAAGAGCCCTCCGACACCCGCCGTGCTTTGCGTGCCGAAGAACGCAGTAGCGCCCAGGTACGTCTCGAAGCCCGGCGTTCGTTTGGGCGCAATGATGCTCGGCTTCGTGGTTGGCGCCGTGTACACGGGCGCGGGGGGTGGCGCCGGTGGCGACAGCTTCAGCGTGAACGGCGCAACGGGAGCGAGAGCCTCTGGCGCGTTGGACTCGGCAGTGATGACGAACACCTGGCCGTTTCGCACGCTGACGCCCACCGCCGCGCCAGTCACCGAAGAGACGCCGACGATGCGCGGTGCCGTCAGGTTGGACACGTCGATCTGCACGACTCCAGAGACACCACACGCGACATAAAGCAGACCCTGAACCTGCACCGCCGATCGCGGCTCGCAGCCGAGCTCGATCGTTCCCGCGAAGGTCCCGTGGGTGACGTAGAGCTGCTCGTCGGCGAAGCGATAAGTGTACGTGTCGGTCGAGTCGTCCTGCGCGTGCGCGTGCGCGACGTAAGAGACTACGAGCACCAGGGCGTACCCGAGTGCACTTCGGCGGTTCATCAGAGAGCGTCCGACGTTCGACTCACAGAGAGTCGAGGTATGTCACAAGATCGTTCACTTCGTTTGCAGTGAGTCCCGCGGTCTTGCCGTGGAGCGAGTTGGTGCAGTTGGTAAAGCGGTCCGTGAGCGTCTTCGCGCAGCCGTCGTGCATGACCGGCAGACGTGCGCCGACACCGACGAGAGGCGGCACCTGCATCGACTTTCCCGTGCCCACGTCAACGGTCAGGTTGTTGGTGTAGCTCGGCCCCGAGTGGCAGCTCGTGCAGTCCGCCTTGCCGTCGAACAGGTTCTTGCCGCGCACGCGCGTGGCCTCGTCGACGGGCGGTCGGCGCGGTGCGGGGACTTGCTCGAGCCAGCCTTTGAGCGCGACTCCGAGCGCGGGATCGAGCACACGGCCGCCCATGCGACGCGTGTAGACCTCGTGCGTGAGCGACGAGAGATCGGCGAAGTCGGCGTCCCAGTGATACGGCGCCGTGCCCTTGACCGTTCCGCGGAGAGACGCGGTGCGACGGGGCTTGGTGCCGTCGAAGTTCCACGTCTGTGCGTCGTCACCACCCTCGCCGTGACACGATGCACAGGCGATCCCGGTGCCGCTGCTCGCGTGGAAGATGTCGTGGCCCGTGTCGTCGCGGCTGATGTCGCTGAGCGTGATGCTCTTCGACGGGCGCGCGGTTCCGGCCGCGACGATGGTGAGCTTCGCGGGCTCGCGGGCCTGCACGATCACGTCGCCGTTGTTGCGCATCTCCGCGGCGATGAGTTGGTCTTTGAACAGAGGGCTGTTTGTCTTCAGCGAACTCGCCATCATGCCAGTCCCGAGGTTGACCATCCCGAGCGCCTCTACGGTGTTCGATCGGATGTTCCCTGCAGCGACGAGCACGGCACGATCGCCCTTGGGCGAGACCGCGAAGTCCACCGGCAACACTGCGCTCTCGAACACGACCGGCTGGTTCAGCTCCATGCTGCTCGGGCCGGTGGGCACGCGAGCCATGACCGAGTGGACGATGCCGCCGCCGTTGCCTGGGACTTGGGGGGCGCCATTCGGGCTTTCACCGTCACCACCGCTGCCGTAGCCGCCCGCGACCGTCGTGGGGACGAACGCCGTCGAGTCGATCTGATAGCTGACCACGAGGTCAGGGTTGTACGGCGGGGGCGGCGCCGAAGCATCTACCGCGCGTTGGGGCTGCGGCGTCGCGGCGCGCATGCGCCAGGCCATCGCGACATGCGAGTTGTTCGAGAACGGGTTCGGCAGCGGCATGCGGCGGAAGATCTTGTGCGCGAGATCGAGCTGCAGGATCTCCGCCTGGCGAAACTTCGAGACGTAGAAGCGGTCCCCGACGACGACGACGTCACGGAGGTCGCGCTCGACTTGCACCGAGCTGACCATGACACCCATGCCAGACCCGAAGGTCACGAACTCGCCGGTGGCACACGCCACGAGCACCTGATCTCGCGCGGGGTCGTACGCGACGCCACGCGGCTCGTTGCAAGCGTACCGCCGACCGAGCAACTCCCCTGTTTTCAGGGAGAACGTCGCGAGCTCGCCCGTCCCGCGGAGGGCGACGTAGACATTGCCCGCGTTGTCCTCGGCCACGCGACCGGGCTCGTCGTTCGGTTTCAGCGTCGTCTTGGCGCGGACCACGGCCGCGTCGAGGTCCACGAAGCTCACGAAATCACGGTCTGGATCGGAGACGATGGCTGTCACACCGTCGTTGGAAAGCAACATTGTGCCACCGGAGATGGGCGGCGGGGGCACAGCCTGTGTGACCACGGGGCCAAAATCGGGAGCGTTGGGCGGCGTTGGGTTGGCTGGCACGTCCGGCGCGGCGTTGCAGCGGAGGCCGATGGCCACGATTCCCGATAAAAACAGACCTTTTTTAAGCATGGTGCGTGGCTCCCCAAACGATGAGTGTAGCGCGTTCCGGCCGAAGTTCGTGTACGCAATGACCCTAGTGGCCATGCGTAAGCACCCGATGGTCGGCGACTCCAAAATCCGTCGCCCTGCCGCTAATGCAAAATCTGCCCCACTCCAAAACGCCACTCATCGGGTCCCGATTGTCTCGTGGTGTGCACGGAACTGCACAAGCCAAGGGTGCTAAGAATCGCGCGATGCGCTCTTCGTTCGTTGCTGCCAACGGGATCGATCTGCACGTGCTCGACTGGGAGCCAGGATCAGGCAACGGGGAAGCCGTCGTGCTGCTGCACGGCTTCATGGACGCCGCCAGCACTTGGGACATCACCGCAGAGATCCTGAAGAATGCAGGATGCACCGTTTTCGCGCCTTATTTACGCGGGTTCGGGCGCTCTGGGCGTGTCGGCTACCCCCCACCTGATGAGGAAGAGCGCTTGAGTGCGTTCAAGTCGCTCGAGCGATTCGAGCTGCCGGACGCAGGTCACATGATGCACTGGACAGAGCCGCAAAAGCTGGCCGCCAGGCTGGTCATGTTCTTCAAGAGCTAGGCTGTGGAGGCGTCTGCCGCTACATGTACGGCATGCGCACGGTCACGCTCATCCCTGGCGACGGCATCGGACCCGAAGTGTGCGACGCGACCAAGCGCGTGCTCGAAGCGGCCGGTGTGAAGATCGATTGGGAGGTGCACAACGCGGGCGCTGCCGTCGCCGACGCACGCGGCACGCCTCTGCCGGACGAGGTGCTCGAGTCGGTCAAGCGCAACAAGGTCGCGCTGAAGGGACCCATCGGCACTCCCATAGGCAAGGGCTTCCGCTCGGTGAACGTGACGCTCCGCCAGACGCTCGATCTTTACGCGAACGTTCGACCCATCCGCAGCTTGCCGCACGTCGAGCCTCGCTTCGAGGGCACCGATCTCGTCATCGTGCGTGAGAACACCGAGGACCTCTACGCCGGGCTCGAGCTGATGATCATGCCGGGCGTCGCGCAGAGCATCAAGCTGATCACGGAGAAGGGCTGCATGCGCATCTGCGAGTACGCGTTTCAATACGCCGCAAAACATGGCCGAAAACGCGTGAGCGCCGTGCACAAGGCGAACATCATGAAGCTCAGTGATGGGCTTTTGCTCGACTGCTTTCGCAAGGTCGCGCGCGACTACCCGCAGATCGAACCGGCGGAGATCATCGTCGACGCGTGCGCGCTGCAGATGATCAAGAACGCGAACAAGCTCGACGTGATCGTCACCGAGAATCTCTACGGAGACATCTTGAGTGATCTCGGCGCCGGGCTCGTCGGCGGGCTCGGCATCGTCCCCGGCGCGAACATCGGGAAGGACTGCGCCGTCTTCGAGGCCGTGCACGGCAGCGCGCCGGACATCGCGGGCCGAGGCATCGCGAATCCGACCGCGGTCGTCCAGAGCGCCGTGATGATGTTGCGTCACCTCCACGACGACGCGAGCGCCGACAAAATCGAGCGTGCGCTCACCACGCTCTACGCGGGCGGAGAGCACCGCACGGGCGACCTCGGCGGCAAGGCGAACACCAAAGAGTTCACCGACGCGCTGTGCAAGCTCGTGTCTTGATCGACTGCGTGTAAGCTCGTTACGTGGACGAAACTCGACCTCCAGAAGAATGGACCGAGGACCGCGGGGGCTTGCGGGTCTCGTACCCTGCACGTGGTGTCGTTCGAACAAGCGCCAATGGCATCGCAACTGTCCTTGGCGCCAGTCGTCTCGTGCGTTGGGTGGACGTGGCGATCGCCGCTGGCGAAAGACCGCTGGTTTTTCATGATTGGTACGACGTCACCGGTTACGATCCGCCCGTCCGCCGCATGCTCGCCTCTTGGTACACACGCGTCTTCCACGACGTGCAGGGCGTGTACATCCTCTCGAGCAACAAGATCGTCTCGATGGGCGTAAGCCTCGTGTCGATCGCCATGGGTAACGTGATCGTCTCGCTCAAAGGGCGCTTGGACCTCGACGTCGCACTCGCGGCGGCGATTCGCGCTGCACAACGCGCGTCCTAAATCTTCTCGCGACCGGAACGGCTACTCGAGCAAGCTCCGCAGCATCCACGCGGTCTTCTCGTGGACTTGCATGCGCTGCGTGAGGAGATCGCACGTCGGCTGATCGCTCGCGCCATCTGCCGCCTTCCACACGTCACGCGCCGTGCGCGCGACGGTCTCGTGGGCTTCGACGAGCTTCTTGATCATTTCCTGCGCCTTGGGAACGCCGTCCTCTTCCTTGATCGCGGAGAGCGCGATGAACTGTTTGTAACTTCCGGGCGCCGGGAAGCCGAGCGCGCGGATGCGTTCTGCGACAAGGTCCACCGCGAGAGCGAGCTCGTTGTAGTGCGCCTCGAACATCAGGTGCAGCGTCTGGAACATCGGCCCCGTCACGTTCCAGTGGAAGTTGTGGGTCTTGAGATACAGCGTGTACGTGTCCGCGAGCACGCGGGAGAGCCCGTGCGTGATCTCTTCGCGCTTCTTGCTGTCGATGCCGATGTCGATGTTCATTGCGTGCTCCATGGATAGCTCGGCCCGCAACGTAGCTCCCGTAAAGACGACGTCAAGGAACGGCGGGGGGCCATCGTGCGTCGCTAGGCGGACAGATCGCGAAGCGCCTTCTGCAGCTCGGGGACGAGATGATTCACGCGAGCGCGCACTCGCCTCGGTAGGAAGCGGGTCGGCGGGTAGATGACGAACACGCCTCGCCCCTAGGGCTCGAAATCGTCGCGCACCGCAACTCGCAGAGCGGCGTTCTCCGTTTCGAGTGCGGCCAACCTCTCGCGTAGCGGTCGTGTGGCCTCGGCGACTTCGTCTTCCGTGTAGCGAGCGATGATGTGCTGAGGACAGTTCCAATCGAGGCCCTCCACCTCCAGCACGAACCCACGCTCGATCGATGCGCGGTAGTCCGACGGGACGAGCTTGTTGAGCGTGTCGGCGTCGTCGGCTGCGGTGATCACGCGCGCATGGGCGAGGATCTTCAGGCGCGTCCTGCTCGGGTAGTCGACGAGAATCAACGCCACGCGATCGTTCGTCGCGAGGTTGCCGACCGAGATGTACTGGCGATTCCCGCGAAAGTCGGCAAAGCCTATCGTGCGCGGCCCGAGCACCCGCACGAACCCCTTCGGCCCCCCGCGATGTTGGATGTACGGCCATCCGCCTTCACCAACGGTCGCCATGTAGAAGCTATCGCGCGCTGCGAGAAACTCGCGCTCGTCGTCACCGATCGTATCGGACTGCCCTTCCCCTTCCATCCGTGCGTACGCCGCGCGGCTGCCCATGCGTGCTTGCATCGCCTTCACCTGCGGCGTGAAGGCTATCGATCCGAATCGTCCCATTGGTGGCGCTCCGCTCCATGTCGAGTTGCGATCAGAGACCGAGCTGCGTGAGCCCTGGGTGACCGAGCGGCCTCGGTCCCGCGGGCCAGTCAAAGCGCCGATCGGCGGCGGCGATGCGCACGTCGTTGATGCTCGCCTCTCGGCGTTGCATGAGGCCGTGGACATCGAACTCCCAGAGCTCGTTGCCATGTGCCCGCCACCACTGTCCGCCGACATCCTGAAACTCGTAGACGAAGCTCACGGCGACGCGCGCTTCGCCGAAGGCCCATACCTCTTTGATGAGCCGATAGTCTTGCTCTCGAACCCATTTGTCCGTGAGAAACAGGACGATCGCAGGGCGTCCCCGCAAGATCACGTCGCGATTTCGCCAGCGGCTGTCCTCGGTGGACGCGAGTGCCACGCGGGCGGGGTCGCGGCTGTTCCAAGCATCCTCCGCGAGTCGCGCTTTGTGCGTCGCGGTTTCTTCGGTGAACGGGGGCAGCGGTGGACGGGACATGGTCAGTTCCATTCTTTCCAAAACGTGCGCGACGGCGCCGAGCGCAGCCGAGCGATCCGTCTGATATCCAGCATTGTCCAGTCACGTCATAGAGCGAGAAATCGGCTGCGGTCAGAGCAGCATGGATCAAATTGA
>JAYVYD010000473.1:0-2829 GCA_043784605.1 Myxococcales bacterium | reverse complement strand
CCTCATGCTCGAGCCGTCTTCGGCGGTCGTCTTGTAGGTCGCGCGCGCCACGACGACGCGGACGGCGCCCGCGCGCTGATAGCCAAGCCGATAGCTCGTGCAGCAGGCAAACAGCGCACTTGCCAACGGAAGGAGCGCGGAGGAGGTTGCGCGAGAATTTGTTCCTCTACGGAACCTCTTGAAGGTTGAGGCTCGAGCTGAGGGGCCTGCATGGGCAGACCTTTATGCCCAAGTACGAAATCTCATGATCTATGGAAATAGAGTCGGCCCCTCAGTTGAGCAGCTTGTGAAAGACAACCAAGGCGATTGGTCGGCCGTTGTGCAGAGTCTTGGCTCGACAAACAAGACGATCGATAAATGGTTCAAACCGTAGAAAGATACGAGAAGGTAGGTGCTTTGCCGATGGTAGTTCTAAGGTACTGGCCGCTACGGGCGGCCGTGAGCATCCTGTTTAGCGGGTGTGGCGTACCCGTGCCCATGCCGCTACCGTCCAGTGGTTGGGCAACCTATGCTCGCGGACGGTGGTTGTGTTCGAACGTCGCAAGAGCAATTCCTCTTTCAAGTGGGGAAGCACGTGTGTGAGGTATCGATGCTCGAAGACCTGACTGTTGAGGACCTCAATGAGCAGCGACGTTTCACTGCACAGATGCCGAATGAGAAGATCGTTGTCGATTACGCCGCTCCGCGAACCCGCTTGTTCGCGAGGCTTGATCCGACGTACGACGACGACAATTCCGATGATTTTTTCCACTTCGTGAAGAAGTTATGCTTGAGGCGAAAAGCAATAATTCACGCGGGCTGAGCACTGAACGATAGCAAGACACTCACACGATCAAACCGGTCTCTCCTGCCCTACCAGCGTCCGGGCGTCGTCGAGCACGTACGTCTCGCCGCAGGTATCGTGGTTGCGTGCGACGGACCATGCTGGAGCCGTAGGACTTTGCCCAATACCAGTCGTTCCCGTCGGTCACCATGCCTGTAACGTGACGCTGGGGTGCTTCCCTAAGAATGGAAACAGACGCGTCCGCTACAATGCGCGCCTCGCGGTACCATCCGTCGCCGGTGCCATGCTGATTGACTGCATAGACGTCGTCGCCAACAACGATTGGGGTGTTCAGCTGGTAGGGCCAGTTGGTCCGGACGAGGGTTGAAGTCCCCGTCAGTCCTCGAACGATGGACTCGCTAAGATTCATGTCGAACGCAAAGGTCGTGTCAGAGACCGCAAACCCAGACGAGGTATCGCCAGCCGCCGAGAGCGCAAGAAGCGCTGGTTTGGTCATGAGCCCCATCGGGGTATTGACGTCGATCAGCTGGGAGAGTGGACCTCCGTCCAGCGAGGTAGCATACAAAACCCCCATCTTCGTTTCGGTGAACGCGACATGCGCATCGCAGAACGGGCTCGGCCCATGTCTCCCTCTCCAAGCGGCGAGTGGAGCCAGGGTCTTTGCATCGTAGATGCTGTACTGAGCGATGATGTTGGATTGGATGAAGTGCGCCAACATGAATGCGCGCCCATCGGCTGAGAACCACCCATTTGGGAACTTGATAACCTCAGGAGAGAAAAGCGTCCCGTCCATCTCCTCACAGTTAGGGCGACCGTCAGTGCAAGGGATCCACTTGATTGCTGGAACCACCGCGGCCGGATCGATCGCCACGTCAAGCGGACAATTGAACACCTGGAGGGCGGGGATGCGCCTCCATCCAGGCCAATCCGAGTCGGGCGCGTCCGGAGGGTCAGCCTCAGGTACGTCTGCTTCCGGTGCTGCGCGGTCAGACACCGCACGCGCCTCGCGCGCGTCGATCGAGGCATCGGGGCCGCCACTGTCGTCACTACCACAGTGCGAACACGCTGCGATCGCGGCGCCGGTGGCGGCAATTGAGACCGGACAAACTACACGCGACAACACCACGTCAGCTTACCTAACACTACTGTGTTGAAAAGTTGCCCATCTGATCCAAGTCGTGCGAGACGAGGACTATGGGCTAGGAACTCGATGCGGACGGGCTCCGCCGACTGGGTACGTTCTTCTCTTCGATCGGCGACGTGCTGCACAACAAGAAGCGGCGTGAGTCGGCCCGTAAGTAAATCGAAGGGGTTTCTCGTGGTCTGCGGTTGAACGGGAGACGACTTGGTGAGGGCGTTTTCGACGAAACGTCGCCAGGGCTCGCGGAGTAGACGACGACATTGATGTGGATTTTGGACGGAGTTTTGGTCGAGGGCAAGACCCGGCCTCGAACGCGACGTGCCGCGCTTCTAAGCAGCCTGGTCGCCGAACGCGGCTCTTCGCAGGACCCGACTGCGCCAATAGGGAGGGCCTCGGGCCGGCTCGGGGTCGGGCGCGCTGGTGGCCTCTTGGAGCGCGCGCAGGTAACGGGCGATGCTCTTGGGCTCAGTGACCATGGCCAGGAGACGCATGCGGCCTTTGCACCTCCAAGCTGGCTCTTGCGAGCCACTTGGACAGAACCTTCTCCAGTGAACGTGCCTTTGGCACGCTCACTTGGGACATTGCAATACGTCGAACCCGAACGCTCTGCGCAAGAGCTCGGCCCACGGTCGGCATGGGCCACGACGAGCGGGCTTGTCGTCCTGCGAGGTATCCAGCGGCAGCGAGACGGGAGCGGATCCAAAAGATCATGCCGCCGTACCGATGTCGATCTTCTCGTGTAAGTGATCGGAATGATCGGAAAAGTGAACTGATCGATGCTCTAGTAGGCCGCTGCACTCGCGGACCTCACACGAGAGCGTCACTTGCAGATGTCGTAGCCCGGCAAAGTGATCGTGCTCATCGAGCAATTGCCGCCATTCGGGCAGTTGTTGATGGCCTGAGG
>JAYVYD010000472.1:0-8207 GCA_043784605.1 Myxococcales bacterium | reverse complement strand
GCGGAGGCCATGGACACGATTTTTGTGCCCAATCCCAGCCCGACCCCTTATCGTATGGAGGGATTTCATCTTCCCGCCTGCTGGGTAGAGGCCGACATGCGCGTGTTACTGACGACCTGTAAATTACGCAGTCATCATTTCCAGCGCTGGTACAGCGGCGGCACACGCAACCTGATCGGGCTCTTGCCCCGCGCCCACTACAAACTGGCTGCCAGCAAGCGGGATATGCGCAGCGAGATGCATCAGCGTGGCGTGGACGCCATGGTGGCGGATCTGTATGCGACCACGGGAAAGAACGTGCTCACCATTCTTGACGCCCGCTTGCTTGCGCGCCAGGATGAGCACCTGCCGGTGCGATTCACCCGGAAGGTAGGCAGAATGCTGGTAGCGGAGGACCCGGCGGTTGCGGATGAGCAGATGGTGGATCTGCTGAAGCTGCCGTTTACCCCCCCTTACCTGGCGATGATTGAAAAGGCACGGCACGACACAGAGCAGTAAGCAGCCGGGCAGAGCACTTCCATTTAGAAATTTCCGGCAAGGGCGCGAACCACCAATACCACACGACCGGAAGGGCCGCATCTGTGCCATATACGCATTCCTATGCCCGGATTGGTTTTTCAACCATGCCAGAAATCCGCATGATTACTGTGTGGTCGCGGAAGTCCCTGGGCGCGAGGTAAATGCGGTAGGAACTTGCTGCGCATCCAGGGGCTGAGAGCCAAGTTCTTTTAATTTAGCCGCTGCAATTGGCGCATAGATCACGCTGAAGTTCGGATTATCGTTCAGTGCCTCATATAAATGCCTTTTCGCGGGAACGAGCGCGTTCTGCTTTGCCTCGATCATACCGGCATGGAATTTGAAAATCGCCTCGGGTGTATTGTGAGACATGGCCTTTTCGCTCATCCGTGCCGCATCGGTATAGCGTCCGACCTTATAATAGCTCCAGGCAAGCGTATCGGCTACATAAACGTTCGGCCGTGTCACATACTCCGCCTCTTCTTCGCGGACGGCATCCGCTAGATTGCGGTCGTGATCGGCGTAGAACTGTGCGATCTGCATGTCGCCGCGCACCCCATTGGCTTTCAGGATCTGGTGCGTAGCCTCTACAAGCGCGTACTGTTTTTGAGCCTCTTCCGGCTTGCCGGTCAACTGGTATAGGTCGCCGAGCGCGACCAGGGCATCGTGCATGGGAACCACTTCGACCGCCTTGTTATACGCGTCGATGGCGGCGGGATAGTCTTTTTTCGCGGCCTTAAGCTTGCCCATCGCCATCAGTAGCTGATAGTTGTGCGGAGTGTATTTGAGTGCATCCGTCAGAGTCTGCTCCGCGGGCACAAGTGCGCCCGTGGCGGTCAGCATAAGGGCGAGCTGAGCGCGGCACCAGGCCGTGTTCTCCGCGAACGGTCCGCCTGTCTTGATTGCCTTCGCCATAAGCCAGATCGCCTTACGCGAATCTCCCATCAGCCACAAAAGATGCGCGCCCCGGCTATAAGAGGATGTGTCCGGACGGATGTCGAGCATCTGCTGGTAATGGGCGTAAGCCGCATCGTAATTGCCCATCTCTACATCCGCGTCGCCGATCAGGCCGTAGGCATCGTTGTCTTTGGGATCCACCGCGATCGCCTTGTTGGCCCACTCGATGCTCTTCTCAAATTCATGGCGTCCGCCATTTACCCATGCCATTCCCCCCAGGGCGGGCACATTTTTGGGGTTCAGGTCCAGAGCCCGTCCGTACGCTTTTTCCGCATGATTATAATAAGTGACGTCCGCCGTTTCCCGCGCCTTCTGCATGTATGAGTCGCCGAGATTCGTCCAGGCCATATCGTCTTTATCGTTCTGGCGGACCAGCACGATCCATTTCCCGATCATATGGTCGGATAGGGTATTGCCGCTTGGGACCGGCAGCGCGGCAAGCGTGTTGTGGGCAACAGCGGGCTCGGCTATCCTCGCGACTGTACTACCGTGCCCGATCGCCCAGGCTCCGAAGGCGGCGCCGGACAACAGTACGCAGGCCGTGACAATTTTACAGGGTCGCCCTGGCGGGCGCACCGGCCCCGCAACTGGTTGTCGATGCGGCGGGACTCATGCCGCTCGGTGGCGATGATGCGCAAGCCGCCCAGCGACTTCACGAGTTCGTGGTCTTTGGCCCAGGTCGCGCGGATTTCATCAACCTGCGTTTGCCTCACAGCGGCGTCCAGCGTCTCGTCGCCCTCAATGGCCTCCACCGTTTTTTCCATGTTGCCACCCAGCACAATGTCGGTGCCCCGACCGGCCATGTTGGTGGCAATCGTGATCATTTTGGGGCGGCCCGCTTGCGCCACAATGTCGGCCTCGCGTACTACGCGGAGATCCCGATCGTGATCGTGGACGTGCAGCGCGTCGGTCCGTCCACCGGCATGCCCACGCGCACGCAACAGGGGGATCTCCTGACGTGCGCCTACGCATCACACGGCGACACGAAGCACGTCCTCCTGCTCCCCGCGAACCCCGAGGAGTGCTTCTACTTCGCGCAGAAGGCGTTCGACGTGGCCGAGCGGCTGCAGACGCCCGTGTTCATCCTCACGGACCTCGACATTGGCATGAACGACTGGGTCGTACCGCGCCTCAAATGGGACGACGCCTGGAAGCCGAACCGCGGGCGCGTGCTCACCGCCCGTGAGCTCGAGGCGATACCGAAGTACTACCGATACTCGCCCGAGGACGAGCTCGGTGTCGCGGCGCGCTCGCTGCCAGGCGTGCATTCGAAGGGCGCATTTTTCACGCGTGGCTCGGGTCACAACAAGCTCGGCGGCTACACGGAGATCCCCGACGAGTACCAGGAGGTGATGGATCGGTTGGCGCGAAAGCACGCGGCCGCGAAATCGATCGTCCCGCAAGCCATCATCGTGAATCGGAAGTCGTCGACGTTCGGCGTCGTCACGATCGGCGGCTGCGATCTAGCAGTTCGCGAGGCCATGGAGCAGCTCCGTGACGCCGGCCTCGTGGGTGACTTCATGCGAGTGCGCGCGTTCCCGTTCGGGGAAGAGGTGGAGGCGTTCTTGGAGAGCCACGACATCGTCTTCGTCGTCGAACAAAACCGAGACAGTCAGCTCAAGAGCCTCCTCACGCTCGAGACGCGTGTGCCGAAGGAGAAGCTCCGGTCGGTAACCGCCTATGGCGGGTTCCCGCTGCAGGCCAAGCAAGTAGTCGACATCGTCGTGCCGCAGTTGAGAGAACTCGCGTCGCGCGCGGAGGCTGGTCAATGAGCTACATCAAGAAGCCGTCGGTCCGTCACCCTTCGCTGCAGGCGAACGCGCTCGGTCTCACCGTGCGCGACTACGAAGGCGCGATGTCCACGTTGTGCGCCGGCTGCGGCCACGACTCGGTTACCGCCGCGATCGTTCGCGCGTTCCACGAGCTAGACACTCCGCCGCACATGATCGCCAAGCTCAGCGGCATTGGCTGCTCGTCCAAGACGCCGACGTACTTCGTCTCGGGCGCACACGGCTTCAACTCGGCGCACGGGCGCATGCCCGCGATCGTATCGGGCGCGTCGGCGGCGAACCGTGACCTCACGTACATCGGCGTGAGCGGGGATGGGGACTCGCTCTCCATCGGGCTCGGGCAGATGGCACACGCGATCCGTCGCAACGTCAACATGCTGTACGTGATCGAGAACAACGGCGTGTACGGTCTCACGAAGGGGCAGTTTTCCGCCTCGGCGGACATCGGGTCCAAGTCCAAGAAGGGCGAGGCAAACACCCAGGCGCCCATTGATCCGGTGATGGTCGCGCTCTCTATCGGTGCCACGTTCGTCGCGCGCAGCTTCTCGGGTGACAAGGCCGCTCTCGTTCCCATCCTGAAGGCAGGCATTCGTCATAAGGGCCTCGCGCTCGTGGACGTGCTCTCGCCGTGCGTGACGTTCAACGATCACGAAGGGTCTACCAAGAGCTACACCTACACGCGCAAGCACCAGCTGCCCGTGATCGAGGCCGACTTCGTCCCGCGCCGTTCGGCGATCGAGACCTCCCACGATCCGGGCACGGTCCAGACGGTGACCCTGCACGACGGGAGCGTCGTGCGGCTCCATAAGGTCGCGACCGACTACGACCCGACCGACCGCGAGAAGGCGTGGAGCTTCCTGCACGCACGCGCCGCCGCGGGAGACATCCCAGTTGGCTTGCTCTACATCGACGAGAAGGGCACCGAGATGCACGACGGCAACAAGACGATCGCGCAGCCGCTGTCGCAAGTACCGTTCGAGAAGCTGTGTCCCGGAAGCGCCGCCCTCGAGGCGCTTCAAGAGCACTACCGATAAACTCAGATGCATTCCCGATCGGTCGTTGGAGGCGCTGCGTTCGTCGCGATCGCCATATCTTGCTCGTCGTCGCAACATACGCCCGCTGCGCCGGTGAGCGCTGATTTTGGCGTATTTCACGTAACGGCGCTGCCCGACAACGCGAAGCTCACGATCGCCGCTGGCGGTAGTCCTCTCTGGGAGGGCCTCGACGCGTCGGGCCGCGTAGGCAACTCGACATCCGACAACGACGATGCCCCACCGATGACAGGGTTCGCCGTACGCGACGTGTCGACCAGCTATGTCATGTTGTACGGCGCGTTCAAGATCGTCGACGCGCCGAGCGCGAATTGGCGAATCGCGACGTCCGCGAGGTGGAAGGGCGGCGTCGATCCGGTCACGCTCACGGACGGAAACGGTCACGCGCTCGCGACTCTCGCGTTCTCCGCGACTGACGATCCCAATCACCTCACGGTGGACGTGCAGCCCGGCGACGGTCCGGAGCGCAGGTTCTCGTGGGGATTCAAATGCAATCCAGACGATCACTTCTTGGGGTTCGGCGAGCAGACGACCGGCGTCGACCAGCGTGGAGAGACGATCCCTATTTGGGTATCGGAGGAGGGTGTCCACAAAGACCTCACCACAGACAACCCGACTGGCGCTTGGTACTTGGCGGGCCGCCGGCACTCCACGTACATGCCCATGCCGGAGTTCCTCTCCAATCGAGGATACGCCGCCGTCGCCCAAACCGATTTACTCAGCACGTTCTCCATGTGCGGAGAGAGCGCGGACGTCGCGCGCATTCAAGTTCAATTGCCGGCCAAGTTGCACCTCTTCTTCGGCCCCAAACCCATTGACGCATTGACGCGAAAGACCGCGGTGTTCGGGCGCCCGCGCGTGCCCCCGGACTTCGCGTTTGCGCCTTGGAATGACGCGATCTATGGCTCTGCGAACGTGAGGCGCGTGGCCAAGGTGCTGCGCGACAACGGGGTGCCTTCGAGCGTGATCTGGACGGAGGACTGGCGCGGCGCCGCGTTCGACGGTCCGGATCACTACGCGCTCGACGAGGAGTGGGATGTGAGCCGAGCGCTCTATCCGGATTTCGAAGCCGTCGCCGGTGATCTGCACGCGGCGGGATTCAAGTGGCTCGTCTACTTCAATTCATTCGTCGAGAAGAGGAGCAAGGCCTGGCCCGAGACCGCGCCCAAGGGCTACTTGATCAAGGGGACTGACGGTCAGCCCTACATCTTCACTGACGCGAAATTCAATGACACCTCACTCGTGGATCTGTCGAACCCAGACGCCATGAACTGGGCCGCGGGTAAGATGAAGGCTTCAATCGCGCTGGGGGCGGACGGTTGGATGGGAGACTTCGCGGAGTGGCTGCCGCCGGACGCGGTGACGGCGGAGGGGCCGAGCTTGCCGCAACACAATCGATATCCGGTGTTGTGGCAGCAGGCTCAGCGTCAAGCGATCGATACGGTCGGAGACAAGGTGGAGCGCCTCGACTTCGTGCGCTCGGGTTGGTTCGGTACTCCTCAATTGGCAGACGTATTCTGGCCCGGCGATCAGCAAACCGATTGGGCCGCAGACGACGGACTGCCCACTGTCTTGCCAATGGCATTGTGCGCGTCGATCTCCGGCATCTCCACGTTCGGCAGTGACATCGCGGGCTATCAGAACATCAATAGTCCGGCGTCCGACAAGGAGCTGTTCTTCAGGTGGACCGAGCTCGGCGCATACAACCCCGTCATGCGAACGCACCACGGCTCTTATCCGAAGAAGAACTGGACGTTCGAGTCCGACGCCGAGACCCTCGCGCACTGGACGCGCTACGCGAAGCTCCACGTCGCGCTCGCGCCGTATTTCAGGACGCTCGCGCAGCAGGCGCACGATACGGGAATCGCCATCATGCGACCGCTTGGCGTGATGTTCCCAGACGATCTCAAGACCTGGCCCATATCGGACGAGTTCATGCTTGGCCCCGGCTTGCTTGTCGCTCCCGTGCAGGTGCCAGGCACGACCTTACGAAAGGTCTACTTGCCCGCAGGCACTTGGTATCCAATTGCGGGCGGCGCGCCACTGCAGGGAACGCAAATCGTAGACGTCAATACGCCAATGGGAGAGATACCCGTCTATGCGCTAGCGGGAGCAATTGTTCCTCATTATCCAGACGGCGTTCAGACGCTCACGGTGGAGCCCTCGTCGGCGCAAAACGCCAATGCAATGGGCGCTCGAGTCGTCAGTGTCTATTTGGGTCAATCGGGATCGTTCACCGAGAAGAGTGGCCCGTCGTATGTTTTGACGAGTAGTGCAGTGAGCGCCTCCACGGACGCGGTGACGGCGACTTACTCGGGGGCAGTCCTCACGGGATGCGCTCCGGCCCCCGTCGCTCCTTGTGCTCAACAAGACGCCAATGGATTGCACGCTCATGTCACCGGACCAGGCACCCTGGTCGTGACGAGGACTGGAAATCGGCTCGCGCAATTGGAGATCAAATCAGCCGCCGCAGACGCGAAGCTACGACTGGATCTGAGCTTTTAGTTAGTCGGCCGCCTCGCGTTGGGAAGAAATGCCCGGCCCGCGCGCGCAACGGCGTGTGGGAATGAGATGCACGCTCGTGGCACTGTCGGAGCTCTAGCTCGCCGCGATGAAGGTCGATCCGAAACGCGTGGAGGTGGTGCTCGCCCGTCTGAGCCTTGCGCGGTTCGGAGATCGTGATCGGCAGCGCGCTCAGCTCGAACGGAGCGCCGTGGCGCAATCCGGCGACGATCCGCTGGCGGTGAGGATCCTGAAGCGCGCGATCGAGCAGCTCCCGCGTTGGAGATCGTGCGAGGACCCTTTACAGCGCACGCGCCGTGCTTATTGGTTGGATCGTGCGGTGACGCAGAGCGGGAGTCCGAAAGGGCGAACGTTCTGCCCGCACTCCGAGTGCCAACCCTCTCGCGCGCCGTTGCGCGCAAGGAGACTGCCCATGCTTTTCTACAATCGCCCGACACACGCTCGCGCGTTCTCGTTTCGTCCCGATCCTTTCGCCGTTTTCGAGCGCTTCGAGCGCCAGCAGGAGGAGACACAACGAGCTCCATACGCAGAGCTGACGGCTCGTGAGGACGTAGACAAGGTGGTGCTCACGGCCGAGCTGCCGGGAGTCTCGCCAACCCAGCTCGACGTGACGATCAAGGATCGCACGCTGCGCATCTCGGCGAAGACGGAAGCGGACGCACCGCAGGGCTACGAGACGCGCCGCAAGGAGCGCTCGAGCTACTCGTTCTCGCGCGAGCTCACGCTCGGAGAGAAGGTCGACGTCGCGTCCATCACCGCCGTGCTGAAGGACGGCGTGCTCACGGTCACGCTGCCCAAACGGCCCGAAGCGCAGCCCAAGAAGATCACCATCAGCACCACGTGAGGAGCCGAATCATGAGCCAGAATAAATTCTCTCTCGCTGTCGACGTGTTCGAGAACGACACGGAGCTTCTCGTCGTCGCGGACGTCCCTGGTGTCGTCCAGGGCGACCTCGACGCGCGCATCCAACATCAGCGCCTCCTACTCGTCGCCAAGCGCGCCGACGGCGTCGTGTTCGAGCGTTCGTTCGTGGTGCCCGAGGACGTGAATCCCGAGGCCGTGAGCGCAACGTTGAAGGACGGCGTCGTAAGCGTGAAGCTCCCCAAATCCAAGCCCATCGTGCGTCAGATCCCGATCTCCGTGAGCTGACGCGAGTACGATGGGTGCATGGCGACGCACCTTCTCGTAGGCAACCCGACCGCGCAGAGCGGCAAGAACCACGAGCGCATCGAGCGCGCGCGCGCATGGCTCCACGAGCACGGTGTCGAGTGTGATTTCCTCGCGACCGAGCCCGAACTAAAGACGATCGGGGCCGTCACCCGCGCGCTCGACGCGAGCGATCATCGCTGCGTCATCTACATGGGCGGAG
>JAYVYD010000471.1:0-10168 GCA_043784605.1 Myxococcales bacterium | reverse complement strand
CCCAACCGCGCGATGGGCTTTCCGTCCGCGGGTGCTGCCTGCGACGTGCACTCGCTCGCCTGCGTGGGGAGCGGGTCCGATGGCGCGCAGCCCGAGGTGAGCGTCCACAGACCGAGCACGACGAGGCGCATCAGCGATGGCCCACGAACGGCGCTAGGACGGCCGCGACCTCGTCGATTCGAGCGTAGCGACGCTGCGGATCGTGCTGCAGACACCCCGCGACGCACTCGTCGATCTCGACCGGGACGTCGGGTCGGAGCGACGAGATGGGTTGTGGGGTGGTGGTGGTCGTCGCGTGCATCAGCGCGAGAATGTTGCTGCCGACGAACGGCAGCTTGCCCGTCAAGAGCTCGTACAAGACCACGCCCACGGACCAAAGGTCCGCGCGCGCGTCGACGTTCTTTGCGGCCATCAGCTGCTCGGGCGCCATGTACGAGGGCGTGCCGAGCAGCGCTTGGGTCGCCGTGAGGCTGGACTCACTGTCGAGGTTCGTGCGCGTGATCTTGGAGACGCCGAAATCGATCACCTTGACCACCGGTGAGCCGTCGGGGCGCTTCGTGACGAACAAGTTCTCCGGCTTGATATCGCGATGGACCACGCCGAGCGAGTGAGCCTCTTGGAGGCCGGCGCACACCTGCGAGAGGTAGAGCGCGGCGTCGCGGATGGGCACGGGACCCCGCTTGATGATCGCCGCGAGCTCCTCGCCCGCCAGATATTCCATCACGAGGTAGGGCGCGCCTGAGGGCAGCTTGCTGGCGCCGAACACGCGCGCGACGTGCTCGCTCGTGAGCTTGCGGCACGTCTCCGCCTCGCGCAAAAAGCGAACGACTCCAGAGCCGGACGTGTGGACCATCACCTTGATGGCAACGAGGTACCCGCCCTTGGTGTGTCGCGCGGCGTAGACGGTGCCCATGCCGCCCCGACCAAGCACGCCCTCTACGCGATACAAATCCTCTACGAGCTGGCCGGAAGACAGCGGCTCAGGGCTCTTGATTGACTCGTCACCGATCGAGTCGTCTGTCTCCATCGCGTCGAACGACGCGTCGCTCACCGCGATTCGGCACGCGTCGCAGGCCGTGATGTGGCCCATCGCGCGAGCGGTCTCGTCCTTCGGGAGCGTGCCCCTCGCGAACGCGGCTATCGTTTGGGCATCGAGGTGCGCCATTCGCGCCCTATCTTAGTCATCGAACTGAACCGAGCGCCTGGAGAACGCGCCGAACGCCCAGCCGTCGATCGGAAAGGACACGCTCGCGGCCTCGGCAGCGCCTGCGGCGACGATGAGCGGGACGTAGTGCTCGTGCGTCGGGAGCGACATGGCCACGCCGGGGGCGCGCGCGCGGTAGTCGAGGAGCGCGTCGACGTCGTGCCGCCGCAGAACGTCGGCCGTCCACGCGTCGAACTCCACC
Organism: Myxococcales bacterium; assembly: GCA_043784605.1. Taxonomy (GTDB): domain Bacteria; phylum Myxococcota_A; class Polyangia; order Polyangiales; family Polyangiaceae; genus JANYHY01. The sequence goes on along the minus strand of JAYVYD010000471.1, from coordinate 8,762 downwards.
GCCCAGGTCGGCTTGTTCGCGCCGAGCGCGCGGAGATTGTGCGTGATGAAGCCGCTGCCGGCGATCATCGTCCCCTCGTCGCGAAGCGGCGCGAGCGTGCGACCGAGCTCGTAGAGAGCGCGCGGATCTTCGGTGGGCATCGAGATCTGGAGCACCGGGATGTCGGCCTCGGGGAACATGCACAAGAGCGGGATGAACACGCCATGATCGAGGCCGCGGTCGGGCGACTCGCGCGTTTGCAAGCCGGCGCCGTGGATGACCTCGCGAACCCGCGCGGCGAGCTCGGGCGCTCCGGGCGCGGGATACTTCACGTCGTAGTAGCGCTGCGGAAACCCGTAAAAATCGTAGTAAAGCTCGCGCGTCGAGGTCGCGCCGATCGCGACGGGCGAGGCCTCCCAGTGAGCGGAGATCACGAGCAGGCTCTTCGGTCTTGGCATCGCGCGCGCCCACGCACCGAGCTCGGCGACCCAGCCATCGTCATCGAGGAGTGGGGGAGCTCCGTGAGCGACAAAAAGGACAGGTGTCTTGGCGGTCATCGTCAAAACGTACGTCGCGCGCGCACCTCGCGAAAGTACATACCGCCGCAATCAACCTCTGCGCACGAGGAGCGCGTCGTCGGTTAGACTGCGTCGCATGCTCGACGTTGGCTCCATCGCCCCCGACATCGACGCGCGCGCGACCGATGGTCGCCGGTTTCGACTCTCCGAGAACGCCGGGCGCGTGTGTACGGTCATCTTCTTCTTCCCTGCGGCGTTCACGCCTGGGTGCACGCGCGAGACGGGGCGCTTCGTCGAGTCCTACAACGAGCTCACTCTGATCGGCGCCGCCGTACTCGGTATCAGCACGGACAAGCATGAGATTCAGTGCAAGTTCGCCGAGTCGCTCCACGCACCGTTTCCGATGATCGGGGACTCGGACGAGTCGATCGCGCGCGCCTACGACGTGCGATGGCCCATCATCGGCCGTGCTCAACGTGTGACGTTCATACTCGATCCCTCGAGGCGCGTACTCGCGGCTCTTCGCTTCGGGTTCGACGTCAACAAGATCCGCGACGAGGTGCTACTCTTGGCGGACAAACTCCACCAATCGAAGCAGCCGTAAGCGTCACTGCACGGGCGGCTTCGGCGTTTGCAGGACAGTGTCCGGCATGTACATCGGCGCGTCGCAACGGTTGGGACTCGGCTGCGACTCTCCAGGGTTACCCGCGCACGAGGTCATGCCTGCGCGGATAAGCTTGTTCTGATCGGAGCTCGTATCCACCACATCCACCTGGACCTCGATCGCGATGTTCGCCGAGCCGAACGTGCGCAGACCTAAATCGAAGCCGATCATCGCGGGGACCTCGCGGGCCGGAGGGATGGCCCACATGATCAGCGGATCGTAGGCCGTCGAGCGATTTTGCAGATTGAACGCGTGATTGAAATAGGAGTTCAAGTTCGCGTCGGTCGGCGGGATCACCTTGGCCATGTTGAACACGGTCGCGAGATCGATCGCGATCTCGCGCGTGTCGTCTGCCGTGATCGTTCCCTGCAGACGCTCCTTGGCGTGGACCGGAACGAACTTGTCCCAGGCGCTGAAATCGGGCGTCGTCTGCTCGTCACTGACGACCTGAAGGCCCGGTTTGTAGTGGATGAACTCGCTCCAAGGGTCCACCAAGATTTCGACGTTGTTCGTGTGGTTGTCGAGGTTGGTGAGCGTGTAGCGAATCTGCGTGCGGATGTCGTTGACGCCGACGAAGGGAGCGTGCGGCCAGAGGGCGCTGTCCTTGGGGAGCGCGCTGCGCTCGGCCTGCGTGGGCGCGCGCACTGGCATGTTCACGGGAATTTGAACTTGGTAGATCGTGCTCTGACCATCTGTGAAGTAGGGCGGGATACGATCGTTCATGCCGAGTACGGACGGCGATGTCACCTGGTTGCCGTCCGTCGCAGCACACGCGCCTGCGACGAGCGCGACGACACCGACCGCCAAGAGATGGGGGCGGGCGCCCGCACTACGGGGGGCATGCTCCCTCGAAAAGCCCGCGATTTTGGCCTTTTCCATGGTGATCTTCCTATTCCCCCCAATTGTTTGCGAGCGCTGTGCCGTCGTCAACAACGAGGACCTCAGGTCTCCTCGATGAGGCGGTAAAGATTCTGGCGACTGATGCCCAAGGCGCGGGCGGCCGCTCGCTTGTTGCCGTCTGCGGCGGCGATGGCGCGACCTGCGAGCTCGCGCACCTCCGAATGATGGCGCCCTCGCAGTTGCTCGATCGTCGTCTCGATGACTGCGGAGGTCTGGTCTTTCAACGGACGCTGCGCGCGATCACCGATTGCTTGCCTTACCTCATGTCCGCCCACGACGTCGTCTTCGGCGAGAGCAGCGGCTAGGTGAATGACATTGGAGAGCTCGCGCACGTTGCCGGGCCAGCTGTACTCCGCGAGGGCGGTGAGTCCCGGTACGTCGATGCGGTAGCCGCGCGTCGACGGGTCGCGCGCGAGGAGCGCTCGCGCGATGGCAGGCACGTCCTCTGGGCGCTCGCGCAGTGGCGGAACTCGCACGGTCCAACCTGCGATTCGATAGTAGAGGTCCTCGCGAAACTGCTTGCCCGCGATCAGCGAGATCAGATCGCGGTGCGTCGCGGCGATCACGCGCACGTCCACCTTGCGCACCTTCCCGCCGCCGACCGCGCGTACCTCGCGATCTTCGAGCACACGCAGCAGCTTGGCCTGCATCGCGGCGCTCATCTCGCCGAGCTCGTCCAAGAACAGCGTGCCGCCGTCCGCTTCGCCGAAGAGACCCTTGCGTGATTGCGACGCGCCCGTGAAGGCTCCGCGCTCGTGTCCGAAGAGCTCCGCCTCGAGGAGCGGCTCGGGGATGGCGGCGCAATTGATCGCGACGAACGGGCCCAGACGACGGGGGGAAAGCTCGTGCGCGAGTCGCGCGAACAGCTCCTTTCCGCTGCCTGTCTCGCCGATGAGGACGATCGACGACGCGTTGCGAGAGGAGCGCGCCACAGTCGCGACCGCGCGGAGCAGGCTGCTCGAGGAGCCCACGATGCCGACGTCTTCTCTCACGCGAGCCGTGTGTGGGTCGAGCTCGACCTTGGGTGCGCGAGTCGCCTCCGCGCTGAAGCGCTGCTCCACTTGACGCAGCGTACGCCGCGCGGTCGCGCGCAGGTGCGGCGGAGTGCGTTCGACGAGTCGCGCGTGCGCGACGGCACAGCCGTCTCGACTGAGCTTACCGATCGGGTCTGCTTCACCCGCGAGCGCCGCGAGCGACTCGTGCTCGACGCGTGCGGCTACGCCTCCGGATGCGAGCGAGTGTGCGCCGAGCCATCGGAGGAGCGCCGCCTGTGGGTGCGTCGCGGCGCGAGCTGCGAGCGCCATCGCCGCGGCGACGACGGGTCGAGCTCCTCCTCGCGCGCTCTCACTCACGATCGCTATCGCTACACGCTCGGCCTCTTCCCTCTCGCCGCGCGCGAGGAGCGCCGAGACTCGCAGCCGCTCGAGCGACTGTCGCGTGAGCGCGTGATCGGTCGCGAGCTCGAGGCCCGACGCGACCAGCACGAGCACCGCGTCCGGGCGCTCGCCAGCGGCGACGGCAATGCTTGCCTGCAGCATCAGCTGTTGCGCGCGCTGCCAACGCGGGGCCTCCGGAGAAATCGGGTGGCAGAGCAGCACCTGGCGCGCCTCGTCGATCGCGCCGACGTCGAGCAGCGTGAGCGTCCGCGTCGTTGCGATGCTCCACAATGCGGCGCGCAGGTCGGCCCGCTTCGCGAGCACCTCCGCTTGGTCGAGCATCTGCAGCGCGTCCGTCACACGCCCGGCGGCTCGCGCTGCGCGCGACGAGTTGTAGAACACGCGAAACGACCGCGACGGCGACGACGCGGTGTCCGGGATCGCCAGCGCTTCTGCGAAGACCTCACGCGCACGCTCCGCGTCGCCCACGCGGGTCAAGAGCCAACCAATCTCCGCGAGCACGGCGCGGAGAACGCCGAGGTCGCGCGACCTCTCCGCGACTCGGCGCGCCCGCGTCGCGTGGGCAAGCCCCGCGGTGTCATCGCCGCTCGACCGCGCGATCTCCGAGAGCGCCAGCTCGGCGAGCGCGTGCTCGGAGTGGGCTTTGCAAGCCTGTGCGATGCGAACGGCCTCGTGCGCGTTCGCGAGCGCGTCCGCGGCGTGATCCGTGTTCAGCTGCGCGTGCGCGAGGAGCCGCCGAGCCGCCGCCCGCGCCTGCGGATTCTTGGCGCGGTCCGCGGCGTCCACCGACTGTCGCGCGAGCTCTGCGGCGCGCTTGAAGTGTCCGTGCTCTAGCAGCGTCTCGACGGACTCGATGCGCGTACGGGGCGCGGCCCTGGGGGCGCGTTTGGCTGGGGTATGCCGCATGTGTCCGAAAGTGTGACTCCACTCCTCTGTCGTCTGCAAGGTGCTAGGTTCGGGCGGTGACCTTGAAGTGGTTGAGCGCCGACGGTGTACGCGTCGATGGCCCTCGCGGGGTGCTCGTCGAACGGCTGACGTTTGCATCAGACGGCCCGCACCTCGCGATCGTCGGTGGCTCGTCGGTGCTGAGCTCCGCGCTCGCTGGTCTCTCACCGCTAGCGCGAGGCGCGCTCTCGATCGACGGCGCGCCCGTGTCGGAGGCTCGTCGCGCGAATGCGATCGTGCACGCGCCGGTGGACCCGCGGATGCCCGCAGACTGGAGCCCTCGGCAGTGGACCGTGTGGTCCGCGCGCCTCTGCGGGATGTCCGCCGCCGACGCGACCGCAGCCGCCGCGAACGCGATCCCGAGGCTCGGACTCGCGGAATGGGCGGACAAGAAGCTCTCGACTGCACCGCTCGCCGCACGCCGCGCGACTTCTGTTGCGGCCGCACTCGCGACGGGCGCTCGCACGATCGTTTTCGACGATCCGACCGTGGGCCTGCCGGACGACGTCTCGCGGAAGCTCGGCCGCGTCGTCGCCGAGGCGCTCGACGACGTTCGCTGGGTTTGGCTCACGGGTCGCATCCCGCTCGCGTCTCCATTGGGGCTGCGCGTGGACGACGCTCTGTTGCTCGGCGAAGGTGGCGTGCTCGCGCAGGGCTCGCCCGCCGAGATCGCATCGCGCGATCACGTGTACACGCTGCGCGTCTCAGGACCCGCGCAAGCCCTCGCCGAGCTCGCTCGCACCAAGGGCGCTGTGGCCGCCGCCAAGGACCGCGAGCTCACGGTCGATCTTGCCGCTTCGCAGACCACGCACGACCTCTTCGTCTGGGCCGTGGAGGCGGGCGTGACGATCGTATCGCTGCGCCCCGTGGCGGATGGCGTCGCGTGAGTCTGTGATAGAACCACCGCCGATGGCAACTCCCACCAGGCGCACGGACGCCACGCTGACGGCACCCACCGAGAGGCTCGGATCAGGGCGACTTGGGAGCTACGCGCTCATGGGCGCGGCAATCGGTGCGGTCCCGTTACCGTGGCTACCAGGGACTATCGCCACGCGCATCCGCGGCGCGCTCGTACAAGACATCGCCATGCGCTACGGCGTCTCGCTCACGCCAGAGGCGCGGCAGACGCTGATCGAGCAAGGCATCACCGAGGGCTCGGGCGGTTTCTTCGGCTCGGCGCTGAATTTCGCGGCGACGCGCGTGCTCGCCCGCTTCGGTCCGTTGATGTTCCTCTCTCCGCTACGCTCCGCACTCCTCACGTTCGCACTTGGGCACCTGTTCGCGAGATACTTGCAGACTGCACGAGATTCGGCGGCCGTGCGCATCGACCAAGTCGAGGCCAAGCGTGTGCGCCGTGCCATCAACAAGTCGCTCACGGCGCTCTTCACGACGCCGCCGCGGCCCGAGCACGTCGAGTCGATCGCTCCCGAGGAGATGCGCGATCAGATCACGCAAGCAACGGACGGTCTACTGTCGTTCGCCGCGAGCCTCCCGGGTTGGGTCGTGCGAAGGCTCGAGGCGGCGTTCGACGAAGCCATCGTCGAGCACTGATGAAGGTTGCTCGCGAGGACGTCGCGCGCGCCAAACGCGTGATCGTCAAGATCGGCTCGAGCTCGCTCGCTTCGGTGAACGACGCGTGTGCCCGCATCGCGAGAGACGTCGCCGTGCTGCGCGCGTCGAAGAAGACCGTCGTGATCGTATCGAGCGGTGCCATCGCGCTCGGCTGGCAAAAGCTCGGCTACAAGGCGCGCCCGCGCGAGGTCAAGAAGCTCCAAGCGTCGGCCGCTGCCGGGCAGAGCTCGCTCATGCGCGCCTACGAAGAGGCGTTTGCCCCTCTCGGTGTGCCGGTCGCGCAGGTCTTGCTCACGCACGCAGATCTTTCGGATCGCACGCGCGCGAACAACGCGCGTGACGCGCTCGGGGAGCTCTTGTCGGCGGGTGCCGTGCCCATCCTCAACGAGAACGACTCGGTCGCCGTGGACGAGATCAAATTCGGCGACAACGATCAGCTCGCCGCCATGGTGGCTCCGCTCGTGGGCGCCGAGCTCGTCGTGCTTCTCTCGGACGTCGCGGGCGTGTTGGACGCGCGTGGTCAGCGAGTGCGGTCGACCGCGGACGTCGCGGAGCTCGTCCAGCTAGTGAACAAGGGCAAGAGCCTTGCCGGAACTGGAGGCATGGCGAGCAAGCTCGAGGCCGCGCGTCGAGCGTCGCTCACCGGAGCGCACGTCGTCATCGCCAACGCCAAGGACCCCGATATTCTCGCGTCGATCGCGCGCGGAGAGGACGTCGGCACGCACGTCCACGCCGCCGAGGTGCGGATGAGCGCGCGAAAATATTGGATCGCGTTCACGCTCCGCCCGCGCGGAGACCTCGTGCTCGACGCCGGTGCGGTGAAAGCCGTTCGCGAGAACCGGAGTCTGCTCGCTGTCGGCGTGCTGGGCGCGCGTGGCGATTTCCGCGAGGGCGACGCCGTGCGTTTGCTCGACGGCACGGGCAAGGAGCTCGGGCGAGGCCTCGCGCGCGCCGATTCGATGAGTGTCTCGAGAGACGCCGGAAAGGCGACCGAGGTCGTCGTGATTCACAAAGACGAGCTCGTACTCGACGGCTGAATCAGAGACTCACCAAGGCTTCGCCGGCGGTCCCAAGAACGTCGTGCTGCGCGAGGCGGGTGGGGCGTTGAGATCGTGCGAGGCGGTGCTGCGCGCGATGATGTTCGACGCTTGCGTGAGCATGTCCGGCTGAACGGCGACGTCCAGCGCGCGTCCGCTTATCGAGTTGTGGCACTGGGCGCAGAGCCCGCTGAAGAACTGTCGGCGGAACGACTGGTGCGTGTACTCGCCAGGGTAGAACGACATCTCCTCGCGCTGAACGCGCGGCAGCTGTCCCTTCGACGTCGCGGTCTCGGGGACCTGCAGGACGATCGGCACGCCACCAGGGATCGTGAATTTCGCGGAGTGGTCCGACTCGATGGGCACGGTGCCAAGCAGTCTGCGCCGCACGTAGACCTGACCGAAGTCGTCCGTTGCCACGTTGGCTCCGCCCGCTGCGAACGTCGTCATGTCCGTGGGAGGGGGCATCTCCTCGAAGACCTGGAACGTGGAGAAGTCCTCGATGGGGCGACCCGTCGGCGTGTTTTGGAATAGGAGAGAGGCCAGCAGCGGCACGTCGAGCACCGTGATCTGAGCCTCGAAGTGATCTTCTGGTTGGATGATCGTGTGCCCGTTGGGTTCGTCGAACGCCGACCCGAATACGCCCTTGTTCGCGCGTGCGAAGACCGCCACCGCTTGCACCTCTGCGGTGCCGGCCGCGCCGAAAAGCTTGGTGCTCGTGTTGTTGATGGGGTCGACCACGTACACGTCGTAGTCACCGCCGAACGTCTTCGGGTCTGCCGCTGCGCCGTAGGAGACGAGGATGTTTCCGTTCGGGAGCGCCGCGGGCGAGCTGTACAAACCCTTGGTCGGCGTACCCGCCTTGCCGCTCACATTGGTGTCCGGGAATTGGAGCGAGCGAAGGAAGAACGCGGTGTCCGGAGACGCGCTCGCGTTCGGATCGATCACCGTGGGATCGATCGGATAGTCCTTCGGGTCGGCGCTCTTGAAGTCGACGCCGAGGGATCGATTGAACACTCCGAGCGCACCGCCCTGGTGCGCGGCCCCGTCTGCGAAGATCGCCGCGAAGTTCTTGTCCGCGAGCTCCACCACCTGAGACACCTCGTGGTTGCCGACCGACGAGCGCTGCCCGAAGAGCGGGTGATAGTCACCGCCGTCCAGGTTGATGCGCCGGAGTGCGAGTTGATAGAAGCCCGGCTCGCGTTTCTCCGTGTCGAAGATGACGCGACCGTCGCTCATGAAGCTCGGGTAGCGCTCCATGTTGAGCTGGAACGTGAGCTCACGGACGCGCATGCTGCCTATGGCCGCAGCGTTGGGCTCGAACACGTAGAGGTTCGCGTTGAGCTTCGTCGGATCGGCGGGCGTGCGCTGCGGTCCCGAGTAGTCGAAGTTCGGGTGGTTGACGCCGCGCGTGGACGCGAAGACGAGCTTCACGACGCCCTTGGCGTCAGGCGGGCTGTATTGCGGATCGAAGTTGTGCACCAGCATGCCGCCAACAGAGGGGCCGCCCGCGTTGATCTCCGCGTGCTTCTTGCAGTTGGTGCCGTCGGCGTTCATCTCGTAAATCTGGAGCGGCTCGCCCGCGCTCGTACGCGCGGCGAAGGCGATCTTCTTTCCATCCCAGGACACGGCGGGTCGCTTGATGTCCGCTGTCGCGGGCGTGAGGCCGCAACCTGCCGAAACGGATCGATCCGTCCCGAGCGTGATGGCCGCGTTCGCGAGCGTCGCGTCGACGATGTGAAGGTCGGAG
>JAYVYD010000470.1:0-16889 GCA_043784605.1 Myxococcales bacterium | reverse complement strand
AGCGGTACGCCAACGAGCGCCGTCGCGAGACCCGCGGTGCCTACGCCGAGCGCCACCGCCGTTGAGTGTGTGAGCACGAGCATCTCGCCGAACCGCGCGTGGTGCTGGTGGCCTGACAAAGCAGGCGTGCCATGGGCGCGTCCAAGTAACCTCGCACCTCGGAGAACATGACTCGTTTGCGCGCGAACGCGACCCTCGCCGCACAGCTCGGGCGCTCGGACTGCATGATGACCCTCGCGCCTGCGATCTCGATGGGGAGCTACCCGAACAGATCCGGCATTTGATGACTATGGCTCATTTGTCGAACGTGTGAAGGATGTCGAGCCATGTCCCTGCCCTTTCGACCCCCCGTAGAGCCGATGCTCGCCAAGCTCACCAACGAAGTGCCCGCGGGCGACCATTGGATCTTCGAGCCCAAGTGGGACGGCTTCCGCGCGATGGTGTTCCGCGACGGCGACGATGTCTTCATCCAAAGCCGCGATCTAAAGCCGTTGCAGCGCTACTTCCCAGAGCTCCTCGGACCCCTGAAACATAGCCTCCCCGAGCGCTGCGTGCTGGACGGCGAAATAGTGATCGCCACCTCCGGCAAGCTGGACTTCGAGAGCCTGTTGCTGCGGATCCATCCCGCCGAGTCGCGCGTGAAGATGCTCTCCGAGACCACACCAGCCTCGTACGTCGCGTTCGACGTGCTCGCGATCGGCGACGAGGATCTGCGCAACACACCGCAGAAGGAACGACGCGCCCGACTCGAGGCTGCGCTCGCGAACTGCAAGGCGCCCGTCGTGCTCACGCCCGCGACGCGTGATCACGCGACTGCGGTCGATTGGTTCACTCGGTTCGAGGGCGCGGGCCTCGACGGCGTCGTTGCGAAGGCCGAAGACCTCGTCTACTCGCCCGGCAAGCGCACCATGATCAAGGTGAAGCACGCGCGCACGGTGGACTGCGTCGTGGCCGGTTTTCGCTGGTTCAAGGGGTTTCGCGGCACGCTCGTGGGCTCACTGCTGCTCGGTTTGTTCGATGCCGAAGGCTCACTTCATCACGTCGGGATCTGCGCGTCGTTCAAGCGAGAGGTGCGCGCGCAACTCGCAAAGGATCTCGAGCCGCTGAGAGAGGGCGCGCGCGAGTCGCACCCGTGGGGACAGTTCGTTCCACCCGCAGAGGCGCGGCCAGCCGAGGGCGAAGGAGAGGCGGCGCCGCAGCGAAAGCCGGGTGGACAGAGCCGATGGAGCCGCGGAAAAGATCTCTCGTGGGAGCCACTGCGATGCGAGCGCGTGTGCGAGGTCGCGTTCGATCACATGCAGGGCAAGCGCTTCCGTCACGCCACGCACTTGAAGCGATGGCGCCCCGACAAGGCGCCGACGGATTGCTCCTACGCTCAGCTCGAGGTCACTCCGGCGATCGAGATCAGCAAGATCTTCGGAACCTGACTCACTCGGGTTTTCGTGACTCCACGATCGGGTCGTAGTCGGGATCCGGAGTCCCTTGCTTCGGTCGAAGCTCGACGGGCACGTTGCGCAGGTTCACGCGCACCCGTGTCCACGTCATGTGGCGCCCGCGCATCGCGTCGACGAGCACGTCGTCGGGGATCAAGTGTGTCGCCGCCTCTGCATGCTCCAGTTTCCAACGCTCCAGCCCTGCAAGCGCGGCTTCTTTCTCGGGCGATTTCGAGATCACGATGAGCGGGTGCTTTGCGCGCCGTGTCGCGGTCTTTCCGGGTGCCTTCTCAGGGTCCTCTTTCTTCGCGCGCGACGGCGCGACGCGCTTGGGCTCTCCCGCTTGCTTCGCGTAGTGCGGCGGCCACGGCGCGTCGCCTTGTCCGTCCCGCTCGTGCTTGGCAGAGAGCTCCAGCAGAGTGTCGAGCGTCGCGGGTGTGTCGTCGATCGCGCCGTGGGCGTCTCCCCGCTCGGCGAACATCTTCGGCACCGTTGCGAGTGTGAACTCCGCCGGATCGCAAACGGCCAGTTGCTCCCAAGTGAGCGGCATCGACACGCGCGCGTCTTTGGTGGGTCGAACCGAATAGGCACTAGCGACCGTGCGGTCCTTGGCGTTCTGGTTGTAGTCGAGGAACACGCCGTGACGCTCCTCCTTCCACCACTTGCTCGTCGCGAGGGTAGGCGCCCGCCGCTCGACCTCACGCGCGATGGCCAACGCGGCTCTGCGGATTTCGTTGAAGCTCCAGCGGGGACACAGTCGCACGTAGACGTGAATGCCGCGCGACCCGCTCGTCTTCGGCCAACCGATCAAGCCCAAGTCGCCCAACACGTCTTTGACGACCATTGCCACATCAACGATCTGTTTCCAGCCAATTCCAGGACCCGGATCGAGATCGACGCGCAGCTCGTCGGGGTGGTCGAGATCGCTCGCGCGCGTGGGATGCGGGTTGAGATCGAGGCAACCCAGGTTGGCAATCCACGCGAGCTGCGACGCGTCGGTCACGACGATCTCGTCGGCGGTGCGACCCGACGGGAAGCTCAGCGTCGCGGTCTTCACCCACTCCGGCCGCGTCTCGGGAGCGCGCTTCTGGAAGAACGCGGGCCGCGATGCGCCGTTCACGTACCGCTTGAGCGCCATCGGGCGATCCCGAACTCCACGCACGGCACCGTCCGCGACTGCCATGAAATATCGGACGACCTCGATCTTCGTGTACTTCGGCTCGGGGAAATAGATCTTGTTCGGGTTGGTGACCGTCACCTGCCTCCCGGACACCTCGAGGACGACCTGCTCTTTGGCCGCCGTCTTACGTTCCACGCTTCCAGCTCCCGGACCAATCGCTGCACACGCCGTTGGCGATCACCGTCAACGAGCCGTCCGCGTTCTTGTCGATCGACCCGTCGCATCGAAGCTTGGTCTTGAACCGGCAGTTGGAGGCGGTGCACGTGACCTCGGTGAAGATGTCGCTCGTCGTCTCGTTCGCGCCCATCGAGAGGTTCATCGGATTGCCGCCCAGCGGCATTTGAATGCCTCCTTGTAGCTTCGGCATCAGCGCCGATTCCGGCGCCCGGACGCTCATTCCGCTGGTGGAGACCGTGAGCTCGACGACCGTGTCCTGCGAAATGGGGCCGAATTGCGTCGTCGTCGTGTGGGTGTAGGCTCCTGCGAATTCCTGCGGCAACGTCGTGGAAGCCTTCGTACACGCGGCCAAGACAGCGCCCACGAACAAGATTGCATTTCGCATCGTACAAAAGGAGTAATCAGGTTTGTCGCCCGTGACTAGAGCCGTCGCCTCTCTATTGGTCCTCGCGTCTGTGCATTGCGCGCTCTCGGACGGCCAGCCGTGCGGGACGAGCACGGACTGTCGCACGGGATATCTCTGTTATTGGAGCGGCGCCGAGTCGTGCGCGGCCCAAGGCCAGTGCCACAAGGTCGACGTCGAGGCGACGTGCCCGGGCTCGTTGATCCGGGCGTGCGGTTGTGACGGAAACGTAGCGACCCGTTCTTCGTGCTCGTCGTTCGCCAACCCGATACGCGACTTGGACGCGGCCGCCTGCGATGGCGGAGCAGACTGACTCAGTCGTGTGCTGCGTCGCTCGCGTCGGGAGCGCTCTGACACGCCGCCGCGTCGCCGAGACAACTCCCATTCGGATTGAAGACGACTTCCGCACAGCCATGCGAGTCCGTTGACGGCATGAGCGGAGTGTCCCTTTCGGAGCGCGTGCAACACTCGCTCGGATCTCGGCCCATCCACCCCTGTTCCCACCGCAGCTGTAGCTACATCCAGTCGAGCCGATCCCGATCGGACAACAGTAACCCCCACCGTCTGCGGGGATCGCGCCCGAGTTTTTGCATTTCTGCTTCGAGCTGGAGTCGACGACGGCCGGTCCGACCGCGCAATCGCACGCGCTGAGGAGGAGAGCGCGCGCAAGCAAACGAGTCATCCAGGCACCGCATCAGTTGCTCGCGATCCGCCAACGTGTGCTCCAAAGCGAAAGGCCGGATCCCTCGCGGAACCCGGCCTCTCGTCAGCCGACTATCGATTAGCGATAATCGATTAGCGACTAGTAGCGGTAGTGCTCGGGCTTGAAGGGACCTTCCTTCGAGACGCCGAGGTACTTCGCCTGCGCGTCGCTCAACTTGGTGAGCTTGACGCCCAGCTTGTCGAGGTGGAGAGCTGCGACCTTCTCGTCGAGCTTCTTCGGCAGCACGTGCACGCCGAGCGGGAACTTCTCGGTCCAGAGCGCGATCTGCGCGAGGACTTGGTTGGAGAAGCTCGTGCTCATCACGAACGACGGGTGGCCGTTGGCGCAGCCGAGGTTCACGAGGCGACCGCGAGCGAGCACCGTGAGGCGCTTGCCGTCCGGGAAGACGAACTGGTCGACTTGCGCCTTGATGTTCACTTCCTTGGTGTTCTTCTCGAGCCACGCGACGTCGATCTCGCAATCGAAGTGACCGATGTTGCAGATGATGGACTGGTCCTTCATCAGCTTCATGTGCTCGGGGCGAACGATGTCGAGGCAGCCCGTGGCCGTCACGATGATGTCCGCCTTGGGAGCGGCCTCTTCCATCGTGGTGACCTCGTAGCCTTCCATCGACGCTTGCAGCGCGTTGATGGGATCGATCTCCGTGATGATGACGCGAGCGCCGAGGCCGCGAAGCGACTGCGCGCAGCCCTTGCCGACGTCTCCGTAGCCCGCGACGACCGCGACCTTGCCCGCGAACATCACGCCCGTGGCGCGCTTGAGGCCGTCGCCGAGCGACTCACGGCAACCGTAGAGGTTGTCGAACTTGCTCTTGGTGACAGAGTCGTTGACGTTGATCGCCGGCACCCTGAGCTTGCCGTTCTTGACCATGTCGTAGAGGCGGTGAACGCCCGTGGTCGTCTCTTCGCTGATCCCTTTGATGCCGTCGGGGCCGTCGAACAGCTCCGGGTGACGCTCGTGCGCGATGATCGTGAGATCGCCGCCGTCATCGAGGATAAGGTTCGGGCCCTTGCCGGACGGGAACGCCTTGAGCTGCATCTCGATGCACTCGTCGTACTCCTTCTCGGTCATGTCCTTCCACGCGAACACCGGGATGCCGGCCTTCGCCATCGCGGCGGCGGCTTGGTCCTGTGTCGAGTAGATGTTGCACGAGGTCCACGTGACCTCGGCGCCGAGGACAATCAGCGTCTCGATGAGAACAGCCGTCTGGGTGGTCATGTGCAAACAGCCCGCGATGCGCGCGCCCTTGAGGGGCTTGCTCACGCCGTACTCTGCGCGGAGCGCCATGAGACCGGGCATTTCGCTCTCGGCGATGGTGATCTCTTTACGACCCCAATCGGCGAGCGTGATGTCGGCGACCTTGAACTTGCCTGCAACGAACGATGAACCGTCAGCCATGATGTCTCTCCTTGATCGATTTCTTGTCACTCGTAGTGGCCTTGGTGGCCACCATGATTTGCCAGGGTAGGTGCGCGTCGGGCCCTGAACCCGTGAGCGGTTGCGCGATCGGCGACGTGCGCGCCTCGGTGAAGCCGGCGGCGCGTGCGAGCTTCTTCAGCTCTGCGGGCTCGAAGCCGAGCCAGAGGTCTGCTTGGTCGCGCATGCGCTCGTCGTCGTGTCGCGCGTAGTCGAGCACCACGAGCGAGCCGTCCGGCTTGCAAAGGTCCGCGAGCTTCTCCAGCACGGCGACGGGCTTGGGCGCGTGATGCAACAGTCTCGTCGCGAAGACGACGTCGGCCTTGTTCTTGGCCTCCTTGAGCGCTTCTCTTCCGTCGAGGTCGCCGTGCACGAGCGTGACGTTCGCGTACCCGCGGTGCTTGACGCGTGCGCGCGCCATGGCGAGCTGCGCCTCGCTGCGATCGATCGCGACCACTCTCTCGAAGGTCGGCGCGAGCACGTCGAGCAAGCCTCCGTCACCGGTACCGGCGTCCACCGCGAGGCCGCGATGAGGCAAGAGCACCGCGAGCGCGCTCAGGTACGCGCCGAGCTCCGAAGGCGGGCCGCTCGGGTCCTTCACATGCGGCCGCTCGAAGAACTCGCGCGCCGCAGAGTCGCGCATGCGGATGACGTCGGCCAGGCGAGCGAGGCTGCCGTCTGCTTCGCAGAGGGCTCGACCGCTACGGAGAGCGTCGGCAACGACAGCGTCGCCCGCGTTTTGGAAGCTCACGAGCGAGCGCGTACCCTCGCGACGAAGCGACACCAAGCCGGCCTGTTTCAGCGGCGCAATGTGTCTCGAGACGTTGGGCTGGCTCTCGTTCAACAACTCCGCGATCTCGCCGACCGCGAGCTCTTCCGCAGCGACGAGCGCGAGCAGCCGCAGCCGAAACGGCTCAGAGAGCACCCGATAGAGCTCCCACCGTTGGGTGCTGGGGACGACTGCATCGAACACGGCATTCATATATACACGAATACGTATGGATGCAACCATCGAAGTCAAGGGTGCTTGCTTCGAAAGAGGCGGTCACCGGTGCGTCTACGCAACCACGAGCCTCGCGTGAGGCGGCAACCAGCAACTAAAAGAGTCCTCCGACCAGATCGTGAATTTCAATTTTCCTCAGCAGGAGCGACCACCCGTAAGCTCATGGGACCGGGTCAGCCATGGTCGAAATCGTCTATCGGTACAAGCCATCGGGCATGGCACCTTTGCTCAGACTTGCACTCGTCAGCATGACGCTGGCGTGCGGCGGGAAGGTTGTCCCCGCCGACGGCTCGATGAGCGGTGACGGAGGATCCCACGCCGATCGCGCTCTGCCGCCGGAGGTGGTGGGTTGCAACAGGTTGGATGGATCAACGGACCCATCCGGCTGTGGCTGGCTCGACTGTCCCGGCGACGGATTCGCGTGCTTGCCGGTGGGGCCTGCGTGGCGTGCACGTACTCACGACGATACGTGATTCGTGTGCTGCGACATCCCCATCAACGCCACCTGGTGCGGCTCTGCGGGTTGGTACTGCGGCGACTATGATGCTGGGGACTGCCCCAAATAGAAGTGGAGCAGATTGGCGGTGATCGGGCCGAGCGCCCGGCGATCGCTCACAAACGCGAAATGGGCCCGTTACAACGAATTACAGCAGGATTCGCCACGGAACGGTAACTGTGGTGTTTCGATGTCGCCGCGTTCCCGCCCTCAGGAGTCCATCTCCGTCGTGCCGGTACGCGTGCAGGTCGGGGTCGCGCGCAGGTCGCGTGTGCGGCGGCGTTGGTCGCTGGTGGCGCTCGCGTCGCTCGTGCCGGGCGTCTCGATCATCGTCTTCGACTGGATGAATCGCTCCGAGCAGCTGCGGTCGATGGGACGTCACGACGCCTCCATCTATCTGCTGTGGGTCCTCGTGAGCGCCTGTTTTTGGGGCTCGCTCGTCTACACGTCCATGCAGCGCCGGACCAAACTGCGCTGGGTCGCGGTGACGCTGCTCGTGGCGGGCGCGATCTTCGCGGTCGGTGGTCAGGCGTACACGTTCGAGCGATATCGCGCGTACCTCGACCATCGTGCGCTGCTCGTCGGCACCTCGTTCATGCCGAGCGTGGGACAGCAGCTCTGGAGCGATCGATGGTCGTTCGCCCACGCCATCGTGCCGCCTCTCGCGGTCGCGTTGGCGCTCGCGTTCGGCGGCCAACGGCTCTCGCGCTTTCGCAGACACAACACTCTCTTCGCCTTCGACATCGTCGTCGTCGGGCTGTTGCTCTCCCTGTTCGGCAATGTCGGCGAGCAAGGCGCGCCTCCGGACGTGCTCTACATCTCTGCGCTCGGACAGCTCTCGCGCGCGCACTGGGATCACAATGAGACCGTCGAGCGCCTTCATCCCGGCGTCCGCTCTCCCCTGCCCGTCCCCGCTCTCGTGGCGCACCAGCCCGTGCGGCGCAACGTGCTGTGGGTGATCACGGAGAGCGTCGGAGCGCAGCGCACGTGCCTCACGTACGGACCCGAGTGCAAGTGGACGCCGTTCTCCAACGAGGCCGCAAAAGAGCGCATCGTGCTCCAGCAGATGCGTGCGCTGGACTCGACGACGGCGATCTCGCTCGGCATCATGTGGACGGGCTTGCTGCCGAACGCGAGCCGCAAAGAGCTGCACACGGCCCCGCTCCTCTGGGAGTATCTGCACGCGGCGAACCTCGAGTCTACGTATTGGACGTCGCAAAATTTGTTGTTCGGCAACTCAGGCACGTGGCTCGGCAACCCGCCGATCACGCGCCGCGTGGGCGCGACCGAGATCGAACCCGACGCCACGATGGAGATCGGCGCAGACGACGGCAAGCTAGTCGACTACGCGATCGGGGACCTGAACGGCTTGAAGGAGCCGTACCTGGGCATCGTGCACCTCTCGAACACGCACATCCCATACAAGGTCGACTACGACCACGCCCCCTTCTTGCCCGAGGCGAACGCGTATGGCCCGGGCTACGAGAAGGAAGTTCGCAATCGCTATCAAGACGCGATCTACCTCCAAGACATCGCCGTGGGCCGCTTGATACAAGGCGTGCGCGCGCGACCCGAAGGCGCGCGGACCGTCATCGTGTTCCTCAGTGATCACGGCGACCAGATGCACGAGAAGGGCGCCGTCGGTCACACGGGGACGCTCTGGGACAGTGAGATTCGCGTGCCGTTCTGGGTCGACGCGCCGAAGGGGACGCTCACCGAAGCAGAGGAGAAGAGCCTCCGCTCACTCGAGAGCTCCCCGATGACGAACGTCGACGTGCTGCCGACCCTGCTCGATCTCATGGGCCTCTGGGACGAACCGAACCTCGCGCCGTTCCGCATCAAGATGGCGGGCGAGAGCCTGCTGCGCGGCGGAAGCCACGACCAGGTGCTGCCGCTGTCGAACTGCACGGACCTCTGGGCGTGCGCGTTCAAGAACTGGGGCGCGATGAAGGGCACGCACAAGCTCATCGCGCACCAAGGCGATCGCGCTTGGGGCTGCTACGATGTCGCGACCGATCCCGAAGAGCAGGACGACCTCGGCGTCGCGGCCTGCGGACCCGACTTGCTGAACCTCGCCGAAGGCAACGGACGCGGCCGCCCGTTCTGAGCGCAACCGAGAGCAAGCCGTGCTTCAATGCGCGCCATGACCGACTACCGGGGAATGCCCGCGAAATGCCCAGCTTGCGGGGCGGTGATGGACGAGCGCGGTGCGGCCGACGTCATGATCGACGTCTGCCCGACATGCCGCGGCTTGTGGATCGACTGGTTCGATGGAGACACCGTGGATGTCGCGATGAAGGCGGCTCCGCTGTCCATGCGCGCGCCGGTGGCGCTCGACCCGAGCAAAACCTTCTGCCCGCGTGATCAGCAGCCGCTGAACTTCAGCAACCACGCCGCCGGCGAACACGCGACCGGTCCGTTGACAGGTCAAGGACCCGTGATCTTGCGATGCGGAGAGTGCGGCGGCTCGTTCGTTCCGCGCACGGTGTTCGACGAGCTGCTGGAGCTCGCGAACCCCCCTGCGGAGACCGCGCCCAACTCACCGCTCGGCAAGCTGCTCGCCGCGCTCAAGCGGATCTTCGCGCAGGACGCCGTGAAGTAGACGAGCGTGATAGGCTCCAACTCGTGAGCCATCCGAAGCTCCTCATCGCCTCCTGTGCAGCTCTCGCGCTGGCTTGCTCGCTCATCACCAACCTCGACGGGATCACGACGACGAGCGACGGCGGCAACAGCAACAGCCTCGACGCGAAGGCACCGGTCGTCGACGCGGGCGCGGACGTGAAAGACGCAAAGTCGCCCGCAGACACCGCGACCTTTTGCATGGGACAAGACGCCGACTTCTGCGCAGACTTTGACGAGTCCGCGAACCTCAAAGACGGCTGGGACAACATCGTCACCACCGGTGGCGCAGCGTTGGTCGAGTCCACGAAGTTCATCTCGCCGCCGCGCGCGATCCACGCGGGGAGCTCGAACGCCATCTCCGACGCCGGGTTCCTGAAGGTCTTATCGAACCTGGGCAAGGGCTTCGAGCTCAAAGGCAAGACGCTGGTGCGCATCGAGGCGGACGTGAGATTCGAGTCGGCCGTCTACGGCGCAGACGACTACACGCAGTTCATCAGCTGGGTCGCGCAGGGCAACATGGGCAGTCCGACTTTGGGCGTGACGGGTATCGTACGTACTGGGGCGAATGGCTGGGCGATGGCGACCGCGACGATGGGTCCGATCGTCTATTACCCGATGACGACACCGCCGCCCGAGGACAAGTGGACGCACATGCGAGCGGAGGTCGGGCTCGGCACGACGGGCACGCTGGCGCTGTGGTTCGACGGCGCGATCGCGATCGCGATGACCAGCGCGAGCACGGCGACCAGCACACCGAGCAACGTCGGAGTCGTCGTCGGCTACGGGGCGCCGAGCGGCTATTCGCCGGCAGTCGGTATGACTTGCGACAACGTCGTCGTGACGCTGCTGCCGTGAGCTAGCGCGACTCGTAGACGTTGCGCGACGGCAGCTCCAAGCACGTCAAGAAGCCACCCTTGCCGCAGCCCGTGTCGGTGACGATCACATTCTCGCCGACCCACATGTCGAGCGGATCCTCCGGCGTGAAGCTGCTCAAGTCCGGCGGCAAGTTGTCCGTCGACGTGTGACCGACGACCACGAGCTTGCCTCTGTACTCGAGGAAGAACTTCATCGTGCGCACCCAGAGGTTCATCGTCTGGTTGTCGCTGTCCTTCGGGTGCAGCCACACGGGCTCGCCTTGCGAGCCGTCCGCGTTGGTCCCTTGAGTTTGGACGAGACCCGCGTGCACGTAGATCGCGTGATCGTCTTCGTAGAAGAACGCGAGCGAGTTCATCCACGCGACGACATCGCGCGGGAAGAACGCTCCCGTGCGTAGCTCCTCGAGCTCTGTGCGCGACGCGAGATCGCCGTCCCTGTACGGCAGACCGCGGAAGCTACGCAGCGCCGCAAGACAGCCGTTTCCCGGCGGCAAAACGAACTCGGGCCAGCCGCCGTTGATCACGCGCAGCCAGCCGTCCTCGTGGTTGCCGCGGAGCGTGACGATCTTCGCGGGGGCGCGCCTCTGGACCTCGCGCACGGTCTCGACGACCTCTTTCGAGCGCGGTCCGCGATCGATGTAGTCCCCCAAGAAGACGATCGTGTCCTGATCGTCGATCGCCGGGATCCTCATGAGGACCGTCTGCAGCGCGACGATGTCCCCGTGGATGTCGCCGATGGCGAAGGTTCGTCCGGCCATCTCGGCGCAGTTTCGCCGACCTCTCCGTCGCACGCAAGAGTGGTATCGTCGCGTGATGCGAGTCTTGCGTAGTCGCAAGGTGGTAACGCCCGAAGGTTCACGCGCAGCGACGGTGCACTTGGACGGAGAGCGCATCCTTCGCGTCGGCGCGTGGGACGACGTGCTGGAAGGCGCAGAACTCATCGACTACGGGCAAGCGGCTATTTTGCCGGGCATCGTGGACGCGCACGTCCACATCAACGAGCCGGGTCGCACCGAGTGGGAGGGCTTCCTCACGGCGACGCGCGCGGCCGCAAAGGGTGGCGTCACGACGATCGTCGACATGCCGCTCAACAGCATCCCCGCGACCACGAGCGTGGACGCGCTGCATCGCAAGCGTGAAGCGATGGAGGGCAAGCTCGCGATGGACGTGGGCCTGTGGGGCGGAGCGGTGCCGGGCAATGATCGCGTGCTGCGCGATCTCCTCGACGCGGGGGTGCTCGGCTTCAAGTGCTTCTTGGTCGACTCTGGCGTGGACGAGTTCCCACGACTCGACGAGGCCGATCTGTTGAAGGCGATGCACGCGCTCGCGGACACGGGCGCGCCTCTCCTCGTGCACGCGGAGCTCCCCGGCCCTCTCGCCGATGCGCGGCGGTCGCTACCTAGCGCGGACGTGCGCTCGTACGCTCGCTATGTCGCGTCACGACCCAAGCGCGCGGAGGACGAGGCCGTCGAGCTGCTGCATGCATTCTGCAAGCAGACGCGCGCACGCACGCACGTGGTTCATCTCTCTTCGTCCAACGCGCTCGCGACCGTGCGCGCGGCGAAGGACGCGGGCTTGCCCTTCACCGCGGAGACGACGCCGCACTACCTTCGGCTCGAGTCCGAGTCGATCCCCGACGGCGCGACCTCATTCAAGTGCGCGCCACCCATCCGCGAGCACGAGAACCGAGAGGCGCTCTGGATCGGGCTGAAACAAGGCGTATTGGACTCCATCGTGACAGACCACTCGCCCTGTACTCCCGAGCTCAAACGGCAAGAGCTGGGAGACTTCGACGCGGCGTGGGGCGGCATCGCGTCTCTTCAGTTCGGGCTGTCGGTCGTGTGGACGGAGTGCGCGGCGCGTGGCATCGGCCTCGACCGCATCGCCGCTTGGATGAGTGAAGCGCCCGCGCGGCTCGCCGGGTTGAAGCGCAAGGGCGCGATCGAAGCGGGGCGCGACGCAGACTTCGCGATCTTCGATCCGGACGCGCGCTTCCAAGTGACCGAGTCGCTCGTAGAGCATAAAAACAAGGTGACACCGTACATGGGAGAGAGTCTCCTCGGTGTCGTTCGCGAGACGTGGCTTCGCGGAGAACGCATCACCGACGCGCGCCGCGGCAAGTGGCTCGCTAGGGGAGAATCGTGAATGAGTGACTTCAGGGACCTCGTGGATCTCGCCGTCGACAAGCTCGGCGGTCACGTGCTGTGGGCGAGCGACGACTTCTTCGCGGGCAAAGAGAACCTGCTGAAGTCCACCGCCGCCGTGTTCTTGGAGCACGAGTACACCGATCGCGGAAAATGGATGGACGGCTGGGAGTCCCTACGCAAGCGCGCGGTAGGCCGGGACATCCGCGACGAGGCCATCATCCGCTTGGGCGTGCCGGGGATCGTGCGCGGCGTCGTCGTCGACACGAGCTTCTTCAGGGGCAACTTCCCCGAGGCCTTCGAGCTCGAGGCGTGCCAGATGCGATCGGACACGAGCGTCGAGGTGCTTCAGTCATCGGCGACCGAGTGGGTGAAGCTCGAGCCGCGCACTCCGATCGAGGGCAACACACTCAACTTCTTCGACGTCTCGAGCGAGTTCATCGCGACGCACCTGCGCCTGATCATCTATCCCGACGGCGGTGTCGCGCGCTTGCGCGTGCACGGCACGGTCGCTCCCGACTGGCGCGCGCTCGGTGGCGCGAAGAACGAGATCGATCTCGCGGCGCTCGAGAGCGGAGGCGAGGTCCTCTCTTGCAGCGACATGTTCTTCGGGCCGAAGCACAACCTCATCGCGCCCGGACGCGCCGCCAACATGAGCGACGGTTGGGAGACGAAGCGTCGCCGCGGAGTGAACGCCGAGACGCACGACTGGGCGGTGGTGAAGCTCGCTGGCGAAGGGACGATCGAGCGCATCGAGATCGACACCAATCACTTCAAGGGCAACTTCCCCGACACCGCCGCGATCGATGGCGGCGCGACGGCGGACGGCCCGTGGGTCGTCGTGGTCCCTCGCGTCAAGCTCATGGCGCACACGCGTCACGTCTTCGCCGAAGAACTCTCGTTGCACGGCCCGTTCACCCACGTGCGCATGAGGGTCTTCCCGGACGGCGGTGTCAGCCGCTTGCGCGTGTTCGGCCGACTCAACGAGGTCGGCAAAGCAGACGCACTCGCGCGCCACGTGAACGGCCTCGGCCAGCGTGCGCTCGAAGGGCATCTGCGCGCGTGCTGCGCGGCCAACGCCTGGGTGCGCGCGATGTCTCGCTCTCGCCCGTTCACGAGCGGCTCTCAGCTCCTCGAGATCGCCGACGCGACGTGGAAGGCGCTGCCTCGTGAGGCGTGGCTCGAGGCGTTCGCGGCGCACCCGCGCATCGGAGAGACGAAGGCGAGCACGCAGCGCGAGACGAAGTGGAGCGCGAGCGAGCAAGGCACGGCGCGACGAGCGAGCTCGCAGACGCTCTCGTCGGTCGCCATCGCGAACGCGCAGTACGAAGAGAAGTTCGGCTGGGTGTTCTTGATCAACGCAACAGGCAAGACCGGCGCGGACATCTTGCACGTCATGCGCTCGCGCTTGCACAACACGCCGCAAGCAGAGCTCTCGGTCGCCGCAGAAGAGCTGCGACAGATCATGAACCTCAGGCTGCTGAAGCTGATCGGAGGCTAGACATGAGCGCGACGATCTCGACACACGTGCTGGACACCGCGATCGGCGCACCGGCGCGGGGCGTCCCGGTCACGCTCGATCGACGTGGATTGGACGGCACGTGGACACGCGTCGGCGCTGGCGAGACGGACTCGGATGGCCGTAACAAGACGCTCGCGCCCGCGGGCATCGAGCTCGGAACGTATCGACTCACGTTCGACACGAAGGCTTACGCCGAGCGCGCGTTTTTTTCCGAGGTGTCGATCGTGTTCGAGATCACCGAGGCCACGCACCATCATGTGCCGCTGTTGTTGAGCCCGTTCGGTTACTCGACGTACCGCGGAAGCTGACCAGAACTCAGAGCGGGCACGGGCACGTTTACGGGGAGAGGACGCCTTACATTCTCTTTCGGTTCTCTAGGATCTTCAGGAACGATCGCGAGCGGTACTCTTCGAGCGAGAGTCCCGTCGCCTTCGCTTCGTCTTCGGTGAGCGCGCCCGAGGAGAGGCCGCGCAAGAAGAAGTTGAGCAGCCCTTGGCCCGTGGCTGCGTCGTCGAACACGTCGCCCACGAGTGTGGCTTGCGCGGCCTTGTCGACGAAGTTCTTCAGGCGCTCTGTCGCTGCGGGCAGGCCCTCGAGGAAGAACGAGATGACCGCGGCGTAGCGTGTGGGGAGTTGGGCGGGGTGGAGATCCCAACCTTGGTAGTACGCGTTGCGCAGCGAGTGGCGTACGTGCTCGGCGTGGAGTCGCCATGCGCGATGCACCGCCGCTCGATTCTCGGCGCGTTGCTCGTGCGTCTTCGGGTCTTTGTGCGGCCCCGTGGGCATCACGTTCGTCGCGCCATCCGACAAGAACACGCCCGTTCCCGCGAACGCGACCTGCATCGCTTGGCGCGCGAAATCGCATGAAGGATGCAACATCTCCTGGTGCGCCGCCGTGATCGAGCAGCTCGCCGTGTAGTCGTACGTCCCGAAGTGCGCGGCGAACAGGCGGCCACGGCAAGCGTCGTGGATGAGAGGAAGCGCTCCCCTGCCATCCGGCAGCAAGAGCGTCTGCGTCTGCTCGACCATGATCTCGATCGGCACGGCTCCGTTCGCCAAGCCGAGCTTCTTCTCGAGCGCGTCCAGCGCCGAGACGAACGCGCTCACCTGAGAGACCGTCTGGATCTTCGGGAACGTCACGACGAAGCCCTCGGGCAACGCAGTGCCGAGCTCGCCCTTCAGCGTGGTGAGGAAGATGTCGAGCGTTCGAAGGCTGCGCGCCGCCAGATCGCGCGTGAACGGTTTGATGCGAATGCCGATGAACGGAGGCAGCGTCTTTTCCTTGTGACCACGCGCGAGCTCTTTGGCGGCGAGCGCCACGTGCCCGTCCTCTTCTGCATCGGGGCGATTGCCGTAGCCGTCCTCGAAGTCGATGCGAAAGTCTTCGACAGGTTCGCGCGCGAGCTTGGCGCGGACCCGCGCGTGAACGGTGCACGCGAGCCAAGCCGCACGGGAAGCGGCCGCGAGCGACGCTGGGCTCTTCTCGAAGAGCTCGGTGGCGTTGCGTGTCTCGGCGATCGTCGTCGGCAGGGACTCGTGACCCGTGAGACCGAACGCGCGCGCGAAAGTGAACGCGTCTGGCGCGTGCTCGTCCATGGCGCGTAGTGCGAGCACTCCGAGTTTGTTCGCCGTGTCTGCTTTGAAGAGGTGCCCGCCGCCGTAGACGGTGTGCACGGGTTGGCGTTTGCCGCTCTCGCCTGGGTAGCGTCGTTGAAGCTCTGTGTAGTCCGCGAGGACTTGTGAGAGCAGAGCGGCAGATTCTTCGGTGGTGAGTGTGGTCACCGCGGGAGTTATATCGTGTCTACTTTCCGCCGTGCGCGAAGTCTGGAGGATCGTGCGCGTGCGCGTCTGCGTGCGCGAATGCGGTCAGAGGCTCGAGGATCGTGTGTGGCGGCTCGCGGATCGCGGGCCGCTCTGCCTCTGGCCTCTAGGCTCGTACCGCAGACGCGCTCGCTGCCGAGCATGCGTGCCTGAACGACGAGCTATGAGCTTCGATTGGCTAGCGCGGTCCCGCAAGAAACATCGCCACAGCGAGGGCTATGTGGCAGTTGGCGTTCGCGCGAGCGACGTGGGGGAGACGGTCAATGTCCTGCAGCTCGGGTACCAAACGGGGATGAACTTGCAGTCGGTCGCGGTAGTGCTCGTGGACAAGGGCAACATCTATCTCGACATCGTTGAAAACTACGTACCCATGATCGTCAACGTCGGCCCCGTTGCGTTCGATACATGGATGGAGATTCGTCTCGATATCACACCACCTCCTGCTCCCTCGAACGTCTCCTGTTCATCGACGGCGTCCTCGTGCAGTCCGACTCGTCACCACTCGACCCGCCGACGACCGCTGTGCGAGACACCGTGCTCGGCGTGACCGCATCCGGCAAGACCGAGAACGTCGTCCAGTTCGACGACTTCCTCTTGAGCGGGACGAACTGACATCGTTACGACACTGCGAAGAACTCTCCTCTTGCCGAAGTCCTCATTCACGCGCGTGCCGCGCCCGATGATCTGCGAACTCGGACATCGACTTGATGTTCTGGTCCAGCACGATCACCTTGCACGTCTGCGCGTCGACGCCCGTGGAGAGCAGCTTGGACGTCGTGACGACGACTGGGTAGCGCTCTTCCGGGTGGATGAAGTTGTCGAGTTCGGCCTTGCCCTCGTCGTTGTCGCCGGTCATCTGCATCACGTACTTGCGGTTCTGCGCAATGCCCCGGTGCCTGTTGAACTTCGCGTAGCAGCGACGGCGTGATGGGACCTCTTACGCGACGTTCTTTTCGACGGCTACCAACTTCGTAGTTGGCGGAAGACCGAGACGGTGCACGGTGAGCGTCTCTTCGAGGCCCTCCCGCAGACTGGCGGCGGCGCTGTCCTCACCGTTGGCTTTGAGCCACGAC
>JAYVYD010000469.1:0-7993 GCA_043784605.1 Myxococcales bacterium | reverse complement strand
CGCGCGCGATCGTCATCATGCTGACATTCGCGGCCATCGCCGCGTGCAGCGGTGCCGACACGATTGATCGGCACCCTTGCCCGCCTGGCGGCACGTCGCTCACGTACGACAACTTCGGTAAGCAGTTCATGAACGACTACTGCGTGAGCTGTCACGGCGGACCTAACGGGTACAGCTCGCGAGCGTTCACCACCGTCGAGTCGATCCGCATGAGCCGAGATCGCATCTTCGTCAACGCCGCCGCCGACAACACCTTCATGCCACCCGGCCCCGACGACCCGCCCAAGTCGGAGCGCGACAAGCTCGCGGACTGGCTCTCTTGCGGCGCACCGTGACCCCGGAGGATCACTCGTCTGGCATGGAGCTGCGCTTCCACGGTTTTTTCGCGGACTTTCGCTCGGCGCATTGCCCGGGCCGCAAGCCGGCGATCGCGGCGACGCTTCGGTCGTGATCGAGCGCCCAGCCGAGCGTGGCGAGCAGCAGGTCCTGTGGATCGCTCGTGGTGTTGCAGACGAACTGCCACTCGCCACTTCCCGCGAACCGGCCCGCGAAGCGAATCGGCTCAGCGCCCGTCGCGACCTGCCGCGTGACGAACACGAGCCGACTCTGCGAATCGTCGAACGGCCACTTCGGATCGCGCGGCCCGGCGTCGGGGCGTAGAAACACCGGCTCGCGCGAGAGGGTCGGCAGCATCACGCGCGGGTCCCACGGAAGCTTCTTCTTCGGGTCCGGCCAGATGCACTGCACGCAACGAAACTTGCCGTCGTAGTGATCGATCGCGCGACCGAGGTGGTCCTCGTAAGCGCTCTTCGGAAAGCGCGCGAACGCGCACGTGTAGCCCGGGAGGATCCCCTTTTTCATACTGCCGTGGAGGAAGTGCTCCCCCTTTTCCACGCGCGAGCCGATCCCGTTCAACACTCGGTGCATGAAATCGAGATCGTTGTTGAGGCCGAAAATCACGACCTCCGGATGATCGAATTTCGCCTCGAGGCCGATCGTGTACGCGAACGGCGGGTAGCTGTTGTCCTCCGAGAAGACCTGCGCGACGTGCCAGCCGTACTCCGCGAGGTTCTCTCCGGGTGACCGCTTCTTCGGGGTCTTGCTCACGGTCACCAGGCTCGCATATCCCCAGCTGCACTGTACACCGCAAGGGCGCTTGACTAAGTTCGCAGCCATGCCCATCGACGAAAAAGAAGTCTCGCGCGTCGCGGAGCTCGCGCGTCTGTCGCTCACGGCAGAGGAGACCCAAAGTATGGCCAAGGACCTCGAGCGCATCGTCGCGTACGTCGCCGAGCTCGAGCAGCTGGACACGTCGAACGTCCCGCCGACGAGCCACGTGTTGATGGGCAAGACCGCCTGGCGTGAAGACTCCGTGTTGCCTGGCGTCTCTCACGAAGACGCGCTCGCGCAAGCACCGCGCTCGTCGCAGGGCGGCTTCGCGATCCCCGCCTACGTCGGAGAGGGTTGATGGACCTGCTCGCGCTCACCGTGACTCAGCTCGCGGACAAGGTGAGGAGCGGCGACGTGAAAGCGGCGGACGTCGCGCGGGCATGCCTCGCGCGCATCGCGGCGGTCGATCCCAAAGTCCACGCGTTCCTCACGATCTCGCAGGAGTCGCTGACACAAGCGGCCGACGCGATCGACGCCAAGCGCGCGCGCGGGGACAAGCTCGGCAAGCTCGCGGGCGTGCCGGTCGCGCTGAAAGACGCGCTCTGCACGCGCGGAATCGTGTCGTCCAGTGGCTCCAAGATCATCGAGGGATACGTTCCGCCCTACGACGCGACCGTGGTCGCGCGACTGAAGGCCGAGGACGCTCTGCTGCCCGGCAAGACCAACATGGACGAGTTCGCGATGGGGTCGTCCACGGAGAACAGCGCCTACGGGCCATGCAAAAACCCGTGGGACTTGGCGCGCACGCCTGGCGGCTCGTCGGGCGGAAGCGCCGCATGCGTGGCGGCGCGGATGACACCTGCTTCGCTCGGCAGCGACACCGGCGGCTCGATAAGACAGCCCGCGGCGTTGACCGGCACCGTCGGCGTGAAGCCCACCTACGGACGCGTCTCGCGGTTCGGACTGATCGCGTTCGCCTCGAGCCTCGATCAGATCGGTCCGTTCGCGAGTGACGTGCGCGGAGCGGCGCGCTTGCTCGACGTGATCGCCGGACGCGACCCGAAGGACGCCACGAGCCTCGACGCGGCGATCGAGGATTGGGAGTCCTCGTGCGAGAGACCCGTGAAGGGGCTAAAAATAGGCCTCCCCGAGGAGTACTTCGCCGCGGGCCTCGATCCCGAGGTCGAGGCGAGCGTGCGGTCCGCGATCGCAGAACTCGAGCGTGAGGGATGCACGATCGTCCCCGTGAAGATGCCCCACACCAAGTTCGCGGTCGCCACCTACTACGTCGTCGCGACCGCCGAGGCCTCCAGCAACCTCGCCCGCTTCGACGGCATCCGCTACGGCCACCGCGTCGAGCGCTCGCGTGACCTCAAGGAGATCTACGGCGCGACGCGCGACCAAGGCTTCGGCGTCGAGGTGAAGCGCCGCATTCTGCTGGGCACGTTCGTCCTCAGCGCGGGCTACTACGAGGCGTACTACTTGAAAGCGCAGAAGGTCCGCACGCTCATCGCGCGTGACTTCGAGGCCGCGTTCGCGAACGTGGACGCAATCGTGTGTCCCACCGCTCCGACCCCCGCGTTCAAGCTCGGCGAGAAGACGAACGACCCGCTGACGATGTACCTCTCGGACATCTACACGCTGCCCGCGTCGCTCGCGGGTCTGCCTGCGATCAGCGTCCCCTGCGCGCCCACGAAATCGGGCCTGCCCATAGGGCTTCAGGTGATCACCCGCGCGCTCGACGAGTCGACGATGTTCTCGATCGCGGCCTCAGTAGAGCGCCATCATCCGCCTCTCGCCGCGCCCATCGCATGATCACCATCGAGCCGCTCACGGCTGCGCGCGCCGGCGCATGGGCCGAGCTGTTCGAGGCGTCGAGTAGCGCGTGCTTCTGTCGGTACTGGCACTTCGAGGGCGACAAGAACGCGTGGCTCCTGCGGTGCGCCACGGCGCCGGATCAAAATCGGCAAGAGCAAGTCGGGTGGCTCGCCGCGGGGGACGATCGCGCGCAAGGTCTCGTCGCGATGCGTGGGGACACGTGCGTCGGGTGGCTCAAGCTCACGCCTCGCGCCAGCGTCCCGAAGCTGAGGCGGCTGCCGGTGTATCGCACGTTGAACCTCGGCGACGACGAGGGCGTGTGGTCGATCGGCTGCTTGCTCGTGCGTCCGGACGCGCGCGGCGAAGGCACATCGAACGCGCTGATTTCAGCCGCTCCCGAGCACGCGAAGCTTTGGGGTGCTCGCGCGGTCGAGGCGTACCCACACGTTCAGACCGTGGACGCAGCCGACGAACAGATGTGGCGCGGAGTGATCTCGTCGTACGAGCGCGCCGGGTTCGTGCACGTCGCGGGCGAGCTCCCCTACCCCGTGCTTCGACATCCGCTCGGTGACAAGCTGCATCGCGACAGCTAAGCTGAACGCGAGGTTTTCATGCGATTGATTGGTGCCCTTCCTTGGTTTTCGGCCGCGATCGTCGTGGCAGCATGCAGCAGCAAGTCGGAGACGCAAACGCCGGCGGCGTACACGTACAAGCCTCAGGGCTGCCAATACACCGTCGCAACACCCAAGACGCGCAACTACGCCGACCTCTTCGCTGACGACGCGACTGCCGCCGACGCTGTTCCGCAGCGCGTGCGCATCGGTCTCGGTGGAGGAGTCACCGCAGGCGCCGCTGGCTACGCCGATCCTTCCACCACCACCGCATTCCTCTGGGAGACCGCAGCTGCCAACCACGCCGCGAAGGTGAAGCTCGGCACCAGCCCGACCGCGCTGAGCGACATGCACCAAGGTTTCTCGTTCACGGCTCAACCTCCCGAGGTGGGACTCTCCTCCGGTCAGCCGGCCTTCTTCCACGAGGTCCACGTGTGCGGCCTCCAGCCCGGCACCACGTACTATTATCAAGTAGGGGGCGGGGCGCCTGGCAGCGAAGTGTGGAGCGCGACCCAGTCGTTTACGACTGTGGCCAACACGGGCAAGATCACGATCGGAATGTTCGGTGACTCCCGCGACGTCGTCGGTACTTGGCAAGCCGTCGCTACGCGAATGCGCGATGCAGGCGCTGCCGTGCAGCTCGTGAGCGGCGATGTCGTGGACATCGGATCACTGCAGACTTTGTATGGGACTTGGCTCGACGCAATTTGGAAAGACCCAGCGAGCAGCGGGAAGTTCCTGACGTTGGGTCAGCAAATGTTGATCCCGATCGCTGGCAATCACGAAAATGACGCGAGCCAGTTCTATTCGAACTTCGTCATCCCCGGCGAAGGCGACTTCGCAGAGCAATACGCGTCGTTCGACATCGGCAACACGCACTTCGTGCTCATCGACGATCAGCCGATCGCGAGCGGCTCGGCGGACGCCGCAAAAGCTACGCTCACCTGGCTAGACAAGGATCTCGCTGCGGCGAACGCGAATCGCGCGAAGGTGCCATTCATCGCGACCGTGAACCACCGCGGGCTCTATTCGACGTCCCATCACGCGTCCGAGACGGACGTACTGACCACGCGAGGTGTGCTCGCCCCCATCTTCGACAAGTACAACGTGGACATCGCCTTCAACGGGCACGAGCACGAGTACGAACGCAGCAAGGCGCTGAAGGCCGGTTCGCCGGCGAGCGGAGACCCCGTCGTGGGCACCGGGACGCAGTACGTGATCTGCGCGGGCGCAGGCGCTGACGCTTACGCTCCTTCCGCGACCCCCTCACCGTTCCGCGAGAAAAATGCCGGATTCGGCGGCGGCACGCCGTACATCGGCGTCTACGCTTTGCTCACTCTCGAGGGCAAAAGTCTGACGATGACCGCGTACGGTCTGAAGGCCTCGGGCACCCGAGTGAAGGACGACGACGTCCTCGACACCCTCACGATCACCCGGTGAGTAGCGAATCGGTGGCAGAGTCGTAGCAGACTCGTCACGCAAGCCGGCGCACTAACCGCTACGAAGCGACCATGCGTACACGAGCTCTCCTCGGCTTCGTCACGTCCCTGTCACTCTCGTTGATCTCCGCACGCGCCGCCGCGCAGACTCCGCCTCCGGCGAAGTCCACCGCGGTCGAGATCTCGAGCTTGCGGCTCATGCGAGAGAAGAACCTCATCACAGAGCAAGAGTACGCGTCTGCGCTCAAAGACATCGGCGCTTCAGTCGGAAGTGTGGCGGGAGACGCACCCGCGTTGGTCCTCGGCAAGTGGTCCGCGTCGCTCTACGGCTTCATCGAAGGGGACGCGATGCTCGACTCGACGCAGAGCTTTGGCGACGTCGCCGGCAACGCTCAAGTGAAGCGCCAGGAGAGCAAATTCGCGCCACCGCCGACACTCCAGAACACCTTCGCCGGTGACCACGGACGTCTCCAGGTGAGCGTGCGAAACTCGCGCTTCGGGATCCGCATGCGCGCGCCGGAGGTTGCCCACGTGCGGGCGAGCGCGACCTTGGAGATGGACTTCCTCGGCACGGACCCGAGCATCGATCCGAGCACCGCAGGCAGCGGCGCGGTGAGCTACCCACTCGGAAGTGGCGCGAGCGAGGCCTCGTTCTGGAACAACCCGACGATGCGCATGCGGTTGGGGTACTTCAAGGTCGAGAACCCCATCGTCGACATACTCTTCGGACAGTACTGGCACCTCTTCGGTTGGCAGCCCGCGTACCAGCCCAACAGCGTGCAGATCCAAGGCCTGCCTGGTGAGTTGTACGCGCGGACGCTTCAGCTCCGCATCTCGAAGAACGTGCCCATCGGCCCGACATCGCTCGAGTTCGCACTCGCCGCGTTGCGGCCCCCCCAGCGCGACTCGATGACCCCGGAGATCACGGGCGGCATCAAGTTCGATCTGGGCCAATGGAAAGGTCTCACGACGCGCGGCTCCACCTCACGCGATCTGCAGCCGCTCTCGTTCGCCATCACTGGGACGATGCGCAACTTCGTCGCGCCGAGCTTCGTTCAACAGCCGACGACGACCATCAGCCGTTCGACGGCGGCGCTCGCCGTGGTGGCATTCGTTCCCATCATCCCGGCGTCGAAAGGCCACGAGGGCAACTCCTTGACGGCCACGAGTCAGATCGTGATGGGCGGCGGCATCGCGGACATGTTCACCGGCATGACAGGCGGAATCGCGTTCCCGACTCTCGCCAACAAGAGCAAGGAAACTCCGACCCCGATCTACCCCCAGAACGTCGAGAACGGCAGCGTCGTGTTCGATACCTGCAGTGCCGGTCCGAACGATCCCGGTTCGTCGTGCAAGGAGCTGCACCCGATCCAATGGAATGTCTTCATGGTCGGCCTCCAGTACTACTTGCCAGGCCTGCATGGACGCGTCTGGGTCTCCGGCAACTACGCGCATATCGAGTCTCCGAACATCGCGAACTACACTCGACGAGCTACGACGGCTCCCGTCGCCACCGACGACAACTACGTGAACGCCGCAAACGTTCGACAAGCAGAGGACTTCTTCAACGCCTGCTTGTTCGTCGATCCGCTCGAGAGCGTGCGCGTTGGCATCGAGTACGCGCACTACGACGACAAGTACGTCGACGGCGTGCACGCCATACACCACCGCGGTCAGCTCAGCGGCTTCTTCCTCTTCTGACCGGATCGCCCTCGGATTCGGTCGGGACCGCATCCAACTTGTAACGAACACGTGACGACGGGCATCGTCGATTGTTTTTGGTTTGGTGACGGTGCGGGCCGCGCTGTAGGTTGGCGCGGTGTCAAAGACCGCCGACAGAGACTTCTTCGATGCGTTCAGCAAGCACGCCAACGTTTGCGTCGAAGCGAACAAGAGACTCGTCCAACTCCTCGAGGATTTGCCCAACGCGAAGGAGCACTGTGACGCGATCACGGAGCTCGAGCACCAAGGCGACACCATCACGCACCAGACGGTCAAGAAGCTCCACGAGATGTGGATCACGCCGCTCGATCGCGCAGATATCCACGTGCTCATCACCGGGCTCGACGACGTGCTCGACCTCATCGAGGCAGTCTCCGAGCGTGTGTTGCTCTTCGGCGTTCGCAAGCCTCGACCGACCGCGACGGCGCTCGCGAAGAAGCTCCTCGAGGCCACCGAGGCCGTTGCCAAGGCGATGAGCATGCTCGCCGACGTCTCGAAGCGCAGGGAAGAGATCCTCGCGATCGCGATCCAGCTCAACGAAATCGAGAACGACGCGGATGGGCTCTATCGAAAGGCGCTGGCGGAGCTCTTCAACCGGCGCGCCGACGGTACGAGCGAGCCGCCGCGCGAGGCGACCACGCCCGATGACGTGCTCGAGATCATGAAGTGGCGCGAGATCTACGACTACCTCGAGAACGGTACGGACGCCTGCGAGGACCTTGCAAACGTCCTCGAGGGAATCGTACTCGAGTACGCGTGACCCAATGGTCGGGCTCGTCCTAATCATCGTCCTCGCGCTCGGGTTCGACTACGTCAACGGCTTCCATGACGCCGCGAACTCGATCGCGACGGTCGTGTCGACGCGAGTGCTCTCGCCGCGCGCTGCGGTGGCGTGGGCCGCTTTCTTCAACTTCGTTGCGTTCTTGGTCTTCAGCACGCACGTCGCTGGCAACATTGCCAAGGGCGTGCACGCGGACGTCGTCACGCTCCCGCTGGTCGCGGCGGGGCTCATCGGCGCGATCGTTTGGGACCTGTTGACGTGGTGGTGGGGACTGCCGACCTCGTCGTCACACGCGTTGCTCGGAGGCGTCGCCGGCGCGGCGATCGTGAAGGCCGGCCTCGGGGCGTTGGACTCGGCGTTCTTCCTCAAGACCGCTGCCTTCATCCTCCTATCGCCGATCATCGGCTCGGTGCTCGGATTCTCGATCATGTGGGTCGTGATGAGGATCTTCGGCAAGAAGCCTCAGCGCAAGGTGGACCGTTGGTTCCGTCGCGCGCAGCTCGTCTCGGCCG
>JAYVYD010000468.1:0-11785 GCA_043784605.1 Myxococcales bacterium | reverse complement strand
CGTCCGGCGCCAGGCGGTAGAGAACATCGCCATCAAGGACGCGGGCGCGCACGGACGAGTGCGCGGCACCGATCCGCAGCCCTACGAAGTCACCGTGAGCCTCACGCCCACCGGCATCGGCTCCACCTGCAGCTGCCCCGCGTTTCCCAAGATCAGCGGCCACTGCAAGCACGTCGCGGCGCTCTTGATCGCCGTACGCGATCAGGCCAGAGGCTCGATGCCACGCACGACGCCAGCGCCCGTCGCGCTGCCCAACGTCATCGCGACGGCAAACGGCGCGCAGTCGAGCTCCGCGTACGCTGCGGTCGACGGCGGAGGCGGTGGTGGTCGTCGCAGCCGAAGAGCGCGGGCGCGCGCGTTGAAGGCACAGCTCGGCCCCGAGACGCATCCGCATCCGCGTCCGAGCCACTCGGGCAACGCTCCGTCCGGCGTGGACGCGTGGCTCCACGAGCCAATGCCTCCGCTGCCGAAGGTGATCGAGTATCGCTTTCAAGTTCGGCCCTCGTCGCTGCTCGTGAC
The DNA here is from genome assembly GCA_043784605.1 of Myxococcales bacterium. Classification (GTDB taxonomy): domain Bacteria; phylum Myxococcota_A; class Polyangia; order Polyangiales; family Polyangiaceae; genus JANYHY01. Next base: position 11,266 of record JAYVYD010000468.1, on the reverse strand, counting down.
GGTCTTCAATGGCGAAGCCCGTGAGGCGCTCTTGCCCAGCAAGCTGCTCCCCGCGCTATCGCAGACGCCAACACCGGAGCGCGACGCGCTGCGGTTGCTCGCGCGCCTCGAGGAGCCAGGCGGCCGACGCGCGCAAATCGAGGTGCGCGGCGAGGACGCATGCGATCTTTTGAACGCCCTGAAGGGCAGGCGGGTCATCCTCGAGCCGCAGCTGATGGAGCTCCGCTTCGGGGACGACGCACTGCGCGCGCGCTTCGATCTCGAACTCTCCCACGACGGCTCGCACGTCGTCGTGAAGTCGAGCTTCATGCGTCAGGGAGACCCGCGAAAATTCTCGACGACCCAAGGCGGTTGGTTCGAGGGCAGCCCCAGTTGGCACGTCAACGAGCAAGAGGGCTTCGCGCGGCCGCTCGACAAGCGCATCTCTCCGGCGAGCTTGCGCAGGCTGGCGCGCGCGCCGTTCATCCACGAGCCGATCGAGAGGCTCCCCGCGCTCATCGGCCAGGGTCTGCCGCGAGTCGCGCTCGAGGTCGGCGCGGAGCTCCCGGAGCTGTCACAAGTCGCCGACGTCGTCGACCTCGTGCCGACGTTCCGCATGCGCGCGGGAGGCACGCTCATCGAGGCGCGCGTCGGCCTGCGCGCCGCGTACGAAGACGTGGAGATCGACGTTCGCGCAGACGGCATGACGCCCCCCGTGATCGTGAAGCCGCCGGAACCGGGCTCGCAAAAACGTGCAAAGTGCATCCGGTGCGACATCGCCGCGCAGCAGATTGCCGCGGGCGTGCTTCGTGATCTCGGGTTGCAGCCGGACGAAGACGGGCTCGCGTTCGTCGGCCGCGGAGATGCCGCGATCCAGTTCTGGACAGACGGCATCGGCAAGCTCCCCGACGACTGGGACCTGTTCGTGCCGGACGATCTCGTCGACGTTCAAGTTCGCACCGAGACGCTCAGCGCCAACGCGCGCGTGTCGTCCGGCGTGGACTGGCTGAGCCTGAGAATGAGCTTCGAGAGCGAAGGCATCGCCGTCACGCAAGAGGAGCTCGGCCGCTGTCTCGCGGAGGGTCGCCGGTACGTGCGCCTCGCCGACGGCTCGTTCGCGAAGCTCGATCCCGAGAAAGTGCGCGACGTGCTCCAACGCCAGGCCGAGATCCTCGGGACCGGCGGCGGAAACGGCGCGAGACTGCCGCTCTCGCAGGCGGGTCGAATCGAAGAGCTGCTCGGTCAGTTGAACCGCAGCACGGTCGGCGACGGCGCGCGCGAGCTGTTCAAGAAGCTCCGCGCGATCGACGAGATCAAAGGCGTCAAGAAGCCGCGCAACCTCAAGGCGCAGCTCCGTCCGTATCAAGAGCAGGGATATCAGTGGCTCATGTTCCTGCACGAGATCGGCTCGGGCGGAGTCCTCGCGGACGACATGGGTCTTGGCAAGACGATTCAGACGATCACGATGATGCTCGCGGTCAAAGCGGCGGACGACAAAGCCGACGAGAAGTTTCGCGCGCTGATCGTCGCGCCCACGAGCGTCGTCACCAACTGGCTGCGCGAGATGGAGAAGTTCGCGCCGAGCCTGCGCGCGGCGCTCTGGCACGGCGGAGATCGTAAAGAGCGAAGAGAAGAGCTCGAGGACGCCGACGTCATCGTCACGAGCTACGCGCTCTTGCGGCGTGACGAGGAGCTCTTCGCGAAGCTCAAGCTGCGCTATGCGATCCTCGACGAGGCGCAGAACATCAAGAATCCGCTCAGCGCCACCGCCCGTGCGGCCAAGCGATTGAAGAGCGATCGGAGGCTCGCGCTAAGTGGCACGCCCATCGAAAATAGGCTGTCCGAGATCTGGAGCATCTTCGACTTCGTGAGCCCCGGCTTGCTCGGGCCGCTCGAAAAGTTCGAGGAGCGCTACTCGCGACCGATCGACAACGGCGATCAGAAAGCGGCTGCGCGTCTGCGCGCGACGATCCACCCGTTCATTCTCCGGCGTACCAAGGGCGAGGTCGCCCAAGATCTCCCCGAGAAGATCGAGACCGATCAATTCTGCGAGCTGCAAGGCGAACAAGGCGCGCTCTACGCTGGCGTGCTCAAAGAAGTGCGCGCGCAGGTCATGAACGAGGTGGAGCGCCAGGGGATGGGCAAGGCGCACATCATGATCCTCGCAGCGCTCACGCGCCTACGGCAGGCAGCGTGCGATCCGCGCTTGCTCGGACTTCCGCGACAGTTCACCGACGAGGACTCGGGTAAGCTCCAGGCGCTGCGCGAGCTCATACAGACGTCGATCGCCGGCGGGCACAGAGTGCTGGTGTTTAGCCAGTTCGTGTCGATGCTCACGCTCATCCGCGCCGCCCTCGAAGAGGACGGCGTGAAATACGAGTACCTCGACGGCTCTACGAAAGATCGTCAGAGCGTCGTCGAGAACTTCCAGAAGGAAGACGGCCACCCGGTGTTCTTGATCTCGCTCAAGGCGGGTGGCAGCGGGCTCAACCTTACGGCCGCGGACACGGTCATCCATTTCGATCCGTGGTGGAACCCGGCCGTCGAGGACCAAGCGACGGACCGCGCGCACCGCATCGGTCAGACCAGGGTCGTCACGACGTACCGCCTGATCGCCAAGGGTACGATCGAGGAGAAGATCCTCGAGCTCGGTGGAAAGAAGCGCGAACTCGTGGGCGCGGTGCTCAGCGAAGACGCGGGCGGCGCGAAAAAGCTCACGAAGGCAGACCTCGAAGATCTGTTCCGCTACGACGCCTGATTCAGTTGGATCGCGGGAACGCGAAGACGAAGCCTTCGTCCGTGCCGACATAGAAGGTGCCGTTCGACGTGAGCACGCCCGATTGGCTGATCGGCGAGCCGGCGATGCTCGTCCAAAGGACCGTGCCGTTCGGGTTCACCGCGTAGACGAGGCCTTTTTTGGTGCCGAAGTAGATCGTGCCGTCTCCGTCGACGAGCGGCTGCGCCTCGATCACGCCCTTCGTGTGCAGTGACCACTTCTGCAACCCGGCGGCGTCGAACGCGTAGAGATTCGCGTCCGCGGAGCCAACGTAGATCGTGCCATCGACGCCGATCGCCGGCGCCGTCGTCGCGCCGCCAGTCGCCGCCGACCATTTGAATTTCTGTGGCGCCGCCGGATCGAGCGCATGGAGGAACTGGTCGTCGCCGCCGAAGTAGATCGTGTGATCGTTGCCGACGACCGGTGTGCTCGCGAGCCCTTCGGTGACGGGTGAGTGCCACTTCGAGCGGCCTCGCGAGTCGATCGCGCACACGCCCAGCTTCGCGCTGTACGGCGGGAACACGTTCTGAACTGGGAGGTAGAATGTGCCGGTCGCATCGATCGCAGGAGCTCGCGGCCCCCACGACGGGCACTCCGAGTTGAACGCGAACGGCGCCTGAAACGAAGAGATCAGCGCATTGTTCGCGGCCACCTTCAGCAGCATCAGGCCTGCGCCCGTGGGCAGGTACACCAACCGCCCGGCCGTCGCATCGTTCCGAAACACGGGCGCGAGCTGCATCGTGTTGCAGTACGAGATGTTCATGCATCCCACGCCGAGGACGAGCGTCTCGAACTGCTGGTTCGGTCCGGCGCCGAGGATCTGAAAGGTCGCGGCGGTGTTCGTGGTCGTGTAGACCGAGCCGTCGTCCGCGATGACCGGCGGGCTCAAGCGACACGCCTGCGAGCCGCCGTCTTGCGTGGGGTCGAGGTGACAGTCAGCCAAGCCGTCGGGTTGGAAGACCTGCGTCACGGTCGTCCCGGTCACTGCGATCACGACGCCCGCGCGCTTCTTTGGGTCGAGCTTCGGCGCCGAGAGACCCTCGCTCGTGAACCATACCGTGTCGTCCTTGCCGACGACGGGGGCCCACAATACACCGCCGATCGGAGAAGGGTCGAGCGGCACGGCTTGCAATCTTGCAGACGTCGGACCCACGATAGCGGAGCGGTTCTGCCGCAGCGGGCTGCCACCTTGCGTGGGCCAGCGGGAGCCCGCCGCGAGCCCGTTCGCGTTGGTGCAAGACGAAGACGTCACGCCCCGACAGCTGACGCATGACAAGTCACCTGTCGAGCCCTCGCCCGAAGTGTCCGTGCATGCGAGCGCTCCCATGTCGACGCCGTTGCATGTCTGGGGATCGATGATGGTGTTGCCGCCGCAGTCGGTCGACGCGAGTGTTGCGGTGGGATCGCGCGAAGGATCGTACGTCTGAAGTGTGCCGACCTCGATCCCCGTGACGGTCTCGCGCACGCAGGCGGGCGTGCTCGGCGAACAATACGACTCGATCGGTGCGCCCGGCGCGACCTGCACGCAGCGATCGCGACACACCGCTTCGAGCCTCAGAGGCAGCACGGCGAACTTGCCGTTCGGGATGGTCGTCTTCGCGTACACGGCAACGCGCACCACTCCGTGCATGAGCGCGCGGACCTCGACCTTGGTCTCGGTGCCAGGCGCGCCGACGATCGAGATCGAGGTCGGCAACGAGGTCACGCTTTTGTTGACGACCTTCGAGCCGGCACGAATCTCGAGCATGTCGAAGTCGCTCCCCGCGTAGACATCGGGAGAAGACAGCACGACGAAGAGCCCAGACGGTTGCGCGGGTGCGTCCGTGCAAGAGGCGATCAACGAGCCGACGAAGGCCGCGGCGACGATGCTCCGACTCATGGTCCGACCGTCAGGTGCACGAAGCGCGAGCCGCGAAGTCCGAGCAGTCCGTCGGCCGTGATCACGAGAGGCGACGCGACGAGGGAGCCGAGGCCGAGCTGCCACACCTCGGTGCCGTTGCTTCGCAGCGCGTGGAGAAATCCGCCTGGATCTCCTGCGTAGATCGTTCCGCCGTGATCGATCGTCGGGCTGGTCGTCGCGCCGAGATCGCCGCGCAGAGGCTTGGTCCACTTGAGGCGGCCGCTCCGATCGATCGCGTGAAGGGCGAGGTTGGGGTTGCCCGACTCGACATAGAGAGTGCCGTCCGCGCCGATCGCGGCGCCGCTCGAGATGGGCCCTCCCAAGAAGACACTCCACGCAGTCCTTGGACCACGCGCGTAGAAGTTGCCGGTGCTCGTGCCGAAATACACCGTGGCGTCGACACCGATCGCAGGTGAGCCGTCCACGCTGCCGAGCACGCCGTCGTCTGCCTCGTACGTTTGGCTTCGTCCGTCCGGCGTAGCGACGCAGATGCCGCCGTCGAGCCGGCCGATGTAGATGCGCCCGTCCGCGCCGACCGCCGGCGTGCTCGCGCCGCTGGCGCATGGCGTGAGCGGTCCCCACTTGTTGATCCACGGAGTGTGAGACAGGTCCACGGCGACGAGTCCGACGCGCGTCCCCACGTAAGCCGTCTTGCCGTCGCCAGAGAGCGCGACGCCGCCGAAGCTGCAGTCGGCGCCGCAAATCGCGATGCCGTGACCGAGAATCAAAGGGAGGTAGTCGCGCTCCAGCCAGAGGATCGTCGGCGGTTTGCTCACGTCCGTGTAGCCGAACAGGACTCCCCACGACGACACTCCGAACAAGGTGCCCAAGGCGCTCAACGTGAGCGACGCCGCGTTGGCGCAACATCGGAGAGAGCTCGCGCCGTTGGCGTACAACCCCGCGCCGACCATCGCCTTCGCCGTGACCGAGTTCGCGAGATTGCCGCTGCCGAGCGCGGCCAGCAAGTCCGCGGGCGAGGGATCCAAGAGCGCCGTCGGGGTTAGCGTGGAGAGATCGATCGCGGCGACGTGCGTGGCGCCGTTCGCGAACACGCCGAGCGGGAGGAACGCGCGCGTGTTGTCCGCGGAGATCGTCATTGCACCGGAAAAGTTGGTGGCCGCGGTCGTGATCGTCTCAGGCGCCGTCTTCGGCCCGTCTATGCGACTGACTTGCGTGCGAGACATCTGCCCGCCGAAGGTCGACCACACCGAGCCTGGGTCGAGCGATGCGTCGTGGCAGGTCGTCGTCTGCTCCACGCGCGAGCACGCGGCGTCGCACACGAGCGCGCCAGCGGATTTGTCCGTGCCGACGACGTCATTGCAGCCCAGCGTGCTCGTGCAGTACGCGGACGGTGCGGCGCAACCCGACGGCGGCGCGGCACTCGGGTTCGAGACGGGATCGCGGCTGGGATCATACGTCGGCAGGCTATCGACGGCGATCGGTCGAGGTGGCCCGCAAGTCTTCGTCGATGGTGCGGAGCCGAGCGTGTCGGGGTCGCAGACGTCACCCAGCGTGTCGGTCGGCCCGAACTGCACGCAGCGGTCGTAGCAGTCGCGCGCGAGCTTCACGTCGAGCCGCGCGACGCGTCCGCTCGGGATCGTCGTCTCATTGAGGACGGCTACGTGCAAGACGTTGTTCTTTTGTCCGCGCGCTTCGAAGAGGACGCGCGAGCCCGGCGCACCGGTGATGCCGAGCGTCGTCGGCAGCGTGACGGTGCTCGTGTCGACGTCACGGCCGTTGACCTGGATCTTGATCGCGTCGAAGTCCGAGCCCAACGCGCCGTCGCTCGTGATGACCACCATCAGCCCAGACGCGGGGATCACGTTGCTGCCGCACGCGAACGCGGCAACCGCAATCGCACCGCTCGCGAAGAGAGGGCGCTTCATGGAAACGATAGTGTGATGCTACCGAGCTTGCCGAGGGGCGGCGCTGCGGGCTGGTCCTTGGGACGAAAGATGAAGTACCCGCCGACGACCGCACCGGCGAGCAAGACGCCTCCGCCGATCCACACCCACGCAGGCACGCCCAACGAGACGTCCTTCAGCGGCACGAGCAGCGAGCGCCTGCTTCCGGCGATGAGGTCGACCTCGTCCTTGACCCTGATCTTGCCGGCCTCGGTGACGACCACAGTGTGCTTGCCGGGGGAGACGTTGCCGTCCCATTGGCCCCGCGCGGGTCCCTGTCCGTCGACCGTGATCGTCGCGCTCGACTCCGAGACGACTTGCAAGAACGAAGTCGGGACGATCGCCTTGAGCGTGACTCGCACGGGCACGGGCGTTCGCCCAGGGACGTCGAGCAGCCGATCTGTAGCCTCGAAATTGGGCGCTTCGACGTGCAGCTTGTGAGCGCCGAGATCGAGCCCCGTCTCGGTCATGCCCGGCGGAACCGCCTCGCCGTCGAGCATGACGGTCGCGGTGACGGGCTCGATCGCGAGCGTCACTGGGCTGAACAAATCGCGGAGCAAGCGCTTCGTGTCCTCGGCGCGAGAGATCGTCTCCACGCTCAGTACAGATGAGCCCTCGCGCAGGTACTGCTCGATCAAGACGTAGGTCTTGTAATAGTGGCGCAGGCCCTTCTGGCACGTCGCCATGTTCCACAAAAGGCGTGGGTCGTGCGCCAGCTCGTACGCTCGCGCGAACTTCGCGAGTGCGCCCGTGTTGTCCGAGTCTTGATATAAAATGATCGCGCGGTCGTACTCCTGCTTCGCCTCTCCCGTGAGTGACTCCGCGAGCGATTTGGGGGTCGCGTCCGCGCTCGGCGGCGGAGCTACAGGTGGCTTCTGCGCCAACGCGGCGTGGGAGAGGGTGAGGGCAACGGCGAACAGCGCGAGCTGCGCTCTCGTCATTGGATGTCCATCTTGAGCGGGGAGGCCGTGTTCGGTTTTGCCGAGGCCGTCACGCTCGTCGCGGGAATCGCGGCTACCGTGGTGATCGGTCGCGAAGGCTTGATCGCCGATGACGACGAAGCAGACGGATGCACCGAAGGCGCCGACGCCGTGGTCGCGACGGTGCTCGCGCTCAGCGGCGGCGCGGATGCGGAGGGCGCGGTCGACACGTTGGGAGCTGCGGTGGTCGAGCCCGTCGCCGCGTTGTTCGCGATCGGCGAAGAGCTCTTGAACGCGAGCGTCACGATGATGGCCGCTCCGACGATGACCACGCCTCCGATCCAGTACGAGCGCTTCGACGCCGTCCCGGCTGCGACGTTTTGGGTCGTCATGTAAGGTTTCGTCGAGGCCAGCGCTGGTGCGCTCGGCGCGTCGCTGACGGAAAGAGGCCTGCTCGCCGCCGACCCGCTAGGCGAGCGCGTGATCGATGGCGCGCGCAGATCGAGCGAGATCTGCTCGTGGCTGGCGCCGAGCAGTGGCTCGAACGCTTGCCAGGCTTCGTCCGCGTTTGCGTAGCGCGCTGTGGGCTCGCGCGCCGTGCACTTGGCGAACCAAGCATCCATGTCGATCGGTAGCGTCGCCTCGAGCTCTGCGGCGCGCGCGGACGCGAGCGGGATCTCGTCCACGAGGATCTCGCGCATCAGCGGTGCCCCACCGCCGTCCTCGATGTTCGCCTCTTTCCAGAAGTACTTTCCCGAGAGCATCCGGAACGCGATGAGTCCGAGCGCCCAGACGTCCGCCGCAGGAGTGATCTGCGCTCGCGAGGCAGCTTGCTCCGGCGCCATCCACAGCGGTGTTCCCATGTTGCCGGTCGTGTTGCTTCCGGCGACGAGCACCTTGGCGATCCCGAAATCGAGGATCTTGAGCAAAAAACGGCTCTGCGAGACGCGCGAGCGGGCGAGGAAGATGTTCTCGGGCTTGAGGTCGCGGTGGACGACAGGGATCGCGTGCGCGGCCGTGAGGCCATGGCACAGCTGCGAGAACACGAGGCGTGTGGCCGACGGCGAGAGCTTGCCGATGCGATCGAGGAAGGAGCCGAGGTCCTCGCCCTCGAGCAGCTCCATCGCCAACCACGGCGTGTTCGTCTCCGCGTGCACGCCCGCCGCGATGACCTCCACCACGTGCTCGCTCTCGATGAGCGCACCCACTCGGGCCTCTTGCGCGAAGCGTCGCCGAGCAGCCTCGTCGTTGCCCGCGCTCGCTCGCATGAGCTTCAGCGCGCGTCGTTTGCCGGTACTGAGTTGCTCGACGACGTAGAGCGAGCCCATCCCGCCCTCCGTGAGCGGTACGACGACGCGGTAGTCACGCTCGAACGTCTCGCCAGGCCGAAGAACGAGATCCATCGGTGTGTTAGATTAGCGGTTCCTCGTTCGCGCGGAAGCCGAAATCAGCCTGCTCGCGGAACCAATCACATGTTTCGAAGCGCCCACGAGACCGTGGCGATTCCGACGACCAAGAAAACGGCGGCCCATATCCACACGCGCCGCGTCTCTTTCAGCTCTTCCTCGGCTGGCAGACCTTCGACGGGTGGCGGGAGCGGCGCGAGGAGCTTGCTGATCGCGGACGGACCGCTTTTCTTCGTGGGCTCGGGGTGAGGCGTTTGCGACTTCGGCGCGGCCGACTTCGGCGAGCTCGCGTCCTTCCCGGTTTCCCCCACGAGCACGGCGTTCTCGTCTCCCGTGGACGGTGGGCGGAATGCGCCTTCCGGAGCGGGCTTGTCCTGCGCGCTGACGACCTCGATCCACTCGCTGTAGCGATCGCGCTGAGCGCCGAACAGCTCCTCCATATACTTCGCGACGGTCGACGACGTGACCACACGACCTTGGCTGCGCGAGAACTCGTCGAGCGCATGCGCGAGCTCCTGTGCGTTCGCGTAACGATCCTCTTTGTTCTTCTGAAGCGCCTTCTCGAGGATGGTCCAGAGGGTAGGGGAGTAACCCTCGACGAGGGAGGTGGGGTCAGGGATGACGCACTCCGCGACCGCAGAGAGCGTCTCGACGCCGCTGTTGCGTTTGAAGAGGCGGCGGTCGGTCGTGAGCTCCCACAACGAGACGCCGAGCGCGAAGATGTCCGCGCGTCGATCGATGTCCTTGCTGCTCTTGGTCTGCTCGGGCGCCATGTAAGCGACCTTGCCCTTGAGCACCCCGAAGCCGGTCTCGCTGATGCGATTTTTTGCCTTCGCGAGGCCGAAGTCGATGATCTTCACCTGGCCGTCGTACGTGACGAAGATGTTCGCGGGGTTGATGTCGCGGTGCACGACGTTCTGTGGATCGCCCGTGGCGCTCTTCAGCTCGTGCGCATGGTGGAGACCCTCGGCGATACGCGCGCCCATCCACGCGACCATGTCCTCTTGGAGCTTCATGTGCTTCTGGCGACTCGTCCACCAGATGTCCCAAAGGGACTCGCCGAACAGCAGCTCCATCGCGATGAACAGCCGCTTGTTGCCCTCTTCGTTCTCGTGCTCACCCAGCTCGTGGATCGCGACGACGTTCGGGTGACTGAGGCGAGCGACGATGCGCGCCTCGTCTAGGAACATGTTCACGAACGACTTGTCGCTCGAGAACTCGGGGCGGATCACCTTCAACGCGACGAGCCGCTCGAAGCCCGCGGGCCCTGCCAGGCGCCCCGCGTAGACGGTGGCCATCCCACCATCCGCCAGCTTGCCGCGCACGTCGTATCGGCCCAATTTGACCGGGATTTGCGCCCCCCTCACTAGCTCCGTTTTGTCGTCTTGTTCCGCCAAAGTGCTCGCGAGCCTAGCAGCAATAGCGTCGGCTCGTACGCTCGCATCGTGGCGATCCGTTCGGATTTGATCGCGACGTGCGCTGCGGATTGGCGGTACCATCGCTCGCATGATTTGGCCGAGCACGTCGACAGTGTCCCGCCTGCGGGACCAGCTGCGGACGCGCGGCCAGCGACCGAGCATCGTGCTCCCTCAGGGAGCCACGCCACAAGAGAACGAGCTCACGGCCGCAATGGCCGAGTACGGTCCGTTGCGTGAGGCGATGTACTTGATGATGACCGCCGACGGCGCCGTGACTCAAGTAGAGCGCGACGTGCTGAAGGGCGCTCTACGCAACCTCTCGGGAGATAGGCTCCGAGGTGAGCAGATCGAAGCGAGGCTCGAAGCCGCGGCAACGAGCACGCGCGCCGAAGGCCGTGAAAAGCGCCTCGCCAGCGTCATCCTTGCGTCGAGCGGGGACGAAGCCTTGGCGGAGGTCACGTTCGTCCTCGCTGCCGCTGTTGCGTTCGCTGACAACGCGATCGCAGACGAAGAGAACGAGACCCTGAACGCGATCGCCGAAGGTCTCGGCATCGACGACGCGCGCGCCAATCAACTCCTCGACTCCGTAGAGCAAGACCTCTCAGCTCCTCGCTAATGCAAGACCTCGAGGAAGATCCGACGCTGGGCCGTATCGGCGGCTTCCGGCTGATCCGGCGGCTCGCAACGGGCGGAACCAGCGACGTGTTGCTCGCGCGCGCGGAGGGGCCACATGGCTTCGAGCGCACGGTGGTGCTGAAGCGTTTGCTCTCCGAGCACCAAGACGATCCCGAGTTCGCGCGCATGTTCACGCGAGAGGCGAGCGCGTACTCACGGCTCAGTCACCCGGCGATCGTGCGACTGTTCGACTTCTTCACCGCGCAGCGCCAGCTCATCATGGTGCTCGAGTACATCGACGGCGTCTCACTCGCGAAGCTGATGCTGGTCACGCTCGGCGCCGGACGC
>JAYVYD010000467.1:0-16761 GCA_043784605.1 Myxococcales bacterium | reverse complement strand
CTATCCCCGTCATTGCGAGGAGCGAAGCGACGCGGCAATCCAGAGGGCCGCCAAACGCAGGGCTGGATTGCTTCGTCGCAAGGGCTCCTCGCAATGACGATTTGATCTGCTGTCCCGTGCGCCTATATTGAGTCCAACAATCGCACACGGGAGAAACACCATGACTGCCAGCATCGTTGGATGGGCGCATACGCCGTTCGGAAAGCTCGAAAACGAGACCGTCGAGAGCCTCGTGGTGCGGGTGGCGACCGAGGCGATGGCTGATGCCGGCATTTCCGCGGCCGATGTCGATGAAATCGTGCTGGGGCATTTCAACGCCGGCTTTTCGCCACAGGATTTTACGGCCTCGCTGGTGCTGCAGGCCGATCCGGCGCTGCGCTTCAAGCCCGCGACCCGCGTCGAGAATGCCTGCGCCACCGGCTCCGCCGCCGTGCAGGCCGGCGTCAAGTCGATCGCGGCCGGGACCGCGAAGATCGTGCTGGTAGTGGGCGTCGAGCAGATGACGCGCACGCCAGGTCCGGAGGTCGGCAAAAACCTGTTGCGCGCGTCCTATCTGCCGGAAGATGGCGACACGCCCGCGGGATTTGCCGGCGTGTTCGGCGGCATCGCGCAGAAATATTTCCAGAAATATGGCGACCAGTCCGATGCGCTGGCGATGATCGCCGCCAAGAACCACGCCAATGGCATGCACAATCCCTATGCGCATATGCGCAAGGATTTCGGTTTCGAGTTCTGCCGCTCCGAGAGCGACAAGAACCCGTTCGTGGCGGGGCCGTTGAAGCGGTCCGATTGCTCGCTGGTGTCCGACGGCGCCGCGGCGCTGGTACTGACCGATTCCGAAACCGCCAAGGCGATGGGCAAGGCGGTCACCATCAAGTCCACCGCGCATGCGCAGGATTTTCTGCCGATGTCGAAGCGCCGCCCCCGTCATCGAGCAGTCCCGCGCCGTGTTCGTGCTCGCAGTCGGCGCAAAGAAGACGCCAGCGCTCGAGCGCGTATGGTCGACGTCAGGATCGATCGCCGAGACTCCCGCACGCATCATCAGAAACGTGCGCGGCTCAATCCAATGGGTGATCGACAAATCTGCCGGAGGAATGGGCTGAGCGAGAGAGCACCTTCTTCCGTTCCCTCCCGCCAACCTTTGAGCGCACGACGACGACCGCCGAGCGTTCGGTGCTTTTATCGGGACGGCCCGCCAACCTCACCACCACGAAAATAGAGATCACCTCGCCCGACGCGAGAGGCAGGACGGACCGAGAAAAGTGCCGCGCGTCGGCGACGCCACAACCCTTCCCGAGCAGGTGCCTCAATCTAAATCCAGCCCTCGATGCTCTTGGTGACCGAGTCCACGCTGAAGCCGAACTTCTCGGCAAGCACCTTGTCGGGCGCGCTCGCTCCGTAGTGATCGATGCCGAGCGCTAGGCCTTCGAGCCCGACGATCGCGCGCCACGGCGGCGTGCGACCTGCCTCGATCGAGACGCGGCGAACGCCCTTCGGCAGCACGCTCTCTTGGTACTCGGGCGACTGCTCGGCGAACACCTCGAGGCACGGTGCAGAGACGACGCGCACCTTCTTGCCGTTCTTCTCCAGCCGCTCCTTGGCGCCTACAGCGAGCTGCACTTCGCTTCCGGTCGCGATGATGACGGCGTCCGGCTTGCCCGCGCAGTCTGCGAGCACGTACGCGCCGCGCATGAGGCTCTGAATCGAAAACCCAGCGTCTCGCTCGAGGTTGGGCAGCTTCTGACGAGTCAACGAGAAGAGCGTCGGGCCGTCCTTGCGCTCGATCGCCATCGTCCACGCGGCCGCGACCTCCATCGAGTCCGCGGGTCGCACGACGTGCAAGCCCGGGATCAAGCGCAACGCGCCGAGCTGCTCGATCGGCTGGTGCGTCGGGCCGTCCTCGCCGACGAAGATCGAGTCGTGCGTGTACACCCAGATCACCTGCGTGTGCATGATGCAGCTGAGGCGAATGCTCGGTCGCATGTAGTCGCTGAAGATGAGGAACGTGCTGCCGTACGGGATCAGACCTCCGAAGAGGCCGAGCGCGTTGCAGACCGCGCCCATGCCGTGCTCTCGGATTCCGAAGTGCAGGTTGCGTCCGGCGAACTCGCCGCGGGCGACGTTGCCCTCGCCCTTCATGAAGGTCTTCGTCGAAGGCGCCAGGTCCGCCGAGCCGCCGACCAGCTGCGGCACGAGCTTGGCCGCTGCGCACTGGATCGCGTTGGAGGAGTCGCGCGTGGCGGCGTCCTTCTCCGGGATTGCCTTGATCAACTGCGCGAGGAGATCCTTCGGCGTCTCTTTCGAGAGGAACGCGTCCAAGTTCTTGGCCAGCTCTGCGTTCTTGCCGCGCCAGGCTTGATAACGGTCGTTCCAGGCCGCGTGCTCGGCCTTCAGCTCGTCGCCGCGCTTCTTCCAAAACGCTCGGACTTCTTCTGGAACGAAGAACTTCTTGGACGCGTCCCAGCCCGCGAGCGTCTTCACCTTGGCGATCTCTTCGTCGCCGAGCGGAGCGCCGTGCGCACCTGCCGTGTCGTGCGCGTCGGGCGCGCCGTTGGCGATGTGCGTGCGGCACACGATGAAGCTCGGCCGGTCCTTCATGAGCTTCGCTTTTTTGATCGCGTGATCGATCTCCGTGAGGTTGTGCCCGTCGATGCGCTGCACGAACCAGCCGTACGCCTCGTAGCGGCCGCCGACGTCCTCGCTGAACGCGAGCTCGGTCTCGCCCTCGATCGTGATCTTGTTGTCGTCGTACATGACGATGACGTTCGACAGACCCAAGTGGCCCGCGATGCTCGAGGCCTCGCCGCTGATGCCTTCCATGAGGTCACCGTCGCTGCAGATGCAGAACACGTGCTGCCCCGCGAACGGCTCGCCGAAGCGCGCTTCCATCATCCGCATTGCGAGCGCGAAGCCGACCGCGTTGCCGACGCCTTGTCCTAGCGGGCCCGTCGTCGTCTCGACGCCGACCGTGTGATGCACCTCGGGGTGCCCAGGCGTCTTGCTGTCCCACTGGCGGAACTGCTGCAGCTGCTCGAGCGGCAGCCCGTACCCCGACAAGTGGAGCATCGAGTAGAGGAGCATCGAGGCGTGACCACACGACAGCACGAAACGGTCGCGGCCAATCCAGCCCGGATCGCTCGGATCGTGCCGCATGTGGACCGCGAAGATCGAGTGAGCGATCTCTGCAAGACCCATTGGCGTTCCGGGGTGACCGCTGTTGGCCTTCTGCACGCCGTCGATCGACAACATTTTGATCGTCTCGATCGCGAGCTTGGTGGTGGGGTCGACGGTGCGTGCTGCGGGGGCTTCGGTCGGGCTGCTCATGGCTCGGACAGTAACCGGCCCTAAGCGATGAGCGAAGCGAAGTTTGGACTTGGCGTGCTCGGTTCGATTGACCCCACGGGCCAGTTCTCTTACCGTGCCGCTCAATGCGAAGGCTCGCCGGCGTCACGATGCTGCTTCTCTCGGGTGGGACGCTGTTTGCGTCCTTGGGGTCCACGAGTTCGTGCGGCACCTCGACTCAGGTTCGCGGTGTGTACACGGCGCTCGACGGCACCGGCGAGCGCAGGCGCACGCACTTCTTCACCGACACCGCCCGGGTCTTTTGCAACGTAGACTTCGTCGGTGACCGCAAGGACATAACGGTCAACGCGATCCTTCGGCTCTTGAAGTCGGAGCCCTGCCCCGCGCTGTTCTACCCGAACCCCGCCGCTTGCCAGGCAGGCAACGCTCTCACTTCGAGCTGGGGCGTGCCACCAACGGACACGAACGTCGTCGTCAACGTGACCGAGCAAGCACCCGGACCTGGCGCGACGACACTGACCTTCAACTGGACGCCGCAGCAGCCCCCGGACCCGGACGCCGGGTCGAGCAACACAACGCTTCCGCCACCCTGGCCCGTGGGCACCTATCGCTGCGAGATCTACGTCGACGGCGCGCTCCAAGGCAGTGCGGGCTTCCAAGTCACGTTCCCGACGGACGGCACCAACGACACCAACGGCGGCGCCCAAGCCTACCCGACACAAGGCAAATGCCCCGTCGGCCCCGTCGCTGCGGGCAACCCATGCTGGGACTACGTGGTGCCAGGCCAACAATGCCTTTCGGGGCTCGGTAGAGTCTGCACGTGTCCGCAAGACAAGGGAGTCTGGGTATGCCAGCCGTGAGAGCTCGACAACTCGCCGTCGCAGTTGTGTTCATGTCCATGTGCCTCGGATATTTCGCGTGCTCGTCCCCGCCACCGTATGACGGCGGCGGTCGCGTCATCGACAACGCAATCGTCTCCGGTAGCGGCACCTCGACGCCCAAAGACTCCGGCGTGAAGGACACGTCCATCCCCGACACCAGCATCCCGGACGCGTTCAGCGGCGGGTGAGTGTCACGGTCCCGCGTCGGCTTTAACTAGTCGAGGGGGCGGGATGACGGCGGTGTGCTGCGCGTAGCTCTCGGAGAAGTTGTGGCGGCCTTGGCCCTTCGCAACGAAGTAGAAAAACCGCGTGGTCGAGGGTGACATCGCCGCGGCCAGCGATTTTTCGCCTGGATTCGCGATGGGCCCCGGTGGCAAGCCGACGTGTTTGTACGTGTTGTATGGGTTCTGCTCGTCCGCGACGATGTCGTGCGTGATCCTCCCGGTGACGTATTTCTCGCACGCGGGCGTCTCCGTCACGAGGCAGCCGTAGCCGGCGGTGGGATCGCACTGCAGCAGCTTCGGGGAGAAACCCGGGTCGCGTAGGCGGTTGAGAAAAACGCTCGCGATGATCGGCCGCTCGTCGTCGACGACCGCCTCTTTCTCCACCATCGAGGCCAGGATAACGATCTGCTTGCGGCCCCAGCCAAGGGAGTCCGCGAGGTCCTTCACGCCGCTCGCGTTCTTGTCCTCGAGTGAAGAGAAGCGGCGCTCGAACTCTCTGAACATCTCCCGCACGACCTCGTTGCCCTCTGCGTCTGCGGGGAACTCGTACGTCGCGGGGAAGAGCATCCCCTCGAAGCTCGGACCGTCGACGGCGAGCTCCTTCATCAGCGGCGCATCCGTCGTGGCGTCGAGGAACGCGCGGACCGTACAAACGCGCGACGACTCGAGCCGCTTGGAGATGTCGAAGCGGGTCCATCCTTCGGGGATCGTCACGCGGATCTTGCCGGCGCCGTGCCGCTCGAGGCGCGCGAGCAGCTCGTGTGGAGAGAGAGCATCGCTCAAGATGTGGTGACCCACGACCAGCGCCCCGGTGCCGTGCATGCGCAAATAGACCGAGAAAATAGCCGGACTTCCTACCGCGCCCTGAGCTACGAGTTTATCCGCGAGCTCGGCTGGGGTCATTGTTGGCGTGACGTCGATCTCTACCAGAGCGAGGCCGGCACCAGGACCATCCGCGTAGGGATAGACGAAGAACAACAGGGTCAAGACGATCGCGACCAGCAGCGCGACCACTCCTCCGAACCACTTCGCGAGCCCGGCGCGTGGCTCTGTGGGGAGAGGGTCGGGCCTCCCGAGCTCCTCATGTGCCTGCTCGCGTTCGCGCTTCCTTTCGCGCACCTTGCGCTCGCGGACGACGCGACTGCGCTTGGTCGTGACGGGAGGGAGCTTGCTCACTCGTCACCCCGATGCGAGCGCGCGTCGAGCCACGCCTGGAGGATGACGACAGCAGACGCCTCGTCGATGTGCGCGCGCGCCTTCTTGCCATGGACGTCTGCGGCGCCGAGCGCGCGCCTCGCTTGCACCGTGGAGAGCCGCTCGTCGACGAGCTCGACCGTTGTGCCGGTCGCGTCGGCGATCTCTTGCGCGACGAGGCGTGCCTTTCGAGCGGACTCGCCCTCGCCTCCCTTCATGTCGAGCGGCAACCCCACGAGCACGTGATCGATCTCCTCGGCTTTCACGAGAGCTGCGAGTGCACGGAGCAGCTCCGGGCGATTGCGACCGTCGAGCGTGCCGCGCGGGTGCGCAAGCATCCCGAGGTCGTCGGAGATGGCCACGCCCACGCGGACAGCTCCTAAATCGAGCGCGCACGCCTTGGCCATTTTCCGGCTGTCTTACCACGACCGCGTTGGCACGCTGCAACGTAGTGAGAGGACGAACTCTCGTGCGTTCGTAGGCCACTCTCTCGCTATGGATTCCCTTGATTCTGCGCGGTGTCCGTAGGACAACGGCGCCGCCCCCTATGGAACTCCGCGCGGTTAAAGGGATGAACGACGTGCTCCCCGCCGACATGGCGGCATGGCATCGGCTCGAACAGGCCTATGCCCGCGCGCTGACACTTCACGGGTTTCGAGAGGTACGCACGCCGCTCGTGGAGTCCACGCCGCTCTACGTGCGTACGGTCGGAGAGACGACCGACATCGTCGAGAAAGAGATGTACTCTTTCACGTTCCACGACGAGGCGCTCACGCTCCGCCCCGAGGGGACCGCCGGCGCAGCGCGCGCGTACGTGGAGCACAAGGTCCACGACAAAGAGCCCGTCACGCGCTGGTACTACGCGGGCGCGATGTTCCGTGGTGAGCGCCCCGCGCGCGGACGCTACAGGCAGTTCTTCCAAGCGGGCGCCGAGATCTTCGGCGATCGTGGCCCTGGCTGCGACGCCGAGCTCATCGACATGGCGGCGGGCTTCGTGCGCGATCTCGGCATCAAAGACGCGGTCGTCTATCTGTCGTCGATCGGCAGCGGCGATACGCGTGCAAGATACAAGGCCGCGCTCCTCGAGTATTTGGAGCCCAAAAAAGAGGGGCTCTCGACCGAGTCGCAGCGCAGGCTCGGGATCAATCCCCTGCGCATCCTCGACTCGAAGAGCCCGGCAGATCAGGAGATCGTCCGCTTCGCGCCGTCGATGATCGATCACCTCACGGACGACGACAAGGCGCACTTCGATGGCCTGCGACGCATGCTCGACGTGTTGGGCACGCCCTACGAGGTGGACCCGCGGCTCATTCGCGGCCTCGACTACTACACGCGCACGCTCTTCGAGATCAAAGGCGCGGCGGACAAGCTCGGCGCGGGAAGCACGCTGATCGCGGGGGGAAGGTACGACGGAATGGTCGCTGATCTCGGCGGGCCGAGCGTCCCCGCGATCGGCTTCGCCGCGGGCATGGAGCGCCTGATCATCGCCGCAGCGTCCACCGCCCCAGGTCCAGTCTCCGACGTGTTGGTCGCGCCGCTCGGCGATCGCGCGATGGGACCGGCGTTGGTGCTTGCGCGAGATCTCCGCAGACTCGGGTTGGTCGCGGTAGCGGACACTCGTGGGGGCTCGCTCAAGTCGCAGCTGCGACGAGCCAACGATCTCGGCGCGCGCTTCGTGTGCATCCTCGGCGACGCAGAGCTCGACAAGTCCACGGTGATGCTGAAAGACCTCGCAGGCCACGCGCAGGAGGAGATCGCGCGTGACGTGGTCACCAACATCGTCGCCGCCCGGCTCGCCGCCAGCGGCGCAGCGCATCCCCAAGGTCAACTATGAAAAGGCTCGCTCTCGCAGCCGCGATCTGGATCGTCCCCGCGATCGCGCACGCGCAAGACACGAGCGCGCCCGCCAATAAAGGGGATGCGCAGGCTCCCCAGCAGCGCGCCGAGCCCCAAGCGGTCGCGCCCAGCGATCCGCTCGCGATGAGCCCGGAGATGAGGGACCGAATCGGTAGCGACTACGACGGACGCCCGCCGCCCGCGCAAGGTTCGCTCAAGCAGCGCTTCGCCGGCTACTACGAGGAGTCGCGCGGAGACTACCGGCTCCGGCTCTTGCCGCCGTTCTACTTGGAGCAGACGCGCGGGCTTTACGACGCACGTAACCCCGAGCGCGGAGAGCACGTCGACCGCGAGTCGCTCATCTCGCTCCTATATTACCAACGCCGCAGCGAGCACGTCGACGCGGACGTCGTGTTCCCGCTCTTCTGGCGGCTCCGCAACGGGCAGAGCCACTTCTTGAACCTCGGTCCGTTCGTGCATCGCGAGTCGTACGAAGGCAGCAAGAGCGGCCGCGCGACCGAGACCGACAACTGGCTCGCGCCCCTCTACTTTCAGGGCACTCGCGCGGACGGCGGCTACTTCCACGCGCCGCTGCTCTTGACGACCTCGCGATGGAGCCAAGAGAAGGCGTTCACCTACTCACTGCTGTACTTCCGCGACCGCAAGGGCACGGACGTCGACACGGGCCTCGTGCCGTTTTACTTCCACGGCGACAACAACGACGTCGAGGGCGCGCGCCGCAGCTACACGTTGATCCCGCCGCTCCTCTATTTTCACCGAGAGAGAGAGCTCAATCAGTCGAGCTTCACGGTCGCCGGGCCTGTCGTGCTCGAGAGCGACCCGAAGCGCGACATCGTGGACGTGCTGCCGTTCGTCTTTCACATCAAGGGCAAGCCCGAGTCTGGCGGACAGAAAGAGGAGCACACCACAGTCCTCCCTTTGTTTCACTACGGGTACACCGAGACGCAATCGCTCTTCGCGTCGCCCGTGTATTTCCGGCGAATCACGCCGAAGACCGACACGCTGCTCTCGCCGTTCTACTCACGCATCGAGGGTCGCAAGGGCTCGACCTCACTCACGCTCGCGGGGCCGATTGTGCCGCTCTTCGGACACTACGAGGACAAGGACATCGGGACGAACGCGACGGGCCTGTTTCCGTTCTTCTTCACGAGCACGAGCCCTGCGGGACACGACTGGCTCACGCCGCTCGCAGGTCAGTTCGAGACCAAGGGAATCTCGAAGACCACGTGGGTCTTCCCGACGCTCACCGTCTCCAAGTCGTACAACGGGTGGGAGACTGACCTGCACCCGCTTCTCTACTTTGGACGAAGCGGAGACTCTACGCACACGGTGATCACGCCCGCGTTCATCGATTTCGCGAGCCCACGCGGTCGCACGACGGTCGCGTTTCCTCTGTTCTGGAGATTCAGCGACACGGCCGACAGCTCCATCACGCAGCTGGCGGGCAACACGCTCTACCTTCAGAAGCGGGTCCCCAATGGGCTCGATTGGTCGTTCCACGTGCTGCCGCTCTTCTCGTACGGAGAGGACCCCACGGGCTACTTCTGGAACGTCCTATTCGGCCTCGCGGGCTACTCGCGCCACGGCGACTCGGCGACCGTGCGAGCCCTCTGGTTGCCGATTGACGTGAGCGGAGCGCCCGCCCAGCCGCCTCCTGCTCGCCAAGCGAGCGACGGGTCGCCTGGCGGTTTCCATTGAATGGAACGCCAAATCGCCGTTCAGTGCCCACTAACTTTCAGTAGTTATGACAGGCACTTGGCGCACGTACCTATTTTGAGACGTTCAAGACGCCGAACGGGCTGACCCGCTACATCAACCGGGACAAAACGCGCGCGAACGCCTCCAGGGCACTCTGGACGTCGGCCGAGGTCGTGGTCTCGCCCATCGAGAGTCGGACGCTCGAGCTGGCTCGCGTAGCGTCGTGCATCGCGACCAAGACGGGTGAAGGATCGGCCGTCCCCGCGCTGCATGCGCTACCGCTCGAGCACGCGACACCCTCGAGGTCGAGTGCCGCGACGAGCTCGGGCCCGTGCCACTTGGAGAACGCGACGCTTGTGACGTGTGGCGCGCGTGGCGCCGAACCGTTGACTTGTCCACCGAGCTCGACGAGCGCGGCCTCGAGGCGATCTCTGTGTTCTCGAACGGCTTCGTACCTAGAGGGTCCGCTCGTGGCGTGCCTGGCCGCCACGCCCAACCCCGCGGCGAGCGAAGGGTCCACGGTGCCTGGGCGCACGCCCTTCTCCTGAGAGCCGCCGACGAGCAGAGGAGAGAGCTTCACGTGCGGCGCGGTCACCAGCGCGCCGATGCCCTTGGGACCGCGGAACTTGTGAGGTGCGACGCAGGCGGAGGCGACACGATCGAGATCGACTGCGAGCTTGCCCCACGCCTGCGCTGCGTCGACGTGGAGCCAAGCGCCAACGGTCTGCGCCATACGCATGACCTCGCGTAGGGGCTGAATCACGCCTGTCTCTTGGTTTACCGCCCCTAGCGCGACGACGGCGACCGGACCTTCCGACAGCGCGCGCGAGAGGTCCTCGAGATCGATCAGCCCGTCGGGGAGCGCACGCACCCAGCGCGCTCGGCTCGCGTGGCGCTCGGCGACCTTCGTGATCGAGGGGTGCTCGAGGCGACTGGTGACGATGGCGCCTTCGCGCGCCGCGAGCGCCGACGTGAGCGCGAGGTTGTTGGCCTCGGTCGCGCTCGAGGTGAACGTCACGTCGCGAGGATCGACGCCCGCGAGCTCTCCCACGAATGCGCGCGCGTCCTCGACGACCGCTCTCGCGCGACGTCCCTCGCCGTGCACGCTCGATGGGTTGGCCCACGCGCGTTTGGAGATGTCGGCCATCGCAAGGATGACCTCGTCGAGAGGTGGCGCCGTCGCGTTCCAGTCGAGGTATACCCGCACCCCAGGAGCTTGCACGTTGCGAGCTCGATCGGCCAACTCCCGCGATTGGGCGCGAGCAATTCGCGCAGGATCGCGACAAGCGCTCGAATGTCCGCGGGCCGCGGCAGGTATCACTGCGGCTTCTTTCTTGCTCTACTTGCCCATCATGAGAAGTCTTGCCGTCACTTCAGGAATTGCGCTCGTACTCGCTGCCTGTTCTGGGGACGACACCACCACGGACAATCCCGCGCCCGTGCCGACCACCTCCGAGGACGGTGGCTCTCCTCCTAAGACGCCAGACGCTGGCGTCCGGCCGCTCGGACCCCCGCAGCCCTCGGGCGGCGTATTGCTCGAAGCCGACGGGACGATCATCCCGTTCGGCGGCGTAAAGCTTGATACGTCAAGCGCCGCCTCGTGGCCGGGCAAGGACATCGCTCGTTCGCTCGTCGTGCTCTCGGACGGATCGGGCGGCTGGGTGCTGGACGGCCTCGGCCCAATCCACGCGTTCGGCACGGCGCCCAAGATCACGAGCCCCATCGGCGGCGCGGATGACGTCGCACGCGCTCTCGTCGTGCTCTCGGACCAGCAGAGCGGCTACGTGCTCGACCGCGACGGTGGCGTGCACCCGTTCGGCAAAGCCCCGACGATCGCGTCGAGCTGGACGGGCAAAGATCAAGCGCGCGGCCTCGAGGTCCACACGACCAACGGCGCGGTGGACGGCGGCTGGGTGCTCGACGGCTTCGGCGGCATGCACGCGTTCGGCGCCGCGACGGATCTCGGCGCTCCGCCGCAATACAAGGACTACGACGTGTGGACCAAGCTCCACGTCGTAGAAGGCGGCGCGTACGTCATCGGCCGATGGGGCCTCATCCAGCCGCTCGGCAAGCCCGCAGGCATCCCGCTCACTGGGCTGCCCGACACGAAGGACGCAGACATCGTTCGCGACATCGTGCCGGTGAGCGCGAAAGGCGCGTTCGATCCGAGCCGTGAGCTCATCTGCCCGACGAACGGCGGCTATTGCGGCTCGGACGGCATCCGCGGCGGAACGAACGTGCTCTACACGTGCCCCGCGAAGGACGTTGCTCCGAGCGTGACGATTTGCGGCAAGGGCTGCTCGGTGCAACCGATGGGCATCTCGGACTTCTGCGTCGGCTCGCTGTCTTGCGGCAACGAGCAGTGGTGGAACACGGCGCTCACGTACGGCCCGTACATGTCTTACGGCTGGTGGGACACGGACCTCGCCGTTGCCCACGACACTCCCGTGATCGTGCGCCACGACAGCAAGCTCTACAAGACGGGCGTATACGGATGGGGATACATGCCCGAGTTCGTCGATCAGGTCACGGGCCTCAAGTTCCGCTTCTTGCACCTGCGGCCGCAAAAACAGCTCGCGACGAACGTCGGTCAGGTCTACCCGGCAGGAACGGTCGTCGGGTACTCGGGCGGTGACACCGCAGACACGGGGCTCGGCCAGTACTCCACGGGCTCGCACCTATGCGTGCAGACGCTCGACGCGTACCGCACCGTGTTCCCCGCAGGCAAAGACCCCTGTCAGTGACGAGTCACCGAGTAGTCAGTGAGTAGTCAGTGAGTAGTCAGTGAGTAGGTAGCGCGATGGCTCGTGACGCGAAGCGCAGGCCCGCCGCACCCGTGATCGCGTCGTTAGGCACCATCAGCTTGCCGCCCGGCAGATGGTCGAACGGAAAGTAGTACGCGGTCTTGATCGCGGTCATTCCGTCGATCTGTACGACCTCCACGTCGCGCGGCTCGCCGTTGCGAATCCACGCCTGGTTCGTGGGCAGCTCTTCCCACGACGCCTGGCCGTCGCTCGGCAACTGCACGCCGCGGAAGTCCCCCACCATGTCCGCGTAGAATTTGTTGTCGCCCTTGATGCGCTGAAAGAGGCGCGCGTAGTGAAAGTCGCTGACCCAGTTGTTCCCGCAGTAGCTCATGAAATCCGTGGTGGATGACGGGTCAATCATCTTGTTCCCGATCGAGTCGTAGCCCCACCCGCCCAGGTGCGCGCCGTCGTGGCTCGCATCTTTCGGCCAGTAGTTCATCTGCGAGGTCGCGTTGCAGAACGGCGCGTGATCGAGGCCGTGCGCATGACCCACCTCGTGCACCATCGTGCCGGCGGTGCCCTCGCCCGGGTAGCCGATGCCGACGCTCGTCGGTGAGCCGAGGTTCGAGAGCCCGGTGATGCAGCCGCCGCCGCAGAACTGCCCGAAGTCCGCCGTGGGCTCGAACATGCCGTAGTAATAGAGGTCGTTCGGTGCGCCGTCTTTGCCGTGGAGATCGCCCATGGTCTTCAGCGCCTCTCCGAACCCCTGCCCTCCGCCGGAGATCGCCGTGCTCCACGGGATGGCGTCGCGCACCGTCATGTCCACCGTGGCCGTCGGATACAGCTGATAGAAGCGGTCCCGCAGGATCTTGAGCTGCGCTTCGTCGATCGCGGGGAGCCGCCCCGACCCGTCCGCGTCGTACTTGAACGGGACGACCTTGATGTGAATGACGTCTCCGCCCCCGCCGACGGCCATGTCCGCGAGCGTACCGTCTTGCGGGTAGCGAGCGGTGCTGGTCGCGGCGGGCGAGGTGTCGCCACCGACTTGATTGAGCACGACACCGAACATCGCGCCGGGCTCGAGCGCGCTGCCGGGGACCTTCACGTTGATGGTCGAGTCGAGGTCGGCCTCGACCGATCCCGTGGTCACGGTCTTCTGCGCGAAGAAGATTTGCGTGCGCGTGCCCGTGGGCCCGCTGAGCTGGACCTTCACGCGCGCCGTGATCGGCGCCGGTTTGAACGACGCCCCCGGGTTCACGAAGACGCGCACGAGCGCGTCGCGGTTCGCGACGAGGCTCAAAGACAACGGCGGTGTCGTGCCCGCGATCGCCCGGTTGCCGGGCTGCCCGTTGTCGCCGAGCGCCACCTTCATCACTTGATAGCCAGCGACCGACGCGATCGAGATGTTCTGGGCGAGTGGCGTGGACAGCGCCGCGAGATTGGTGGCGGCGGGGTCATCTGCGGGGAAGCCCGATCCGTCAACGCCGTTGGAGTTGTTGTTGGCTGCGCTCGACGAGCCGCACGCGAGCGCGACGACCAGCACCAACCGACGACCTGCGAACCTGATAAGCGCGCGCCTCATTCGCCTCTCCTTCGTAGTGACCTAGTGCAGATCGTTGCGACGTCAACCACCGCCGCCGCTGTCCAATTCGGGAGGCGGAGGGCCGCCGTCGAGCTTGCCGATACAACGCTGGATCTTGAAGCACTCCGTCGCGGTGTAGAGCGCGCCTGCGCACACGTCCTTGCCTACAACCTTGATGCACTCCTCGTACTCGAGGACGGTCACCGAGTCGCACCCGCCGAGGTACTGGGCCAAGCACGTCGCTTGCGTCGAGAAATTCACGACGACCGAGCCGTCGCATTTGGTGACCTTGCCGTAGCCGCCCATCGTTCCCGCCGCCCAATCGCAGAGCTTCGTGCGCTCTTTCTGCGTGAGATCCGGGAGGTAACGATCAGTGCCCGATTCGGGATCACCCGCGTCGATGGGTGCGTAGGGCCCGACGGGAGGCGGAGGGTTGGCGGCCGGAGACGATCCGCACGCCGCGACGAAGGCAACCACGCACAAAGACAAGCCGAGGAAGACGCGCATGAAGTGCTTCTACAGGTATCAGTCCACCCACGGAGGGGCAACGTCGGCTTATGGCTTTTTCGGCTCGACTGACTCGCGGTAAATCGTGCCTCGCACGAAATCCCAAAGCGGCAGCGTCACGTTGAAGTTCCATTTCTGCATCAGCCTAGGGTCGTGATGCAGCGCGTGGTGACGACGAAGCTTCCGCACCAGCCACAGACCGCCGATGAAGCTGTTCGTGGGCAAGTGATACGAGAGGTGCAGCCACTCGTACGACAAGACGTAGAACGTCGTGGTGGCCACGAAGAGACACGCCGGGTTTCGCAGACCGAAGAACGCAAGCACCGCCGCGATTGGCACGGTTACGGCTAAAATAAGGGCGATTCCGTAGGCAGGCACGAGCACGAGCGCGAACTCACGCGTGCTGCGAATGGCCATGTCGTCGGTCATGTAAACGCGGTGATGCACCGGCGTGTGCCGATCGTAGAGCAGCTCGAACGGCTTCACTCTTCGATGCAGCACGTGCTTGTGCGCGCGCCACTCCACGGCGTTGCTCAGGGTAAAAAGCAGCGGCACGAGATACCAATCGAAAGCGGTCGGCGCCCGCAGGAGCGCGAGCGACACAAGGATAGCGAGCCCTCCGACGATCGACGGGACGAGGAAGTGGCGCGCCGGCGAGTAGCTCTCGGGGATCTTCGCGAGCACCTCGTCGCGGAACTGCGCGCGCGTGATCTCTTTGCCGTCCCGCACGAGCACGACGCTGTCGGAGCCGGTGTCCATCTCGATCACTACTTATCGTCGCCTCCGGCGAACGACAACGCTAAGTGCAAGGGCTTCGCCCGCATCACTTGTGCGCGACGACCACGACCGGCGCACGGATCGCGACGGTGAGGACGAACGCCGCCCCGGGCAGAGTCTCGCGATCGATCGTCGCGCCGTTGGTGACGCGCACGTCCCCGCCGAGACCTCGCGCGACCCTCCGTGCGATCGCGAGTCCGACGCCTACGCCACCGTGCGCGCGCGTCGGTGAGCCGTCCACTTGCAGGAACGGCTCGAACACTCGCTCGATGAGCTCCGGCGCAACGCCAGGTCCGCTGTCGCCCACGACCACGCCGTAGTGCCCCTCCATGGGGTACACGCCGACGCCGACGCGCCCTCCCTCCGGGGTAAACTTCACGGCGTTGTCGAGCAGCTGGCCGATCGCGCGCGAGAGACGATCCTCGTCGCCATACGCCGGCAAGGGCCCGCGGGGGAACTGCTCCACCAAGCGCACGTGGCGGTCCTCGAGCTGCTCGGCGTGACTGGCGATCGCGCGGCGCACGGTGTCGAGGAAATCGTACTCGCGATGGAAGAACTTCATTCGGCCCGTCTCGAGTCCGGTCACGTCGATCAAGTTGTCGAGCGTGCTGCGCAGCCTTCGCACGCAGTCGTCCATCGCGCGGAGTGCCTTCATTTGCGGCTTGGTGATGTCGCCGAGCTCCTCGTCGATCATCATGCGCAGATACCCGACGATCGGCGTCAGCGGTGTCGCGAGCTCGTGCGAGATGTTGCGATAGAACTCCGTGCGGAGCCGATCGAGATCGCGCAGCCGATCGTTCGCGGACGACAGCTCGGCGACCTTCTCCTCGAGGTGCACCACGATGCGCCCGCCCTGGGCGCGCAGGCGCTCTCCCGTCGCGTCGGGTGACGAAGTGAAAGGCTCGCGGTGCCCGATCAAGAAGCGCTTCACGACACTGGCGAACGTGCGCGCGTCGATCGGCTTCTGCAGGAACCCGTCGCAGCCGACCGCGAAGCTCGTCTCACGATCGCCCTCGGCAGTGATCGCGACGATCGGCACGCCAGAGAGCGACGCCTCGCTGCGCAATCGCAGCGTCACCTCGTACCCGTCTAGGCCCGGGATGTTGATATCGACGAGCACCAGATCGGGGCGTTGCGCGATCGCGATGCGCACGCCCGTCAGCCCGTCGGGCGCGTCGATCACCTCGTGTCCGTCTGCCGTGAGCAGCTTGCGCACGAGCAGACGGTTCTTGGGATCGTCCTCGATGTGTAGGACTCGGGACACGTCTCCACCTTAGCAGTTCCGAGCACTCTCGCTGAAGCGAACCGAGTGCGTCTGGACCTCTCCGCCAACGTCGACTAGGTTCCCGCCCGTTCATGGCCTACTACTTCCGTTTCGCTCTCGTGTTTTGCGCGCTCGGCATGGCCGCGTGCTCCATCCTCACCGCGCCGCCCGCACCCGAGGCGATCCAGGGCGCGATGCCCGTCGCGAGCGCCGCGCCACGCGACGTTCCGCCGTTGGGAAGCCAGGCAGCGTCGCAGGTCGCGGTCCAAAAGCAGCCGGCACCGCCACCGAGCCCGGCGGGCAAGCTCGAGATCACCGACGTCACCGTCGGCAAGGGACCCGAGGTCAAGAACGGCGACACGATCAGCGTGCACTACACGGGCACGTTGAGGGACGGCTCCAAGTTCGACAGCTCTCGTGATCGCAACGCACCGTTCGACTTTCAAGTGGGCGGGCGCGTGATCGACGGCTGGAACAAGGGCGTCATCGGCATGAAGCCGGGCGGCAAGCGCAAGCTCGTCATCCCCTACCAGATGGCCTACGGCGAGGCCGGCGCGCCGCCGAAGATCCCGCCGCGAAGCGAGCTGTTGTTCGACATCGAGCTCCTCAAGATCCTCCCGACTCGGCCGCCGCAGTAGGTCTGTCCATGAACGCCGTGAGCAAGAGCATCCTCGTCATCGAGGACGACGAAGCCGTCCGGACGCTCATCGCGCGACAGCTCTCGGCG
>JAYVYD010000466.1:0-14990 GCA_043784605.1 Myxococcales bacterium | reverse complement strand
CGTCGTTCCGTCGCACGCGTTGGACGCGTTCGCGCAAACCGGAAGCGCCGCAGCCGAGAGCGTGCAAAACGCGTCTTGCAGCTGAACGCCATAGGAGTTTTTCGTCGGCTCCGTCTGGCAGAGCCCTTCACCACACGAGGCAGCGTGCTCCCAAGTGTTGGCGCTTCGGCGGTGATGACCGACCGACGGGGAGTCCCGTGAGACGTCGATGCCCGAGGGGTGCGGCGTGCACTCTTCAATCGCCCCGGCGCTCGTGCAGCGCCGCTGGCCCGACTGACATTCGGCGCTCGCGCTGCACCCGCCGTTCACGATGAGACACAGCAGACCGAGTACGCCCGTCCACACCGTGGCGGCTCTTGCGATGAAATGAGACCTCGACCGAGACATGCGATGCACATCAGCAAGCCTTAGACCGTTCGCTCCAACGGTCCAGCTAGGATGTTCGCATGAGACGATTCACGCTGCTCATCATGCTGCTGGGTTGCAGTCGCGACGCTGGTCTGAACGTCCCGATTCACCTCAAGAACGGAGAGACGAGGACTCTCGCCGGCGTGACGTTCACGGTCATGATGCTGCCGAAGCTCTTGGTCTCCGGACCTCAGCCCGAGATCGAGCAAGCCCAAATCACGTGCGGCAAGGACGTCGTCCAAGTCGACACCGTCCACAAAATCGCCAATTGCGGCGGCTTGTCTTTCGAGCTCGGATACGCGGACGTCTATCACGACGACATCGAACTCACGGTGCGCCGCTGACCTGGATGACCTCTTCTCCTCGGCGCATATGAGTCACCGCTGGCACTTCGCGCCAAGACTCCTAGCGACAGTGGGGTCTGTCACAAGGACGGGTCGGCCAAATCCCCGGATTGTCAGCATGCTTACAAACCGGCCAGATCGTGAGCGCAAACCTGGGAAGGCCCCCATCCGACTACGAAGAGCACGAGCCACGCACGCGTTGAATGGTGCTCGCCCAATGGTGCTAACTTTGCTCCGTTGAGGCTCCACCCGACACGACCCACGTTTCACGTTGCGCTGTGCGGCGCCGCGCTGCTTGCCCTCGGGATCGCCTCTCGGCAGGCGCCGATTTGCGGGTTTGGCGCGGCGATGATCGCGGCGGTCGCGCTGGGTCGTGCGGTCGCGCTCGCTTCGGTCACGCGCCTGCGTGCGAGCGGATTCGAGATGGTGTGGAGCACGCCCAAGCGCGTGATCCGCGCCGTTCGCGGCGCCACGGTGGAGATCGATGCCGAGCTCCGCAATCGCAGCACGGACGACATGCGCGGCGTCGCTCTGCGGGCGGTGTCTTCGAGCATGCTCGAGACCACTATCTCTCCGACAATCATCGACCTTCCGGCGGAGAGCCGGGTGTTCGTCAAGGTCACGATTCGCACGAAGCGCGTCGGGAGATGGGGACTGCACGGAATGGCGCTCGAGGTGCGCGGAACTCCCGCCGGCGGCGAGGGCCTGTACGAAGTGCCTTTGATGTTCGCCAATCCGTTCGGCGTCGAGGTGGTGCCCCGCGCGTTGAAGGCGATGATGGACTCGCCGAAGGGCGGGCGAGCACGGAGAGGCGCAGAGCGCGGGCGTCCGCTCAATGTCCCGGGCGAGGGCGACGAGCTTCGCGAGCTGCGCGATCACGTCCCTGGCGACGCGTTCAAGCGCATCGCGTGGCGAGCGAGCGCCAAGCGCGGCAAGCTCGTCGTGCGCGAGATGGAGCACGAGCACCGCGACGTGGTGTGGCTCATCGTGGACGCGTCGGTGGAGCTCTGGGCGGGGCCCGAGGGTGAGGCACCCCTCGACACTGTCGTCGATCAAGTCGGCGCGGTGGCCGCGCGTTATTTGTCTAGAGGCGATCGCGTCGGGCTCGCGATCACCGCGTCGCGCTTGCGTACGTGGTTACCGCCTTCGTCCGGCTCTGCGCAAGTCGCGAAGGTCGCCGCGGCACTCGCGAGCGCGGCCAGCATGGTGGACGCCGACCGTAGCGATCTCGACGAGAGCGATGTCGCGGCGCGAGTCGCCGAGCACGCGCGACCGCTCGATCCGACCGGCCTCTCGGACGTCGCGCGCGGAAACCTCGACGCGCTCGCCGCTCGCGCAGATCTGCTGCGCGCTCGTGCGCCGTTCGCGCCTCGCCTGCCCTTCGCTTCGACTGCGCGCGAACGCACGCTCAGACACTACCTCGCTGCGTTCGGCATCGAGAGCGCTCCGCGAGCCGAGGGCGAGTCGCTCAAGACCTCTGCGTCGCTCGCGGCGGTGCTCGATCGCCTCGCGCGCGAGAAGCACAAACCCACCATCGCGTTCGTGTGGGCGCCCGCGCCTTCGATGAACGCGTCGCTCGCCGCCGCGATCCGCCGAATGCGCAATCAGCGGACCGACATTCGCTGGATCTTGAGCACCGCAAGCACCACGCCCATGTCCGATGAGGGCGTCGAGATCGAGACGGTGCGAGACGCCGTAGACGTCGCGATCGCCGTACGCTCGAAGGTGGGGCGCATCCGCGGCGAGGCCGTGCTGCGGCGCATGGGCTGCAAAGTGCAAGGCATTCGCGGCGAGAAGCCAGCGATACGCGCGCACTCCGAGGTGGACCTGCAGGCAGAGATCCCGCCGTCGGAGCCACCGGACTTGCAGAAGCAGACGCGCAGAGAACCCGCGCCGGAGTACAAGGAGATCGTGTGATTAAATCGCCCAGGGCGATGCTCGACGAGATCGGCCTGAAGCCGAAGAAGAGCTTCGGTCAGAACTTCCTCAACGACGCGCGCATCATCAGCGCGATTGCCCAGGTCTGCGTGCCAGACACGGACATGAAGCGGGCGACCGTACTCGAGATCGGGGCAGGTACCGGAGCGCTGACGTCTGCGCTGTTGGAGCGCGCGCACAACGTGATCGCGATGGAGCGCGACAGGGACTTGGTCCCTCTCTTGAACCTGACGTTCGCGGACGAGATCGCCGATAATCGATTAGCGATCTTGGAGGCCGACGCTGCGCGCTTCGACCTTCGCGCGTTCTTCTCGGAAAAGACGGCTCCGCGCGTACTAGCTGGCAATCTGCCTTATCAAATTACGGGGCGCCTGCTCGAGCTCGCAACGGGCGTGGCAGATGTCATCGAGCGCGCAGTGTTCATGGTGCAACGGGAAGTGGCCGATCGCCTCGTCGCCTCTCCGAGCACGAAGGACTACGGCGGGCTGACCGTATTCGTGCGCGCCGCGTTCGACGTCACTCGCGCGCTCGCGGTTTCGCGCGGGAGCTTCTATCCGGCGCCGAACGTGGACAGCGCGGTGGTCGTACTCACCCCACGCGCAGAGCGCATAGAGGAGACTCGCGCGTTCCGATCGGTCGTCAAAGCCGCGTTCGAGCAGCGCCGAAAGACGCTGCGAAACGCGTGGTCGTCATTAGGAGACAAGTCAACCATCGAGCGCGCGGCTCAGACAGCAGGTGTCTCTCTCGATGCGCGTGGAGAGACCCTCGACGTGCACGCGTTCGCGCGCGTCGCCGCCGCGCTCGCTCAGGGCTGAAACGGCTTCAGCTGCGCGGCAATCGGCGTCACCGTGACCTGCGTCTTGGCCGTACGATTGAACGTGAAGTTCGTGCCCGTCGCGTTCTGTCCCAGATAGACGTCATATCGATTGTGCGGGTTCGCGGTCGGCCTAGAGTCGTAAATGAACTGATATTCGTGCCACTGCGGGAACCCACCGTTCGTGTTGTACGACCCGCCGCTCACGTTCATCACCCATTGCCACTTCTTGTTCACGTCTTGCCAGACTGCGATGAAATTACTTCGTCCGTTTCGATTGGCGAAGTTGTTGGGAACGAACGTGGACGGAAAGCCGAGTACCCCCGCTGGCTGCGCGTTGTCCAGGAACGTGAAGAGCTGAGCGTTCATCGGCACCGTGCCGCTCAGCCCACCGGCCTCGTTGGGGTGCGACGTCTGATAACTGGCGATCGACGGGACACTCGTGACCTTCCCGAGCGTCATCGTAGAGGTCGCGAACTCGCCATTGAGGCCTTGAACGGTCACCTGCATTCCCTCGAACGTCTTCACGGAGATCGGCGCGGCGCTAGGGCAATTTGCCGGGTTCGCCAAGCCGTTGCACATCGTGATGGTGCCCGTGAGCGAGTAGTCGCTCGTCGAACCCTTGCGGATGCCCTGCGTGATCGGCGCCGGCGGCGGGCTCAGGTAGTCGTCTACGTAGAGCCACCCGGTCAGCTTGTCCGCGGGCGTACCCTGGTCTTTCTTCGCGCGGCGCCAGAAGGTCGGGCCGACGGTCACGTCGACCGGATTGTTATTGTGCACTCGACTCCAAATGCACGGTCCGAGGTCCCAGGTGATCGTCTGCGGAGGCGGCGCGCCTGAGTTGTCCCCCGTGACGCGCACTAGCGAGAAATTCGTCATTGGGTCCAGCGCCATCGTGTTGTCGTACGGACAAATCGCAGTGCTGGTCAGCGGTGTCTTCGACAGATCGATGAGACTCTCGAATGTGGTCTGATCGACGCCAAGCAGGTTGCTCGGTCCGTCGAGCATCGCTCCAAGGCGGATCATCTCCGTTCGGCCAGCTGGCACCACGCCTGCGGTGGTGTCGTAAATGAGGCTTGCGGGCCAGAAGAGCGCCGAGTCGACCGGGTAGTGCTCGGATAAGCCCGGCGCCGTGTAGAAATTTTCGAAGTGGAGGTGAGGTTGCCCAGGCGCTTTCGTCTGTCCCGTCTTCCCGATCAACTCACCGGCGGCCACATCGCGCACCCAGATATTTTGGCTCTGCTTGATGCAGAACGCCTTACTGGCGCTGCTGCAGCCTTTGTTCGCGAGCGACGTAGACGTGTCGGTGTTGATGACGCTGCATTGCAGCTCGGATTTGATGACCTTATTGGTGATAGGGGCGAGGGTCTTCTTTTCGAAGCAGTCCAGCCCGTAGGTGCCGTCACTGGGCGCTTTGGCCACGGTGCCGCCGACGGTCTTACCGAAGGTCGCGGACTTCTTGAAGGACTGGTTGTAGCTCGTCGTCCCATTGACGATGCTGATGTGGAGGTAGCGAAACTCCCACTGTGGACTGACCACCAAATTGATGCTGTTCATCGCATTCATGTTCAGCCAGAGCTTGCCTTTGGCGACCGCAAAGATGTCCGTCGGGTCTTGCGCGCGGAAGTCGACGCCCTCGTGAACACGCCATTTCTGGCCCGTGTCGCTCCAGCGAAGTGTCCCTAGCGGGCTGACGATCCCGAGCGTGCTCAACGGCGGCGACAAGTTGGCCGGAGGCGCGGAGGGGTTGCCGCTCTCATCCTTCCACTCGACGGTCGTGTTGAGTGTGACGTGAGCTTGGCCGGCGTTGCCCGCGTTGGAGAGCTGCACGGTAGGTGTGGGCGCGTTTAGGCCGACGAGGAGGCTCTGCATGTCGGACGAGCTGTCTTGATCATTGCTTGCCTCGACCGTCGCGGCAGTGACGCCAAAAGGCAGAGCGGTATCCTGTAGACTTACGATCGTCGCACACGAGCCAGTATGGTGAAATGAATTGCTTGGTAGTGCCGCGTGAATGACGCCGCTCCCGTCCACTTTGACTTCGAGATTCGCTCGCACTCTGGGCGGCGCGGCCTCATCGTCGGGATCGGGGCCCTCGTAGACTGCGAGCTCCGGGAAGCTATTGGCGCCGAAGGCGTTGACCGCCGCGGGCGAGATCGGTTGGTCGATCGAGAACGCGGCGTTCACTGCAGTCTCGTCAGCGCTGAGGTGCACGCGATAGATCGGCGCGAGCAGCTTGGCGCCCGCCAAATCCGGCACGCTGCTCTGATCGTAGCTCGCGAAGCTCACCTCGCCGCCGCCCGTGACGGCGTTCGCGGGGACGTGCAGTACGGCTCCCGTCGAAGTTATCGTCAGCGTCGTCTCCCCGGCGCCCAACGTGGCTTTGACCACCTCCTTCGGCTGAGCGAGAGCGATTCGCTTGGTGTCTCCAGAATAGTCGCTCGTCGGTCCCACGGCCGCGAGCGTGATGGTGCCACTCGGATCTGCCGGGACCGTGAAGCGCGCGCTCCAGAGCGTTGCGTCCTTGGCGTCCACGATCCAAGTGAGGTTCGCCGAAGCCTCATTGACCAAGAGGGCGGGCGCGATGCGAGCGTCCGAGATCACTCGCAGCTCCAGGCTGTCCCCCGGCGCCGCGATCTCTCCGTCCATCGGCGTGACGAACGTGAAGCCTGGCGCCTGGATCGTGTTCGGCGCGTCGGTGCCTGCGTCGACTAGATCGTTCGGAGCAGTCGGGCTGTCGCTGCTGCAACCGACGAACAGTCCAAGCGCGACGGGTAAGGCTAGAAGGGCGAGCTTCGTCGAACGGGACATCCATCTAGAATAGGCGCTCGCGCGACGGGATCAACGTGTCATCACGTGGCAGCAGCGGCGCGTGTAACATGCGCTTGCCATGTTCGCTCTGTGGAACCGCATTTCGTCACTCGGTGTCGAGAATCAGCCCATAGGCGAACGTCGTCGCATCCGGCTCACCAACCAGGGCGCGGTCATCGGCATCGTGAGCTGTCTCGGATTCATCGTCGGATATCTGATCGCCGGTCCGCGCTTCTTCGTGCCAATGCTCGCCAACGTCGTCGTGAGTGCGTTCTTGGTGATCGCGCTCGTCTTGAACGGCAGAAAGCATCACACGCAGGCGAGGTGCGCTTTGCTCTTGTCCGTCAACCTGGGGGTGCTCTTCGCGAGCGCGATGCTCGGGCGGCAAGTCGGCTATCACTACTACTTTTTCCTGTTCGGCATGGTGTCGTTCCTCTTGTTCGAGGAGCAGCGGACCCTCAAGTGGACGTTCGCGTCACTGAGCGCCGTGTGCTGCGTCGCGGTCGTGTCGGTGGCCTCGGACGAAGGCTACTTCGATATCATGCCGCAGCTCGCGCGGGGCCTCTCCGCTGGGTCGGCGATTGCAGTCACGGGTACGGTGATGC
Organism: Myxococcales bacterium; assembly: GCA_043784605.1. GTDB lineage: Bacteria > Myxococcota_A > Polyangia > Polyangiales > Polyangiaceae > JANYHY01. The sequence goes on along the minus strand of JAYVYD010000466.1, from coordinate 8,073 downwards.
TGATCGTCCACCTTTTCACGCGAGAGACCACGCTGGCCGAGGCGAGCCTCGCCAAGGAGCACGCGCGCTCCGAGAAGCTGCTGCTCAACATCTTGCCGCTCGCGATCTCGACGCGACTCAAGGCGCACGGAGACCCCATCGCCGACGGCTTCGCCAACGTGACCGTGTTGTTCGCGGATCTGGTCGGCTTCACGGAGCTCAGTCAGCGGCTCTCTCCGCAGAACCTCGTCCGCATGCTCAATCACATATTTTCGGCGTTCGACGATCTTGCCGAAGGATTCGGCATCGAAAAAATCAAGACGATAGGCGACTGCTACATGGTAGCGGCCGGCTTGCCGGCGCCACGCGGAGATCACGTCGAAGTCATGGCGCGAATGGCGCTCCGCATGCGCGACACGCTCGAGCGAATCAACACCGAGCACGGCTATGCTCTCCGCATTAGGATTGGGCTCCATACAGGCCCGGTGGTGGCGGGTGTCATTGGCAAGAGCAAGTTCATCTACGACCTATGGGGAGACACGGTGAACACCGCGAGCCGCATGGAATCCAGCGGAACCGAGCAGCACATTCACATCACCAAGGCCGTCCACGAGCACCTCGAGAGCTCCTTCGTCACGGAGGCCAGAGGCGCAATCACGGTCAAAGGCAAAGGCGAAATGGAAACCTATTGGCTCCTTCGGGAGAAGGCGTGAGCACGAACACTCCCAACCCAATCGCGCGCCTCTTGGGTGCCTCGGCCGCAGGGCTCTTGCTGGTCGGTCTGCTGACGGGTCTCCTCGCGGGCGCCGCCATGACCGACAAGATTCACGTAGAACCGCGCGCCGCGCTCGCGGCTCACTTGAACGCGCTCATGGGGACCTTCTTGATAGTCTCGTACGCGTGGTCGCTTCCACTATTACGTTATAGTGAGGTCGGCAAAAAACGCATTGCAATGATTTTCATTGCGTCATCATTCGCCAATTGGGCAATCACGACGCTCAAAGCGTGTCTCTTCGTGGGAGGCCTCGAGGCCTCCGGCAGTGGCGCCAACTTGCTGGTATTCACGCTCTTGCAGGTGGGCGTCGTGCTACCTTCACTCGTCGCGGCAGCCGCGTGGCTGAACGGCTTTCGGCGCGTCTGATCATCGTAGTATGACGAGCCAAGCCACGATCGGAAGGCTGACCGCGATGATGCCGCCCAACACGAGGAGGGCAATGCCGAAGCCTCCTACTAAAGACACCGTGCGGCCCTCGATTGTCGCCATGAGCGAACACGCGAAAGCGTCATTGTTCGTCGGGTGCGGTGTGTCGCATGGCGCAATCGTGCGGTCCCCCGTCGATCCGGACACCCACGTTCCCACCGGACTGTCTTGTTGGATCTCCACTCGCTCGAGCTCGACGCGTGCGCCATCGTCCGTCGTGACGCGCAGCTTCGAGCGGTACAAATCGATGGTCTGCGGAGTCGTGGGGACCCACTCGTGGCAGCCGAGGAACACCGGGTTGACGCGAGGACCGATTTCGTTCGCATCGTCTCATTAGAGTATATTGCGCTTGGCAACGGGCGCGCCAGTAGAGGCCGATTTCCAGGTCTTTTCGCCGAGCGCCAATTGCATCTCTTGATCGAGAGCGGCGCGCTCCGTCTCCGCTTGTTGCACGAAGCCGCGCGCGTCCGTGCGCCTGGGTAGCGGCATCTCGCGCAGCGCCGCAAGGAGCGCCTTGTTCGAGGCGACGTCATCGTGCTCTCTGCACGCCGAGTCTACGAGGCCGTGAAGGACCATCAGACCCGCGTCGTCGACCAATGAAGCACTCGCCTTATCGTTGCTGAGCGTGTCTTGAGCATCGCGGGCGAGCTGAGAGGCCGCCTTGATCCCGAGGATCGTGGCGGGCTCCTTCGCCATCGCGTCGAGCGCGATCGACACGGTCAGGTTGTTCGCGAGCTTCACCCGATTGTCGGCATCCGCGATCCGCGACACCGTGTAGACCTTGCTATGACCCGCCACGACCACCCATTTCGCCGGTCCCATGGCGACGGGAGGAGGGGGCGGCGCCTCCACCGCCGCCGATGGAGCGGCGTCTGCGCCTGAAGTCTCGGGCGACTTGCAAGCCTGCAAGGAGAGAGCAAAGAAGAGTATGAGTCGCATGGGCTAACGAGCATACGCTGGCGCCGCGGCCGCGATGAGGCTAAAGACCGCACCGCCGCAATGAGCCAAATTGATCCGAAAGAGCTGAGTCGCTGCATCGAGCTGCTCGAGGCCATGGTGGCGGATCGCACCGTATTGGCGGCTGCGTCGCGCGAAGAGCGCATCGCGCTGATGACGGCGGCGGGGCGATTGTCTCGTCCCGTGCGGCACGAGACGGTGCGCTTCGCGAAGGCGTTTCGTCGCATCAAACGCAAGAGCGAGCAAGACAGCGACCGCGACGCCCGCGCCTCGACGGAGATCCGCGCGGCGCGTCGCGCAGCCGTATTCTCGGCTCCGCTGCAGCTCCCGCCCGGCGCGATGCCTCCCGAGACCGATGCGCCAGAGCTGAAGAAGCCGCGCTCCTGCTACATCTGCAAGGCCGAGTACAAGCGACTGCACTTCTTCTACGACTGCATGTGCGCGCCGTGTGCCGAGCTCAACTATCAGAAGCGCTTTCAGACGGCTCCGCTCCTCGGGCGCGTCGCGCTCATTACCGGTGCGCGCGTGAAGATCGGATTTCAAGCCGCGCTCATGATGCTCCGCGCAGGCGCGAAGGTGATCGTGACCACGCGCTTCCCTCACGACGCGGCACAGCGTTTCGCGCGCGAGACCGACTTCGGCAAGTGGAGCGATAGGCTGCAGGTGCACGGCCTCGATCTGCGGCACTGTCCGAGCGTGGAGCTCTTCGCGCGCTTTCTGACCCAGACCGAGCAGCGGCTGGACTTCTTGATCAACAACGCCGCCCAGACCGTGCGCAGGCCGCCGGGCTTCTACGCGCACATGCTCGAGCTCGAGGCCAAAGCGAACCACGACATGCCGCGCGAGCTGCACTCCGTGTTGGCGGGACACGAGGCCTGTAAAGAGGCGCTCGCGATTGCAGGGCCCAATGACGGTGAGCCCGACACTATGGTAGTCGGGGGGGGTCTATTGCAGACCCGAGACGGACTGCCCGGAATAGGTATTAGAGATGCCGCACGATTGTCTCAAATCCCAAGTCAATACGACGAGCAGGCCAAGGGCGCATTCGATCTCTTCCCCGTAGGCGCGTCAGACGCAGACCTTCAACAGATTGATCTGCGGACGATGAACAGCTGGAGAATGGCGCTCGCAGATGTGCCAACTCCGGAGATGCTCGAAGTTCAATTGGTCAATGCGGTGGCTCCGTTCATCCTCTGCAGCAAGCTGAAGCCCTTGATGATGCGACACCCGACCGGCGACAAGCACATCGTCAACGTGTCCGCCGTGGAGGGTCAGTTTTCCCGCTACACCAAGACGGACAAGCACCCGCACACCAACATGGCGAAGGCCGCGCTCAACATGATGACGCTCACGAGCGCGCCGGATTATGCCAAGGACGGCATCCACATGAACGCCGTGGACACGGGCTGGGTCACGGACGAGGACCCCATCGCGCTGTCCGTGCGAAAGCAGGAGATGCACGACTTTCAGCCGCCGCTCGACATCGTCGACGGTGCGGCGCGCGTCTGCGACCCGTTCTTCTCGGGCTTGCTGACCGGCGTGCACGTATCGGGCAAGTTCCTGAAGGACTACGCGCCGACGGCTTGGTGATGCAAAGAACCGTGTTCGAGGGGGAGGCGCTCGCTTGGATGGCCGCCAATCCAGCCCCGCCGAACGCTGCGGTCATTACCTCTCTGCCGGATGTGATCGAGGTGCCACTAGCGTTCAACGATTGGCGCGATTGGTTCATTCACGCGGCGCAAACCGTCATTTTTTGGTTGCCCAAAGAGTCAGTCGCGATCTTCTATCAAAGCGACATTCGCCACGAAGGGCATTGGGTCGATAAGGGCTATCTCGTCATGCGTGCGGCCGAGGCCGCGAGCGCCCATCTGCTCTGGCATACAATCGTCTGTCGCAAACCCGCGGGCACCCTCTCGCAGGGGCGCGCGACCTACTCACATATGATTGCCGTCTCGCGGTCGCCGCGCGTGCCGCGGAAGCCTCGCGCAGACGTCTTGCCCGACGCGGGCGAGATGACGTGGACGCGCGCGATGGGTGCAAACGCGGCACGCGCGGCATGTGCGTACTTGCACGAAGAGACGGACGCGGCCGTCGTCGTCGATCCATTCTGCGGACAAGGGACCGTGCTGGCCGCGGCGAACGAGCGCGGAATGGCGGCGATCGGTGTCGATTTGTCCGCTAAACGGTGCCGCAAGGCCCGAACACTCGCTGACCTTTCGACACGCGTGAAGACTTAGCTGCGGCGGCGAGTTTTCCCAGTCAGTGCGGGTGGCGTAGTGCGAGTCCAGGACGCCAGCGTGTTCTCCACCGGACGCGCAGCTGACCGCCTTGACGCCCCCGGCGTCCGGCCAAAGGTTGAGTCGCTATTCGCTCGCAGAATACAATCATTGACGCGTTTGCCCGGGCGTCTGCACTCAAGCGTCGCTGGAGATTGAACATGAACTTGATCGATTTGCGGAGTCCACGCCAAGTCGCTTGGTGGACTGTGTGTTTGCTCGCAGTGGGGTGTCAGGCAAGTAGCCTCGCGGATCCGCCGACGGTGATGGCGACGGCGCCGCCCGCCGCTCCGCCGATCGTCATTGGCCGGGCCGATGCCATCCCGCTGCGATCCATCGCGACCGATCCGCTCCCGCTCACGCCGGCGTTCTCGCAAGATGTGGAGGACTATTACATACGGTGCAGGGCCGGCGCCAATGCGGTCAACGTGACCGTCACCGATATGCAAGGGGTCGAGAGTACGCCGATAACTCTTGTCGAAGACCAGACCGTCAACGTGCGGGGGCTCTATCGGATTCGATGCTTACCGCACGACATTCCGGCCATTACAGTCGGCTATCCCACGTTGGGTAGCGTACCCACCCCAGGCTATTACCTTGTGAATAGTCTCACATATGCGATGGCGCTAGATGTTCGTGGCACGCCCGTTTGGTACGCGCGAGGCCCGCAAGTGATGAACGTCGACTCGGTCGCCACCAACACGATCTCTTACATGCCACTGGGGATAGGTCCGTTCGGCCACGACGATAACAATCACTTCGAGATCCATCAGCTCGACGCGTCGACGCTCACGTCTCTCGTCGCGGTGGGAACGCCGACGGACTTCCACGAGTTCCTCTTGCTGCCCAACGGCAATCACATGATCTTTGCGTATTTCATCGAGACTGATGTCGATTTGACCGGCCTCGGCACCTACGGTCCCGGCCAGACGATCGGGGACCCGGTAGTGCAGGAGATTGACCCGAGTGGCGTGGTGGTCTGGAGTTGGCGCGCGATCGATCACCTCGACCCGGCAACCGAATCGCTCGAGCCGCTCGCCTTCTTCATCAATGGCGTCACGGTGGTGGACGTCTTCCACTTCAACTCGATAGACGTCGACGCCAGCGACAACTTGCTGATCTCCGCGCGCCACACCAACTCGATATATTATGTGGATCGCGAGACGGGTAAGGTTCAATGGAAGCTGGGTGGCACTTCGGCGAACAAAGATGGCGCGCAATCGATCCAAATCGTGAATGACCCGCAGGGCACCTTCAGCATGCAGCACGACGCGCGATTCACGCCGAACGGGGACATCACGCTGTTCGACGATCACGGCGCGTCGCCGGGAGTCGCGCGCGGTGTGGAGTACGAGCTCGATCTTGCGGCAAACACCGCGACGATGGTGTTCCAGACCCTCGGCACGGTGCCAGCTCAGGCGGAGGGGAGCTTTCGCAGATACCCTGATGGTCACAGTGTGATCGGCTGGGGATTGTCAAAGAATGATCCGCGAGTCTTCACGGAGGTCGACGCTTTGGGCAATGACGTGATGGACGTCGGTCTTGGAGGCAAGGACTCCTATAGGGCCGTGAAGGTGCGGTTGTCCCAGCTCGACATTGGCGTGCTCCGAGCAACAACCGCGAAGTGACTCACTGCGCGAGCCGGTCGCGTTACGTGCGCTTCACGCTTCTTTTCGCGCCGGCAACGAGGCATTCTCTCGCCCCATGTCCTTCAGAGATAGCTACGTCCCGTACACCGAGCTCACTGACACGATGCGCGCGTGGGAGAAGGCTCACCCCGAGGTCTGTAAGCTCCTTTCGATCGGCAAGAGCGAAGAGGGGCGCGACCTCTGGGTCCTCGTCATCGGTCGCGATCGCGATCGGATCAGGCCAGGCGTTTGGGTCGACGGCAACATGCACGCGACCGAGCTGTGCGGCTCGTCGGTGGCGCTCGGCATCGCCGAGGATGTGCTGACGCTCCACGAAACAGGCACGATCCACGATCTGCCGGCGCACGTGTGCGAGCGTTTGAAGGACGTCCTCTTCTACGTGATGCCGCGTATGTGCCCGGACGGCGCGGAGACCGTGGTGCAGCAGGGACGCTATGTGCGCAGCAACCCGCGCGACCGCCGGCTCCACGCGCCCACGCCGCGCTGGATCCACTCGGACGTCGACGGCGACGGCCTCTCGCTCGTGATGCGCCAACAAGACGCGACGGGAGAGTTCATCGAGTCCAAGGAAGAGCCCGGCGTGATGGTGCAACGCGCACTCGAGGACGTGGGGCCGTTCTACAAGGTGTACCCGGAAGGCACGATCGAGAACTTCGAAGGTGTCATCCCCGACCCCTATTATCTCTCGGACAACGAGACGGACCTCAATCGCAACTTCCCATACTCGTGGATGCCCGAGCACGCGCAGGCCGGCGCGGGGCGATTTCCGACGAGCGAGCCGGAGTCACGCGCGGTGGTCGAGTTCACGAGCGCACGCCCGCACATCTTCGCGTGGCTGAATTTGCACACGTTCGGCGGTGTCTACATTCGCCCGCTCGGCGCCGCGCCAGATAACAAGATGGCACCCACCGATTTGGCGCTCTACCGGCAGCTCGAGGAGTGGGGGGAGACCTATGGCGGCTATCCCACGGTGAGCGGCTATGAGGAGTTCACGTACGAGCCCGATAAGCCGCTTCACGGCGACCTCACCGAGTTCGCGTTTCATCAGCTCGGCACCGTGGCGTTGGTGTGCGAGCTCTGGGACATCTTCAAGGTGCTGGAGATCCCGCGCCCCAAGAAGTTCGTCGACTTCTACACGCACATGACGCGCGAGCACTTGATGCGTTTCGCGAAGTGGGATCGTGAGCACAACAAAACGCGGCTCTTTCGGCCTTGGAAGAAGACGACGCACCCGCAGCTCGGCCCTGTCGAGGTGGGCGGCTTCGACATGCGCGTCGGGTTGAGCAATCCGCCGCTCGAGGAGATCGACGCGGTGTGCACGCGCCAGAGCAAGTTCTTCTTGAGGCTCGCCGCGCTCGCTCCGCACCTGGGCATTCGGCACGTCGAGACCACCAAGCTGTCTGCGACGACCCACCGCGTCGTGATCGAGGTCGACAACACCGGCTACTTGCCGTCCTACGTCCTCGCGAGCGCAAAGGCGCTTCAGCTCGACGCGCGCGTGTTCGTCGAGGTCAGCGGCAAAGGCGTCACGGTCGTCGGCGACGCGCGCGAGTGCGTGGAGCATCTCGACGGATGGGGTCGAGGCAAATTCGACCAATCGATCTTCATCATGCGCAGTCGAGGGAGCGTCTCCAGCAAGCGCGTCGCGTTCGTCGTCGAGGGCAAAGGCGTGCTCACCGTCCGCTGCAAGGGAGGCCGCGTGGGCGAGGTGAGCGTGAACGTCGAGGTTGGGTGAAGAGGAGACTGCGCGTCGCCTTCGGGCGGGTGATGCAAGAGACCAACGCGCTCTCGCCCGTCCCCACCACCCTCGAAGACTTCGAGCGCACGCACCTCGTCCTTGGCCCTGATTTGCGCCGGATCGTCGAGCCGAATCAGCAAGAGGTGAAGGGCTACATGAAGAACATCGAGCTCTCGGGGTTCGCGAAGGCCGCGCGAGATTTCGAGGGCGCCGACGTGGAGATCGTGCCGCTGATCTCCGCGTGGGCGATCTCGGGAGGTCCGCTCTCGCGCG
>JAYVYD010000465.1:0-13018 GCA_043784605.1 Myxococcales bacterium | reverse complement strand
CCGGAGGCGTGCGCGCGTTCGGCGACGGAGTTTCGGAGCTCGCGAGCTTCGTCTTCGGGCGCGCTGTCTGCGGCGCGCAGCGTGAGCTCGAGCGCGGCGGAGACGTCTCCGCGATCAAACGCGAGCTTCGCACGAGCGAGCGCGGCCCACCGCGCGACGACCGGCTCGTCAGTGGCTGCGGTCTCGCACGCGTCGAGCATCGCGTCGGCCTCCTCGAGTCGTTCCAAAGCAAGGGCGAGCTCGGCGGCCTCCCGAGCGACTTGCACAGGCGCGTGACCCGCGCGAACGCGGAGCCCGAGTGCACGCAGCAGCGTCGCCTCACGACCCGGCTCACGACCGACACGAAGGAGAAGCGAGATGACCGCAGGACGCTGCTCTTGTTCGCCAGAGATCGCTCGCAGCGCCTCCTCTGCCCGAGCGACGTCGGGATACAGGCCAAGCGCCGACTCGAGCAGCTGCGCACCTTCGTCGATCGTCTCCGCCTTGCGTAGACGCACCGACGCGAGCCGATAGAGGACATCTGCCGCGGCTCGGGGATCGCGGACGGTTGCTTCGAGCTCGATGCTTGCGAGACGCGCGAGCGCCTCTTCTTGCGCGGCGTGGTCGTCGAGCTCACCGTAGAGTTTGTCTAGCGCACGGAGCGCCTCGCGCGCGAGCGTGCCGCCCGTCTTCTCCGCACGCGTCAGGTACTCGGCCGCGAGCCTCGGGTCCGAGACCGCCGCGATCGCGCCGGCACGCATGAAAAGATCGCCCGAGAGCCGCGGCGCGCTCGCTCTCTCTGCCTTCTCGGCCTCGCTTGTGACGGCGTCGAGGTACGCGGACTCCTTGCCGAGCTTGCGCGCCAACGACAGCGCGCGTTCATGAACGATCGGAAGCGCAGGCGCCTCGCGCACCGCACGGAGCGCCGCTTGTATCGCGCGGGGCGAGTCGCCGACTTCCTCTTCGAGGATCTGCGCCAGCTCGCTCAACACCTCGGCCGCCTTCGGACCTTCATCGGCGCGAGACAGACGCGCCTCCAACGCGCGGACGAGCGGCGCGTGCATCTTGCGCAAGCGCAGCGTCTGCTCCAAGCGCCGCGCCTCTACGTCCGAGCTCGCTGCGGCTTCGAACGCGCTCTCCAAGATCTCTTGGGCCCGCTCTTCCTCTTCTTGGCGCGACGCGAGCGCGGAGAGTTCCACGAGCACCTCGGCGCGCACGATGGGAGTCTCGTCGGTGACCTCGTTCTCGCGTCGTACGACCGCCAAGAGTGCGCGATACGAGCGCTCCGCTTTTTCGAGCTGCCCGTCATCACGCGCGAGCTCGGCGACGGTCCGCAAGATCTCGGGGTTGGATGGGTCCACCTTCGTCGCTGCCTCGAGCTCCGCGAGCGCTTGTTGTCGCTGCCCCATCGCGAGAGCAAGGCGCGCCATGTGGAAGTGCACGACCGCGCGCTCCTTGGGCCGACGACCCGCGAAGGCGTCGAGCATACCCTTGAGCAAATCCTTGGCCTCGTCGACGCGTCCCGACAACCGCAACGCCTCCGCGAGCCTGAGTTTGAGCGCGCGGTCGTCCGGCGCGAGCGCGCCCGCCGCCTCGAGCAGCGGCACTGCGTGACCTGGCTGGTCGCACCGTGAAAGGTAGAGATCGGACGCCTCTCGCAACAAAGCGAGGCGTCTTTGAGGGTCCGCGGCAGATGCTTGATGAGTCAACAGATCCGCCAGCGGCACCCACTGCTCGGTCCGGCGGTACAGCCCGACGAGCACATCTCCGGCCTCCACGGGCGTGGTCGGATCGGAGAGCGCGGCTGCCAGGCGGTCTTGCGCGAGATTGTCCTGGTGCGCGCGAACGAACGCGTCCGCTAGCCTCAACAAGTACTTCGAGCGCTCTTCGGGGAAGTCCGAGACGAGTTTGTCCAGGTACTCGGCGACCGTCGCCCAGTCCTCGCGCTTCTCTCGTACCTTCGCGAGCGAGTCGAGCGTGTCCGGCCGTACCTCGAGGTGGAGCGAGCGCGCGAGCGACGCCTCCGCGCGATCGAGGTTGGCGAGCTTCTGGTCGGCGACCACCGCGGCGTGCGCGAAGAGCACCACCGCAGCCGGCTTGTCTCCGTCGGCCTCGGCGAGGCTCGCTTGAGACGTCAACAGATCACACAGCTCTGCGTTGCGATCCGTCGACGCCAGCCGCGCGCCGAGGTCGGTGGCGCTGTCTGGGTGGCGCGGAGTGTCCGACAGCGAGGCGCGCAGGGTTTCGATCGCCGCGTCCGAGTCGCCCATCTGCGCCTGCAGCCGCGCGGCAAGCACGCGCAGGTCCGAGCGCGCGAACGGATCGGACTCTTGCTCGATCTGGCGGTGCCGGAGCGAGAGCAAATCCTTGGGTCGTGAGAGCGCGGTGTACAGCTCCGCGAGCTGGGAGGCCGCGAGCGCGTCACCAGGCTGACCGTCGAACAGCTCTGCGTAGAGTGTGAGCGCGGTCTGCGAATCGCCGAGTCGTTCGAGAGAGACGCGTGCCGCTTCGTGCTGCATCGCGCGCGTGCGCTCTGTCGGATACGGAAGCTTCGCCGCTCCGCGCAGGAGTTCGACGATGCGCTCCGCGTCGCCCTCTTCGTTGTGGATCCGCACGAGCTCGGACAGCGCCCAGTCGACGTGCAACACGACAAGCGCCGGCTGCGTCGACGAGACTGGCGGCTCGTCGCTGCCGAGCCATCGCTCGGTCGCGATCTTCAGGCTCCGTTCGATGATGTTCTTCGCGAGTGCGCGATCGACGACGACGCCGCCAGCGACCTCCGCGGCCTCGCGCAGCAGATCCAGATCACCGCCCGTGGCCTGAGAGAGTCTCAAAAGGCTGTCGATGAGCGGACGGCCGCGGGCGCGGCGTTGAAGCTGTGCGAGCGCCCCGAGCAAGTCTACGTTCTGCGTGTCATGCGCGAGCGCGCGAACATAGGCCGCCTCGGCGGCGTCAGCGTCAGCGCGGCGATCGCGATGCCACCCAGCGACCCGGGCCTCGAGATCACGTGAGACGAACTGCGGCGCGTCCGTGCGCTCTGCAACGGCGGACTCCATCGCGCTCGAGATCGACTCCCACGCTTGGCCTTGCAGATGATGCTCGAGCGGACCGATCAGCACCTCGTCCAGCTCGCCAATCGCGACCGCGCGATCGAGGACGCACTTGGCCGCCGCGTCCCAGCTCCGTACGCGGACGGACACACGTACGGCCGAAGTGCCCGCAGCAACATCCGTGGGGTGGACGGCAAGCACGCGCTGGTACACGGCGAGCGCTGCGCGCGGATCGTCGAGCTGTCCTTCGAGGACCGCACCGAGTCGCAGCCGCAAGCGAACCAAGCTCGGCGCGTCGTCGTGCTCCTGCAGCGGGCCCTCGAGGTCGCGCAGTGTGTCGGCGAGAGGACGCCAAGCCCCGGTGAGCTCCGCGAGTCGTACGGCGTCGGCCTCGATGACCGCGTCGTTGTAAGAGAGCGCGAGCGCCTCTCGCAACGCCTCGAAGGCACGCGACGGCTCTTGAGTGCGGTCCTCGGCGATCTTCGCGACCTCGAGGAGCACGTGTACGCGATCGGCGTTCGACTTTGCTGTACGGAGTCGATGAGGCGTGAGCTCCAAGATCGCCGGCCAGTCCTCGGCCTGCTTGTTCGCCGCGAGCAAGATGTCGGTCGCGCTCGCCTCTGTCTCCACGTTCCCCAACAACGCACGCAAGCCGAGGAGCGCGGCCGGGTGCATGGGATGACTCTCGAGCGCGGCTTTGTATTCGTCGGCCGCTTGCGCTCCGTCTCCGAGACGAACACGCACCACGTCGCCGCGTTGGGCTTGGAGCGTCGCACGATCGTCGGCGGTCTCGGCACGCGCGATTGCTCGCACCAAAAGCCGAGCGAGATCGGCGTAGCGTTCGAGGCTCGAAGCCAGCGCGATCGACGCAGACAAACCCTCGTCGCTCTCTCCGAACTCCTCCTCTACGCGCGCCCACGCCGCCGCCGCCTGCTCGGGAGAGGCCAAATCCTGGGCCCAAATATGTGCGATCTGCACGCGATCGATGCGCGCGCTGGTGGGTTCGCCCCAAGCGGCGGCGCGCTTCTCGAGCACGTCCACCAGCGGCTTCATCCTTCTGTCCGCCTGGAGCACGTCGACGAGCCCAGTGAGCGCTTCGAGGTCCTCCTGATCGAACGTGAGGCACGACTCCCAAGCGGCGACGGCGCGATCGATCTCACCGAGGCGAGACGCCAGCTTGGCGACGTCACCGAACGCAGCGCGCTTGGCCGCGCCCTCGGACTCGAGCTGCGCCAGGCGCTCGAGCACGCTGAGGCGGTCCGCGTCGCGCGCGGCCTGCAACAGGAGACCTTCCAGCTTGCGCGCGCCGGTGAGCACGAGAGCTGCGGGCGCATCGTAGGTGTGCAAGCGGAAGAGCAGGTCGATGGCGCGAGTTGCGTCGCCGACTTTGTCCGCCCAGATGAGGCCCGCTTGCAAGAGGAGCTGGACGCGGAGCTCCTCCTCTGCGCCGGCCTCCGCCGCCGCCACGAGCACGTCCGCCATGCGATCGTACCGGCCCGTCTTCGCTGCGAGCTCCTCGAGCTGTGCTCGGTTCGCGGCCGTGGCGGGCTCGAGCATCACGAGCGACACACAGTGCTCGAGCGCGGAGAGATCGTTTTCCTCTTGCGAGTACAGAGCCGCGAGCTCTCGATGGCGACGAATGCGCTCCTTCGCGCTCTTCACGGCCTCGAGCTCGATCTCGAGGACGCGCGCGAGGTGCGACTCCTTGCCGGGCTCGGCGTAGCGCTCACGCAAGAACGCCGCTGCGCGCTGGCGAACGAGCACGCGCTTGCCGCGCGACTTCGGCGGAGACGTTCGAGGCGGCTGCGACGGGCGGACCGTCGGCGGCGGTATCGACGTGCGCGCCGCAGCAGCGATGCTCTCGGTGACGGGCGACGACGTCGGCGGGATCGTCTTTTTCACCTCGTCGCCCGGCAACGCCGCGGCCAGAATGCGCTCGAGCAGTCGGGTCGACGTCGCAGCGTCGTCCGCGTTTGCGATGAGCTCTTCGACGACGATGAGCGCGGCGGCTGCGTCACCGATCTCGTCGAGCCACAGCGAAGCCATGCGCACCCGCATCGCGCGCGCGTCTGCGTCGGAGAGCGCAGGCACTCTCGCGCCGAGCAGGCTGATGAGCTCGCGGTGGCGACCATGACGCTCATACAGACGCTCGAGCGACGCGATGAGCCGCTCGTTGGTCGGCTTGAGGTTGAGGAGCTGCTCCATGTAGCCGATGGCGCGGTCCGCGTTCTTCGCGAAGTCCTTCGCGATCTGCGCGGCGTCTTCGAGCAGCTCCATCTTTCGCGCCGCGTCCGCGCGCAACAGCACGCGATCGTAGAGCGGGAAGAGGTCGTCCCAGCGCTCTTGCGCGTCGTACAAAAGCTTCAGTCGATCAAACGCCCAGCCGCCGTCGGGCTCTGCATCCACGAGCCGATCGAGGATCTTGATCGTTCCCGTCGAATCCTCGAACCACTCCTCTTGGAAGGCGACGGCGCGCTGCCCGACCTCGAGCAAGTCAGGCTCTGCGAGCGGTGATGCGAGCGCGTGACGATACGCGTCGGCGACCTCCGTTGGGCGATCGAGCTCACGCGCGAGACGCTCGGCTTCATCCCACCACGCGTGAGTGAGCGGCTGCTCTGCAAGGCCTCGCAGCAGCGCGTCGAGCATCGTGTCGTTCGTACCGCCGCGACCGATCTCGATGAGCTGATCCAGCCACCCCTTGCGCGTCTCCGCCGACGCGTCGTGCGCCGCGTCGAGTAGCGCTCGCAAAACACGCGTACGATCTGCGACGTCGCTCGTCCGGCTGAGCACGCCCTCGAGCATCGCGGAGGCCTCGACCCGACACGCCTCGACCCGCGAGAGCTTCGCAACGACGCCGAGTACGGTCGCGTCTTCGGGAGTCTCCGCGAGGAGCTCTCGAAGCTCACCGAGCGCCTCGCTCTCATGGCCCTCCTGGCCCGCGAAGAGCGACGCGAGTTCGAGCCGCAGCTTGCGGCGCGCGGGGCCTTGTGCTGCGTCGGCCAGCTCGCGCATCGTCTTCGCGGCGCCCAACACGTCACCGGAGGCCAGCGTGAGGCGAGCGACATCCGCACCCACGTCCGCGCCGTCGTCCAGCGCCTCGCGGAAGCACACGAGAGCGCCATCCGAATCGCCGCTGGCCTCGAGGAAACGCGCGTTCTCGGTTTGCACGTGCGCCTTCTCGGGGTCGTTCTGACGCTGCCAATCGAAGAGCTTCTTTCGCTCGACCGAGAGGGGCGCGTGCGTGACGAGGTCCGCGTGGAGCCCGCGCGCGATCTCGACGCGCGAGGCCACCGCGATGTCCTCGTTCTTCAAGATCGCCATCACCGCCCACGTCGCCTCTTTGGGCGAAGTGCGCACGAGCAGACGCGCGCGCGCCGACGTGAGGTGTGCCTTGTCGTTCGGATCGACGACGCGGTTGATCGCTTCGGCGAGTGCGCGCTCGAGGCGATCGTTCGCTTGCGCGAGGTCGGCGTAGGTTAGCGCGGCGGACAAAACGTCCGGGTCTGCGGGCGCCTCGTCGAACGCGCGAGCCGCTGCGTCGAACGCCCCAACAGGATCATCGGAGTGCGCGCCGAGCACCGCCGCGAGCCGAAGGAGCGCCGTCACGCGCTCGGCCGGTGGGACGCAGTCGACGAGCACGGCGAGAAGCTCCGCGAGGGGCGTCCACTCGCACGCCGACTCGAGCATCTGCGCGAGCACCGTGGCCGCTTCGCGATCGAGCGGCGCCACCTTGCGTACGCGCTCGAACAGCTTTCGCGCTGCAGGCACGTCGCCGCTCTGGAGCGCGACACGCGCCGCGCTCTTCCACGCCTCCGCTGCACCGCCAGCGTCCGACCGCAACTCCGCGTCGATCTCGCCGAGGCGCGTGAGCCAGAAGATGCGATCGAGCAGCGACTCCGAGCGCATCGCGCGCGCCTTCGCGACGTCACGTGTCAGCTCGACGTCTTTGATCCGCTCGGCGACGTGCTCCACGGCGTCGAGGTCGTCCACGCTAGCTTGCGCGTCCTCGAGGAGCGCGCGCGCGTGGGTTTGCGCGATCGCGGCGTCGTCGTGAATGGTCGCAAGATCCGCGATGCGCACCAGGAGTGCGCGACGCTCCGACTCCAACGTCGTGCGCGCCACCCGGCGCACGAGCCAGCCCAGCGCCTCCGCGACAGCACCGCGCGCTAGGAGCAAGTCGACGAGCGCATCCTCGGACGCCGCGTCCTCCGGCTCGAGCTCGAGGACAGCGGCGAGCTCGGTCGCGGCGCCGCCTGGGTCGGACAGATCGTGCTCGAGCAGCCGCGCGATCGATCGGTGAAGCGCGGCGCGGGCCCTTGGCTCCGACTCGCGAGCGAGCGACTCGCGATAGAGCTGGAGGCGGTCCTCGGGGGTGCCTTGCTCGTGCAAGAGTCCGTCGAGCTCCGCGCGTAGCTCCGATGACTCGGGCGCGAACGACAGCGCGCGACGGTAGATTTGTGTGGCCGACTGCGCGTCCCCTGCCTGGACGGCGGCGCGAGCGGCGGACGTCGCGATCGCCAGCTTCACGTCGGAGTCGATCGATCCCTTTCCGAGGGCACGCGAGAGCGCCTCAGCACGCCGGCGCTCTTGGCCTTGATCCTGAGTCAATCTATCGATCGCGACGACCCAAGTCTCGGGCGAGAGGTCCGCTTGTGTAGCCTCGACGACGCCCTGCACCGCCAGATCGAGCGCGCGCACTCGTTCGTTGGGCATCGTCTCTGCCAGGGCGAGGGCTTCGCCGATCGCGTGCAGTCGATCGGCACTCGTCCGCCCTCGTGAGGCGCGCTGCGCGAGCACGCGGAGCAGGCCTCCGCGCGAGGACTCCATTCGATACAACGGCTCGAGCACATCGGCCGCCGCGAGCACCGCGTCCACGTCCTCTTGCGCCAGGATCTGCTCGAGCGCAGTTCGGCTCGGCGGATCGCTCGGGTCCAGATCCAACGCGCGTCGAAACGCGTCGACGGCTCCCACGAAGTCGCGAGAGCGTTGGCGCAGCACGGTCCCTAGACGCGCGAAGCTCGTGGCCTTCTCCTCTTGGGGTGCGACCTCCGCCGAGAGCGCGAGCGCTCGAGCGAGCGCGTCCCAGTCGCCGAGCGCCTCGAGCAGCGGAGTCCATCGAGCGAGCACGTCGGGCGTTGGACCGAACACCTCAACGATTTCTGCCCACGCCGCAGAGGCTTCGGCGAGGTTACCGGAGGTGCCCGTGAGCGTCTCCGCCGCGCGAACGTAGAGCTCACGCTTATCGTCGATGTCGACGACGTCAGCCGCGCGCAGCTTCAAGACCTCTGCGAGCCCGAGCGCATCACCCATCTGGAGGAGCAACGGCTCGAGCTCCGTCAGAGCGCGTGCCCTCGTGGGGCCCTCTAAGAGTCCGCGCCACGCGACGATCGCCTTCGCCGGATCTCCCAGCGGTCCGGTCGCGAGTTCCGCGAGCTTCTGACTCGCCTCGAGGCGTCTCGACGGCTCCGGATCGCTCTTGACCATGCGCTCGAGCATGTCCGCGAGCGACGCGTGATCTCCGTCCTCCTCGAACACGCGCACGAGAGACCGCGCCGCGAGCACCGTCACCGAATCGTCCGCGCCGGGCGTGGAGATCGCACTCGAGAATGCAGCGCGAGCGCGCTTTGCGTCCCCAGCCGCGAGCAGCATTTCGCCGAGCTCGATCGTGACTCTCGCGCGCCCCGTTGGCTCACGCACGGCGCTCGACACACGTTGGAGCGTGCGCGCCGCATCGGCTTGTTTCCCGAGCGAGCGAGCGAGCCCACTGAATCGCTCGAGCAGCTCCGCGTCCGCTGCGTCCAACGCGAGCGCGCCCTCCGCGGCCTCGAATGCACCGACGAGATCCTCGAGGCGATCTTGGCGAATGCGAGTGAGGTGTTTGAGCGCGGTGAGACGTTTGGGGCCTCTCGCCTGCTCGAGCGCGAGCGTCCAAAGCTGCGCGGCGCGAGCGAAATCACTCTCTGCCTCCGCGACCGTCGCGAGCATCTCCGCTGCGCGCGCGGACGTGGCCTTCACGTCGAGCATTCTGTGCGCGGCTGCGCGGGCAGGCTCCGACTTCGGATCGGCGGCGAGCACCACCTCGACGTGCGGCATCGCGCGCTCGATCTCCTTCGGGTCGCTCGAGTACAACGAGATCAATCGCACGCGCGAAGGGAGGTCCTCCCCGCTTTGCGTGAGCGCCTGCTCGAGGAGCTTGCTCAGCTCCTTGGTCTTGCCGGTCTGGTCGAGCGCGTTCACCAAGTTCGTGCGCGCCTCGGCGTCGTCCGGAGCGATGCGCACGAGCGCGGTGAGGACCTCGACGAGACGCTCTTGGCCATCTCGCGCCTGTTGGAAAGCACCCGCAGCCTTACGGAACAGCTCGATCTGCTCGGCGCGCGGACGGTGCGCGGTGGCCTCGATGTAGTACTCACCGAGGCCGGCGAAATCGCCCTTCTTCACGAGGGTGCTCTCGAGGCGTTCGCGCGCGCCCGTGTGACTCGGCTGCGCGGCGAGAGCGCGATCCAAGTACGCGTGCGAGCCGTCCTCGTCGCCGAACGTGTCGCCGAAGAACACCGCGGCGCGGAACATGAACTCCGCGACGACGCCCGCGCTCAAGGTCTTGATCCGTTTGTCTTGCGTGACCGCCTCGAACGCGAACGCGAGATCGCTCAAACGATCGTGACGAACGGCGGCGGCGAACAGCTTGGTCCACGCCTCTTGCGTGAGCTGCCCGCGGCTCTGTGCGAGCAAGAACGCGTCGAGGATTTCGCTCTCGGCCTCGAGGCGCTCATCGAGCGACGCGAGGACGGCAGCGATCCCTGAAGCCTGGCGGTGGCGGGTCGGGTCCGACATTTGGGTGCGCGCGGGCGCGAGGCCCAGCGAAAGTCGAGGGTATCCAAAGTCTCGAGTGTTTGGGCAGAAGAGTCTTCTGCTTGTTCGTCGCTAAACCGGCGTTCAGCCCTTGAAGCGGGAGAGCTCGTCGTAAAGGTAAGCCGCGGACTTGATCCCCAAGTGGTAGCTCTCGAGGTCCAGCCACTCGTTGGGCGCGTGGGCGTTCTCGTCCGGCTGCCCGAATCCCATCAAAAGGCACGGTTTTCCCGTCACGTCCGCGATCGTGCGAACGAACGGGATCGAGCCCCCTTCGCGGATGAACACGGTCGGTTTGCCGAACGCCTTGGAGAACGCGCGCTTTGCGACCTCGAAAACGGGGTGATCGGTGGGTGCGAGGTAGGGTCGGCCTCCGTGGAGCGGCACAACGCGCACGCGCACCCCGGGAGGCGCGACGGTCTTCAAGAAGGTACCGACCCGCGCCGCGATGTCCTCCGGCTCTTGATGAGGGACGAGACGGCAAGAGATCTTCGCCATCGCGCGCGCCGGGATGATCGTCTTGCTGCCCTCTCCTTGATGTCCGCCGCCGAAGCCGTTGACGTCGAGCGTGGGTCGAGCCCAAACGCGCTCGAGCGTGGAATAGCCTTTCTCGCCGAACACCGATGGCGAGCCGGTGCTCTGTAGCCACGCGCGCTCGTCGAAGGGCAGCGACGCGATCTCCTTGCGCTCGGTCTCCGTCAGCGGCACGACCGCGTCGTAGAAGCCGGGTACCGCGACGCGACCGTCGTCGTCATGCAAGCGCGCGATCATCTTCGCGAGCGCGTTGAGCGGGTTCGTGACGCCACCGCCGAACGAGCCCGAGTGCAGATCCTTGCTGGGTCCATCGACGTGCACCTCGAGGTACATGAGCCCTCGAAGCCCGACACAAAGCGACGGAATGCCGCGACCGAACATCGCCGTGTCGCTCACGCAGACGAAGTCCGCCTCGAGGTCCTTCGATTTGTCGCGCATCAGCACGTCGAGGTTCTGGCTGCCGATCTCCTCTTCACCTTCGACGATGAGCTTGAGGTTGATAGGCAGCTTCCCGCGCGTCTTGATGAAGGCCTCGATCGCCTTGGCGTGGATGTGGACCTGCCCTTTGTCGTCGACGACTCCGCGGCCCCACATACGACCGTCGCGAATCGTCGGCTCGAACGGCGGCGAGATCCACTCTTCCAACGGCGCCACCGGCTGCACGTCATGGTGACCGTAGACGAGAAGCGTGGGTGCAGACGGAGCGTGCATGAACGTCGCGAACACGGCCGGGTGCCCGGCGGTGGGCCACACCTCGACGCGATCGGCGCCGAGCGCTCGGAGGTCTCGCGCGAGGAACTCTGCGTTCTTCGTCATATCGGCCTTGTGCGCTGGGTCGCTCGAGATCGATGGGATGCGCACCCACTCCTCGAGCTGCGTGACGAAGTCTTCGCGGTGGTGATCGATGTATTCGAGGACGCGTTCCATCAAGCATCACTCTAGTGCCACCGAGGCCGTCGCGACGAGACCATTGTCGTTGCGTGGCTCAGGCGCTTGACCGACACTCGTGGCATGCAGGGCGAGCCGATCTACAAGTACATGACCGTCTCTCCCCTCACGATCGGCCGATCCGAGCCGCTCCTGCACGCGAAGAAGGCGATGGCCGAGAACTCGATCCGCCACTTGCCAGTATTGGACGGCGGGGCAGTGGTCGGTATCGTGAGCGAGCGAGACGTCGAGATCGTGCTCGCTGCAAACTCGGTCGGCAAGGTCGAGGACGCGATGACCAAAGAGCCGTACATCGTCTCCGCAGACGCGAAGCTCGTACGCGTCGCGACCGAAATGGCGCAGCACAAATACGGCTGCGCGATCGTGCTCGAGCGCGGCACGGTGGCAGGAGTGTTCACGACCGTGGACGCGCTCCACGTGCTCGCGAAGATGCTCGAGGCAGAGACCGCGCCGACGTCCGCGCACTGAGCGTCCCTTGACATGCTTTCAAAGTGATATCTTTGGAATCTACGAGGTCTCCTATGGCGTCCATTCGTGAAGTCGAGCGCACTGGCATGTCCGGCGCCGCAATGTTGGTTTTGGGGATTGGCTTGTTGTTCGGCGGTCCGGCCGTGATGGTGCTCGGCGCGAGCGACAAGGAGCCAGTCGAGGTAATCGCCGGGGTGGGCTTGTTCGTGATCGCATCCGTCGTGCTGACGGGCTTGCTGATGGTGACCCCGAACCAGGCGGTCGTGCTGCAGCTCTTCGGCGACTACGTCGGCACGGTGAGGACGCCCGGCCTGCGCTGGGTCAACCCGTTCTTCGGCAAGACGCGCATGTCGGTGCGGGCGTCGTCGTTCGAGAGTGCGCGCCTGAAGGTGAACGACAAAGAGGGCAACCCGATCGAGATCGGCGCCATCATCGTCGTGCAGGTGAAAGATACCGCGCAGGCGAGCTTCTCCGTAGACGACTACAACGGCTACGTCCGCACGCAGGCCGAGGCGTCGCTGCGCAACCTCGCGTCCCGCCACCCCTACGACGCGAACGACTCTGAGATCTCGCTTCGCCGCAACCCGTCCGAGATGGCGGTCGAGCTTCGCAAAGAGCTCGAGGATCACGTGGCCAAGACGGGCGTCGAGATCCTCGACACCAAGATCAGCCACCTGGCCTACGCCCCAGAGATCGCGCAAGCGATGCTGCAACGCCAACAAGCGGCCGCGATCATCGCCGCGCGCCAGATGATCGTCGAGGGTGCGGTAGGCATGGTGCAAATGGCGTTGGCGAAGCTCAAGGCCGAGGGCATCGTGGAGCTCGACAACGAGCGCAAGGCGCAGATGGTCGCGAACCTGCTCGTCGTCTTGTGCAGCGAGCGACCCGCGCAGCCGATCATCAACACCGGCACGATCTACTGAGCTCGTCATGGCCGCGCGCAAGCCGTTCTTGCTCCGCATCGATCCCGAGGTACTCGTCGCGCTCCAGCGGTGGGCAGACGACGATCTGCGGAGCTTGAACGGCCAGATCGAGTTCTTGCTGCGGCTTGCGCTCGAAGAGTCCAAGCGCTCCAAAAAGCCGAAGCAGTCTCGCTAAGGCCTCCGGTCAATATTATCTTGCTATCTTGATCGCCGCATAATCTAGCGTATCTGTGCGGCGCGATACTGAGAGTGAGGAGGTCATTGTTGCAA
>JAYVYD010000464.1:0-5464 GCA_043784605.1 Myxococcales bacterium | reverse complement strand
CGCCACGCTCTGCGCCGCGTCCATGCCCAACGCGCGGAGCAGTTGACGGCCTTGCTGTTCGTCGTGGACGACGAGCTCGATCGGGAGGCGACGCTTGCGTTCTACACGCACCGTGGGGGGCGTACGAAGCAGCGGCGGCAGATAGAGCGCGCGCGTGATGCGAGCACGTGCGATCTCGCGATCCCCCACGCGCAGCTCGGTGCTGCTCGCTCGGACCATGGCGGGCACGCGACGCTCCCACGGCTTGCGTTGGAGGTTCATGAGATGGAGCACGGCCGAGAAAATGAGCAGGTGTGGGGCACCCACGAACATCGGAATGCCCGTCACGGCCCACCCGATGAGGAGGCCGAGCACGCCGAGCAGCGGCAGGCACGCGAGCGCCGTGAACCAAGGGTTGGCGATGCGCTTCGCGAGGAGCGCTTCGAAGAGTTCCTGGCTCATGCCTTCCCCTCGAGCCTACAAAGCGCTTCCTCCAAAGCTGCATCGTCTTCGCCACTCGCGGCTTCGATCGCAACGCGCAGACGAGGCTCGGCCACCGCGCTCGCGGCGACGCGGATACGGGTCTTGGCGCCCTCTTCGTCGATGGTTGATAAAGCAACGGCTGCTGCCGCGCGATCCTTCGCAGGTGCGCCGGGGCTCTCCAGCAGCTCCCAGAGTCGCTCCGCGTCGATCGCAGCAGACCGAAACGTCGCGGTGGCTCCCACGCCGAGGCCCTTGAGCCGGTTGACCCACTCGCGGATGGCGAGACTGCCGCGGTCGAGCAGCGCCGCGGCCGAACCGTCGCCGCCCAGCCCCGCCGAAGCGGCCTCTCGAATGCGCTCGGTAAGGAGCTCTGCCTCTTCGTTGGCGCCGCGAACGGGGATGTCCACATTCCTACCGCTCGCCAAGACGAGGCGCGTTCCGAAGCGGCGCTTGCTTCCGCGTACCTCCTCGAACGCGCTGACGCGCGCGATGTCGGCGGCGCGAATGAAGCGCTTCATCCACAGCCATCGGACGAGCACTCCATCCGCCCCCACATCCACGGACGACGGCAAGAGCCGAGGAAGTAGCGCAACCGCCAACAATGCGAGGATCGAGAAGGTCGGGTGCACGACGAACGATCGCGCGCCGAGCGCGATCATCACGACAACGATGGGCGTGACTCGCTGAATTAGTCTCGCTGCGAGCCAATGCTCCGCTGCGGCGCTCGGCGGCGCTCTGAAGCGAACGACGACCTGACTCGCGTCGAGGCCCATCGCGCGGAGCAGCTGGCGTCCCTCGTGCTCGTCGCGCACGCCGAGTTGCATGACGGGACGGTTCGCGATCTCGACACGCACGTTGGGTCGCGCGCCCAGGCGGCCGGGAAGGAGCATGGCGCGGCGAATGCGCTCGCGAGGGAAGCGCTTGTCCCCGACGCTGAGCGCTTCACGCGTGGCCTCGACGTGCGCATACTCACGCTCGGTCCGCCAGGTGTGCACGAGCCCGACGAGCCCACCGAGTATCAACGGCGCGCCGATATTGAAGACCGCCGCGTGCGTCGGCGCCAGCGCGATCGCGAGGACAATGCCGAGCACGAGGAGCGCGACAGCGAGCGCGATTCTCGATGGGTCGACCCTGGCCACGTCGAGCCGAGCGACGAAGCGGTCATCGTCGCTCACTCAGCGCTCGCGCATGAACGGGTACCCCACCGAGGTCGGGGGCGCGAAGGTCTCCTTCAGCGTGCGAGGCGAGACCCACCGCAACAGATTGAACGCGCTGCCGGCCTTGTCGTTCGTACCGGACGCGCGCGCTCCGCCGAACGGCTGTTGCCCGACCACAGCGCCGGTGGGCTTGTCGTTGACGTAGACGTTGCCCGCCGATTGGCGCAGCACGGAAAGCGCGTGAGCCACGGCGGCGCGATCCTGGCTGAAAATAGCCCCCGTGAGCGCATAGGGGCTCGTCGAGTCCACCAGCGCGAGCGTCTCGTCGACCTTGGCGTCGTCGTAGACGAACACAGAGAGCACCGGACCGAACAGCTCCTCTTGCATCAGGTCGTGCTTCGGATCGGTGACCTGCACGAGCGTCGGCCCGCAGAACCAACCCACCTCGCGCGACCATCCGGCGTCCGCCAACACCGTGCAGGATGCATCTTTCTTCAAACGGTCGCGCCAACCCGACAGGCGCGTGTACGCGCGCTCGTTGATGACGGCGCCCATGAAGTTCGAAAAATCCGCGACGTCGCCCATCTTGATCTCGGCGATGTGCGCGAGCACGCGCTCCTTCAGCTTGGGCCACAGACTCTTCGGCACGTACGCGCGCGATGCCGCCGAGCACTTCTGTCCTTGGAACTCGTACGCGCCTCGTACAAGCGCAACCGCGAGCGGCTCGAGCTCGGCGGAGGGGTGTGCGAACACGAAGTCCTTGCCGCCCGTTTCGCCGACGAGACGCGGATAGGTCTTGTAGGAGGCGATGCGCTCGCCCACGCCGCGCCACAAAGCTTGGAATACCCGCGTCGAGCCCGTGAAGTGAATTCCGGCCAAATCGCGGCTCGCGAGGCACGCGTCGGCCACGGGCGCGCCGTTGCCGTAGACGACATTGATGACTCCGGGCGGCAGCCCCGCGGCCTCGAACAATCGCATCGTGTGATACGCGGCAAGGCTCTGGCTCTCCGCGGGTTTCCACACGACCACGTTGCCCAACATCGCCGGCGCGCTCGGCAGGTTGCCCGCGATCGCGGTGAAATTGAACGGCGTCACGGCGAGCACGAACCCCTCGAGCGGACGAAGCTCGAGCGAGTCTTGATACGCGTTCGTCGAGATCGGCTGCTCCGCTAGGCGCGAGCCGAAGTGGACGTTGAAGCGCAAGAAATCGATCAGCTCGCACGCGGAGTCGATCTCGGCTTGGAACGCCGTCTTGCTCTGGCCGAGCATCGTCGCGCCGTTGATCACCTGCCGCCACGGACCCGCGAGGAGCTCCGCCGCACGCGAGAACACCCGCGCGCGCTCTGCGAACGGCGTCCTCGCCCACGCGGGAGCCGCCGCCATTGCCGCCGAGATCGCTCGTTGCGTCACCTCGGTGCCTGCCTCGTGTGCCTTGGCGACGACCTTCGCGTGGGCGTGAGGCGAGGTCACGTCGAAGCTCGCGCCCTCATAAGAGGGCTTCCCCGCGATCACATGAGGGACGTCGGGGCACTCGTTCGAGAGCGTCGCGAGAGAGTCCTTCAGCGCAGCGCGCTCCGGGCTACCCGGTGCGTAGGCGAGGATGGGCTCGTTGATCGGAACGGGGAGCGCGATGGGCGTGTCGAGCATCCCGCGAGTCTACTTCATGTCGCCCGGAGTTCCGGTCGTTCCGGTCGATCCGAAGGGAGTCGAGTCGAAGGTCGAGGCGGACTTGGGGTTGAACGAGGGCTTCTTGCCCGGCGTGGTCGGCTTGGACGTTGGCGCTGGCGCCGTGCTGGTCATCTTGGGCGTGGCCGTGCTGGTCGGTGGGGTCGAGGAGGTTCGCATCGGCACGGCGGACGGAGCGGGCGCAGGCCTCAGCGCGTCGCCGGCGGCCTTGCGTGCTTTTATGACCTGCGGGTCAGTCTCGATCGTCGGGTCTCCGAGAGTGGCGCGATCCAGCCCGTCCATGCACTGTTGCCACTCGCCGTGGTCGCACTTGTCGAGCGCGTCCTTGCGCTCTTTCCGAGCGAGCTCGAGGCGAGGATCGCGCGGAGGCGCGGTCGGCCGCTGAGTCTCCGGTGTGACGGCGATGTCTTGCTTCGGCGACTGACGAAGCTTCAGCGCAAAGATGATCGCGACGACGACGAGCGTGCCGGCGAGCGCAGTGATCATCCACCGCTCCTTCAGAAACCTGCGCATGCGCGAGACGCGCTGACGCACGCGCGGCGCCGGGATTTGCTCGCTCTCCGCGATCGACTCGAGCTTCTCGCCGTCGCCTTCGCGGAGCATCCACTCCAGAGTCTTGGGCGAGTCGCTGTTCGGCGGGAGCTCACGCTCGGCCCATCGCAACAGGTCTCGCTCGGAGTAGGGAGTCTCCTCCGCGGGCACGTCGACGAGCTCGCTCGGCTCCTCGCGGCGGCGCTTGCGGTAGAAGTCGGCGATCTTGTTCTTCGCCACGGCGAACACCCATTTGCGGATCGCCTCGGGCTCTTCGGGGGCGTTCTTCGATGCGAGCGCGTCGGTCAGTACGCTCTGGACGATGTCTTCTGCGTCGGACTCGGGCACGCGCTTGCGCACCATCGACGCGAGCGCGCGATGGAAGCGAGGGTCGGCGAGGGAAGGGTGGCGGAGGGGCATGAGGGCGAGCACACAAGCTCGTCGCGCGCGGCGCCGCGAGTGTGACACGATGAGACTCGCTTGTGGATTTTTGGCTACGGCTCGCTGATCTTCAGGCCGTCCTTTCCGTTCGTGGAAAAGGCCGGCGCGTGGGTCTCTGGGTACGAGCGACGTCTTTGGCAGGGGTCGACCGACCATCGCGGGGTCCCTGGCGCTCCCGGCCGCGTAGCGACGCTCATCGAAGCTCCGGGCGCGCGATGCTGGGGAGTGGCCTACCGAATCGACCGACAGGACATCGCCGCCGTCCTCGCGCATCTCGACCACCGTGAGAAGGGCGGCTACGAACGCCGTGAAGTGATGCTCGAGTTCGAGGGCTCGTCGCCTGTTCCGGGAACCGTGTACTTCGCGAGCTCCACCAACCCATCGTTCCTTGGACCTGCGCCGCTCGAAGAGATCGTCGCGCAGGTGCGATCGGCGATCGGCCCGAGCGGTCGCAACGCGGACTACGTTCTTCGACTCGCCGCCGCCCTTCGAGAGAGCAACGTAGACGACCCGCACGTGTTCGCGGTGGCGAACGCCCTGTAAAAAAGGTTCGCTGCGGACGTGGATCGGCTCATAATCACGTCGTGAGAGCAACGCTGCGAGTCATCGGAATGTGTGCCGTTGCGACGTCGTTCGTGTGGGCGTGCGGCGGCTCCGGAGCCGCTCCGGCCCCCAAGAGCGACACGCAGTTCGACGATGGCGAAGACCCTGGCAGCGGTCCGCCCAACCGTGGCAATCGGCCCGACGCGAGCGGCGATGCGCAAGGACGCACGTGCACCGCGGACCGTGACTGTCCGGCCAGTCACAAATGCTCATACGCGATCGGCGCGGGCTGCGCTTCGATCGGCATGGGCGTCTGCCGGACCTACACGGCCCCGGCAAACTGCACGACGAGCGTCGCGTGCAGTTGCGACCCCGCTCCGAGAGACGTTCCTCTCTGCACGCCGCCCGGCTTCGCGCCCGTGCCGGTGTCGCGCGTTGGCAGCTGCAAACAAGACGCGAGCGTCCCGGAAGACGCGAGCGTTGCCGATACCAGTGTGTCCGACGCGAGCGACGCAACGACGGACTGAGTCGACCACGTTGCGCTCCTGTCGCATTCGTCACGCGAGAGACGTTTTGTATTGTAACGCTGCGGGCGATTCTCTAAGGACGGCACTTCATTTTCTGCGCGCCCGAGCTGATTTCCG
>JAYVYD010000463.1:0-6464 GCA_043784605.1 Myxococcales bacterium | reverse complement strand
GTGCCACGCGAAGTACCTCGGAGACGATGCGCTGCGGACGCACTCCCACCACGATCCCGTTCGCGAAGGGGCGCGCTGCATGGGCTGTCACATGCCGCGTAAAAACATGTCGCTCGATGGCAAGCTCACGCGCTACCACCGCATCGGGGCTCCGACCGATCGCGACAAGCAGAAGGACCGGCCGCTCGAGTGCGCGCTGTGCCACGTGGACAAAAGCGTGCGCACGATCCTCGAGACGATGGAGAGTTGGTACGGCAAGAAGTACGACTGGACGCTACCGACGTTTTTGTACGGCAGCCTGGACGCCAACGTGATGGTCGCGACGCTCGAGCGCGGAAAGCCTCACGAACAAGCCGTCGCGTTGCATCTCCTCGGTGAGGCGCGCATCAAGGACAGCGTGCAGGCGATGGCTCGCGAGCTGACCAACGAGTATCCTCTCGTGCGTACGTACGCGAAGGCCGCGCTCGAGAAGACAATCGGCGAGAAGTCTCCCGTCGACTTGAACACGACCGACGACGAGATCCGCGCCAGTGCCGCGGATTGGTTGAAGAGGACACCTTGAACAAACTGCTGTTGGTCACCGCGCTCGCGATCGCGTGCGCTTCGAACGAGAGCGCAAAGACTCCCACGACCGACGCGCGCGCGTCTGGAGTAAAGCCTAGCGCGGCGCACGGCTGGTACGAAGACGACTGGGCAGGGGCCATCCGTGAGGCGAAGACGCGCAACCTGCCCGTGTTCGTCGACGTGTGGGCGACGTGGTGTCACACGTGCCGATCGATGAAGACGTTCGTGCTCGAGGACAAGTCGATGCCCTCCGACCGCTTCGTCTGGCTCGCGCTCGACGTGGACAAGACAGTCAACGCAGAGCCCTCGAGCAAGCTAAGGAC
This sequence comes from Myxococcales bacterium, assembly GCA_043784605.1. GTDB lineage: Bacteria > Myxococcota_A > Polyangia > Polyangiales > Polyangiaceae > JANYHY01. The sequence goes on along the minus strand of JAYVYD010000463.1, from coordinate 5,577 downwards.
GAGCGTGTTCCCGACGTACTACGTCGTCGACCCCTCGAACGAGTCGGTGGCGGGGATGTGGGTCGGTGGCGCGTCCATCCAGCAGATGCGCGCGTTCATGGCCGATGGTGAGCGCTCGTTCCGCAACGCGAATGTCGCTCTGCCGGAGACCGATCCGTTGCACTGGCTCGTGATCGCGGATCGGGCTTCAATCCTGGCGGATCCTGCGGCTGCGGCCATCGCCTATGACAAGGCGTTGTCCATCGCACCGGCGGATTGGAATCGCCGGGCGGACGTCCTGTCGCTTCGCGTGGGGGCGCTGGCGTCCGCGAAGTCGTGGGGACCGTGCGTGGACGCGGCGCTCGCGTCGGCGAGGCTCGCGGGTCATACGTCGAGCGCGACCGATCTCACATTCACGGCGCTGGACCCGTGCGCGGACAATCTTCCGAAGGACGACCCGCGCTTGACGACCCTACGCACGCTCGCGCGGTCTGTGGGTCATGACGTCGCGAGCGACACCGACGCTCCGCTCTCGGCAGACGATCGTGGGGACGCGTACAAACTGGTTTGGGAGGCGGCCGAGCAGATGGGCGATCACGCCTCAGCGCTCCTTGCGGCGAAGCAACGCGAGGTGGTGTTGGAGACGGCGGCCGCGCGCGCGCCTGACGCGTGGACCTCGTCGCTGTACGACGGGACGCGAATGGAGACCCTCCTGTTCTTGGACCACGCCGAAGAGGCACGCGCGATGCTCGTCGATCACGAAGCCAAGCTCCCAGATGACTTCAATCCGCCGCATAGGCTCGCGCGCGTGCTCGTCACGATGAAGCGCTATGACGAAGGTCTCGCGGCGGCACGTCGCGCGCTCGCGCTCGCGTATGGGCCGCGAAAGGCGCTCGTTTACGTCGTCCTCGTAGACGCGCTCGTCGGCAAAGGCGACATCGAAGGCGCGAAGGTGGCCCTCGACCTTGACCTCGCGTACCTCAGGTCGTTGCCGCCGGGGCAAGCAAAGCCGTCGTCGATCGCGGCGGCAGAGAAGCGCAAGGCGACGCTCGTCGCGAAGTAGAGCTTCAGCCTTCCGGTTCGTACATCGCGCTCACGACGTCGCTCACGAGCGACTCTGCGGTGGCCGTCGACAGCTCGAGCGCGTCGATGAGCTGCCGGTCGAACTCGAACCCCTCGTCGCTCGCGTCCATGTCGGCGAGCGAGATCGCGTGCGCGACCTTGTACGCGATGGCGCGAGCCTCGGCCGTGAGTCCCTTCGCGAGCTCGCGAAGATGCTCGTCCACGTCTTTGCGCTCGACGCGCGCGTTCATCTTGTCGAGCATATCGTTGAGCTTGCGATCCGATACGGGGGCAGCCTCGGCAAGAGCACCCGCGCGATAGGCGTCGCCGCCGCGCTTCGGAAGAGACGCGAGCTTCTGCATGATCTGGCGGAATGCATCCAGCTCCGCGTCCGCGAGCTTGTGATCTGCCGCGATCGCGAGATACGCGATCTGGAGCACGGCGTCCGTCGCCGCTTCGGTGAGGGGGACGTCGTTGGGGATCACCCGCGCGGCGATCGCGGGAGCAGAGGTCATGACGACGATGATACAGCGAGAGCGAGACCCATGGGTAGGCTCTCGCCGTAGAACTCCGCGCGATCCGCTTCGGTGACGATGACGATCTCGGTCAACGGGCGGACGAGGTCGTCTCGCGCGCCGACTTGGACGAGCTTGTCGCGGACCTGGCGGCGGACGCGCTCCGAGACGTCGCGCGAGCGATCGCCCGTGAGCCGCGCCATCCGTGACGCCGCGAGCGGTGCGGTTGACAGTGACGACCAATTTGCCGCGAGCAAGCGATCGAGCCAGCGCTCTGCTGTCTCCGGCGAGACCACGTGGTGCGCGCTCGCGTACGCGGGCAACCGTGCGCCCACGCGGCCGATCGAGGCCCAAATGGCGGGAGACGGACCGAGCCACGTCCGAAGCAGCAGCCACTCGCCGAGTTCGACGCGGCGCGCAGGAGGGACGCGCTCGAGAGCAGCGCACAGCTCGATGAGCTCACTCTCCGCGCGTGGTTGGAACTTCTTGTTGCGCGCGACCTTCTGCTCCTTGGGCGCGACAATGCCATCGCAGAGGTCGCGGATCGCGGTCTGCGTGCGCTCGTCGAGGCCCCCGGCGATGCGTCGATACGCGACGAAGAATTGCTGCCACCCGCGTGTCTCCTCGGGGAACCCGAGTCGCTCGGAGAAGAGCTTGCCCATCAGTGCGCTTCGGGCTTCGTCTCCAGGCGCGCCGTAGCCGGGCCGCAGACAGGTGCCCGCGAGAGCGAAGAAGACGCGCTCGTGGTCGACGGTACGACGCCGCGAGCCGAGCGTGCGCGACAGCGTGTCGAACAGCGCGCGTGCAGTGGGCGCATCCCACGATGAGCGCTCACCGAGGGCGTGCTCGAGATCTCGAGCGAGCTCCTTCGGCGCGCCAGACGAGGCCTTTCCGAAGACGCTCTCGATCACCGATCTGGCTGCATCCAGCTTGTTCGGTGGCACCGACGGTGGAGCGATGCTCGCCCGCGGAGCGTCAGACCGCAGATCGAACGACAACGCGTAGCGACGAGACTCGTCGACGCAAGCGATGGACAACGAGCCCGTTACGGCCAGCTCCGCCTCGATCGATACGCGCGCGCTAAGGGGGGCGCGACGACCCCCCGCGCCGAACTGAGCTGCCAGTGGCGCGAGCTTCTCGAGCGAGTCGTCTCGCTTCACGATCGCACCGGCGCGGTCGTCGTCCGAGTCGCGCGAGTAGAGATCGAAGCGTACCGGCGCGTTCATGACGAGGTCGAACGACGTGTCCTTCGCGCGATGCGGCGTGCCTTCCTGGGCGCCCTTGGGCAACACACAGACGGCTTGCGGAGGCTCGCCCGCCAAGCCGATGTAGAATGCACGCGAACTGCCCGAGCGGACTCGTCGTCCTTTGCCGAGTCTCGCGAGCCCGTGTCGAACCGCGCCGCGGGCGACGGCGAGGTCCGGATCGACGGACGCGAGGACGATCGCACCACCGAGCGTAGCCTTCACGCGCTCGACTACGCCGTGCGCACGAAACACGCCTCCGTTCGGCAGCAGCGCATCGACGCGCCCGCCGCTCTGCTCGTGCTTGCGCACGAACTGCCGGACATGCCGTGTGATCGCCGGGTCGCGCTCGAAAGGGAGCCCCGATGTCGTCAATGCGGCGCGCGCCGGGCTCGGGCGATCCAGCTCGGAATCGGTGAAGAAGCCGTCGAATGTAAGCTTGCTGACTTCCTCGCGCGTGAGCTCTGCGCGCAGCGTTCCGCCGACCAACGCGGAGCCCCGCGAAGCGAGCGAGACCACGACCGAGGCCGGTGCGTCTGCGGACGAGAGCGTCTCTCGCGCGCGACGACACGCGAGCACGAGCTGAGAGAACGTGAGCGCGTCCAGCTTGGCCTCGCGTGAGCCTGCGGCACCGAGCTTCATTCTCTGCTCTAGCGAATGGGCAAGCGCGAGATCCATGTTGTCGCCGCCGAGCAAGATGTGACGGCCCACCGCGACGCGCTCGTAACCGTCTGTCGTTACCCGAATGATTGACAAGTCCGTCGTTCCGCCGCCGACATCACAGACGAGCACGTCTGCGTGACCGCCGCGCTCACGGACGAGCGCGTCCAGCTCCCCTTCGCTCCGCAAGTAGTCGTAGAAGGCCGCCTGCGGTTCTTCCAGGAGCGAGACCGCGAGGCCGACATCACGCGCCGCTCGTAGCGTCAACTCGCGCGCCACCTCGTCGAAGGAGGCGGGCACCGTGAGCACGATCACCTCATTCGCCAAAGCGCTGGAAAACGAGGACTCCCACGCGCGCGCAACGTGAGAGAGAATTCGGGCGCTCGCGTCCACGGGCGAGAGCTTGGGCATGCTCTCGTCGTTGTTGCCCCACGGCAGGATCGGCGCCGTCCGATCCACCGCGGCGTGACAGAGCCAGCTCTTGGCGCTCGTGATCGCTCGACCCGGCACCTCCGCGGACCGCTTGCGAGCGAGCTCACCGCCGATCCACGGCGCGCTCTGGAACGGGTCGTCGTGCGCCTCGCCTTCGATCGGCGCGTAGAGGCAAGAGGGCAAAAGCTCCCGCGACGCGACCTGCGACGGTGCGACGAGCTGGGGAATCGGCATTGCACGCGGCTCGGAGTCCGCGTCTCCCCAAGCGAGGACGGTGTGAGTCGTCCCGAGATCGATCCCGACGACCCGGTCGCTCATGGGACCGTGTCGCGGATCGCGAGCTCGATCTCCCACGGGGGACGCGCGGCGGTTTTGTCGATGGCGAACAGCTTGAGCGTGCCGACAGCGGTGACCTCGGAGCGCAACGAAACCGGCATAAAATCGCCAGAACGTCCACCCTCCGAGGGAATGCTTACCTCGATCGGCCCCATCTCCGTGAGCTCGTCGCCGAAGCCATCGAGGAGCGCGCCCGCCTTGTCTTGGCGTCGTACGCTCGACCCGAAGAAGCGGAAGCGGACCTTCTCGCCGACGATCAGGCCGAGGCCTTGTACGTCCACGTCGATCGTCGTTCCCTCCTCCATGCCGAATGGGGCGATGCACAGCGCGAGCACCGGCGGATCCATCCCCGGCACTGCGGGTACAGGGCTCTCGATGCCGACATAGAACGCGCGCGCGGTGCCGCCACGGATGCGCACGCCACCTTTGTGCTTGGAGCGGTTGTAGAACGCCGCGCCGCGCGCGACCGCGAGATCGTAGTCGGCACCTGGGAGTTCCCGAGGTCGAGCACCGCCCCAATCGGCGAGGACGTCGAGCACGCGATCACGGAGCACCTTGCTCTTCATGACGCCGCCGTTGAAGAGTACGACCGACGGCGTTGCGCTCGATGCTTGACGGGTCAAGAAACTCGCCAGGTGGCGTGTTACCGCCGGATCGCGCGCGTAGGGCAGGCCCAGCTGCGCGAAGCCCGAGCGCGAGAACGCTTGCGGTTTGGCGTCTGCTTTCACGACCGGGAAGAAACCGTCGACGATCGCGCGCGTCACCTCCTCTCGCGTGAGCTCGGTCCTCAGCGCACCGCCTACGAGCGCAGAGCCCTTCGACGCAACGGCGACCGGAGCCCGATCGATCGACGCGTCGCTCAACAACGACTCCTTCGCGGCGCGCGCTGCGAATACGAGCGCGGTCGCTTGCCAACGATCGACGGTCTTGCCATCGGCCTCCAGCTTCTGCTTGCAGAGGTGCGAGAGCAGCAGGTCCATGTTGTCGCCGCCGAGGAGCAGGTGATCGCCGACGGCCACGCGCTGCAGATCTAGATCGCCGTCGCGATCGACGACGGAAATGGCTGAAAAGTCAGTCGTTCCACCGCCTACGTCGACGACGAGCAAGAGGTCGCCGGCCTTGAGGTGCGTGCGCCAGTCGTTCGGGTGAGACGCGACCCACGCGTAGACGGCGGCCTGCGGCTCCTCCAACAACGTGACGTCCTCGAGGCCTGCGGCGAACGCGGCTTCGACCGTGAGCTCGCGCGCGGCGGCGTCGAAGGACGCGGGCACGGTGAGCACGACCGGCGAGCCCGAGAGTGTGTGTGGAGTCATCGCGCGCGCGAACGCGGCCGAGAGGTGCTCGAGGTA
>JAYVYD010000462.1:0-2908 GCA_043784605.1 Myxococcales bacterium | reverse complement strand
TGCCCAAACCCTGTTGTCGCCGGTCAACGCTTCGGGGAGCTCCACCTTCCTCCTCGTGAACGATGGTGCGCGAAGCATCAGCACCCAAGGAATCGTAGGGGCAGTCGTGGCGACTACCTCGACCAGCCTCCAGTTCAATGGTGCACTCGTGCGCTCCGGATACCAGATTGACGCCCTCGGCTTGTCAGGTGGCGCGTCCGCGCCGACGGTGGCAAACTGGGTGGCATACGCCATGGACTCTGACCGAGGCTTGTTCTACGCGCTCACGCGAGATCCTGCCTCGGGCGCGCAGGGCGTGCAGCAGTTCAACATTCGCAGCGCGCTCCATGGTGTAGCGCCCACGGCCACAGCGCTCTCTGGCAGCACTTTTGGGACGCCGCTCGCCCTTCAATTCAACAACGCAAAGGGCGCCCTCTTCCTCCTTGATCGGCTCGACTCAGGAGGGAACTCCTCCCTTCGCCTCCTATCGATTGGCGACAATGGAACCGCTCAGGTTCTCTGGTCGACCGCCGCGGTGGCAAGCGCATCGTTCCCGACGCAGGCGTTCTTGTCCGCAGATGCCACGGGAGCGATGACCCTTTCGCTCACCGTGCCAGGCGGCGCCTCGACCGAGGTGCTTACGGTGGACCCCACGGGCACGCCACTGCATTCCTTCGACTCCACGGCGGTCACCGCGACACGCGTCAACACTGAGCCGAATGGGTCGTTCTGGACAGTCAGCAAGACCTACCAGCCAGGCTCGAGCTATTGGTCGTTGACGCCGACGCGCACCGACCTCAGTCAGCTGTTACCCACGATCTGCGGAGCAGCATGGCTTCGTAGCGTTGCTGGCTCCAGCAACCCTCTCGCCACCGCCGCTGCTGGGTGCACGCCGGTCACCAATGGGGGCTTTGAGACTGGCGACTTCCAGGCGTGGACGACGACTGGCGCATCAGAGACCATCTCGAGCACGTCACACACGGGCAGCTACTCCGCCCAACTCGGATTGAGCACCGCGACCAACGGCGACAGCACGGTCAAACAGACAATCACTGTTCCCTCAACGGGCGGAACCCTGAGCCTTTGGTATTCGATCACCTGCCCCGACACCGTGCAGTACGATTGGTTCACAGCGTCGCTTCAAACGCCTCAAGGCGCCACGCTCGCGACGGTGGTGGCCAAGACCTGCGTTGGCTCAAGTGGGTGGGTTCACGTGACCTACGGTCTCGGCTCCTACACGAGCCAAACGATCGTGGTCGTGTTGACCAGCCACGACGACAACTACGGTCCTGATCCCACCTATACTTTGGTTGACGATGTGAGCGTTCAATGAACCTGCGGCGCACTCACGTTCTCTCGGCGATCGTCGCCGTCGGGATTGCGTGCGTCCCCGTGCTCTTCCTGCGATGCACCGATTCGCCGAGTTTGGCTGCAGACGGGGGGGTGGACGTCGCGACTGAACGAAGCTCGCGCGACCGCAATGTTGTACCCGATGTCTCTGATGTGGACGCAGGCCCGGTTTGTTCGCCACCACCTGGCGCTGATGGTGTGGTGCACGACTGGCCGGGGTGGACCCGCACAACGACAGGACTCGACCTGTGCTGCCCGTATGATTCGCTCGATGACTTGAGCAAAGCGGTTCCGTACGAATGGGTGCCCTGCGATGACGCGGGTGGCGAGTGCCTGAGGTTCAATGCGCCAACTGCCGACATTGCTACTAATGAGCCTGTGGTTGCGGCTCAGATGGTCCGTGGCGCATCCGGCGTGGCGTCTCAAATATTCGTCCAGCGCAATAGTCTCAAAGGAAACGTGAGTGAGAGGTCGGTTTACGATTTCGCGACCGGCGTTCCGAAAGCGTCTTGGCGGCTCGCCGACAGTCCGCATTGCGTAGGAGATGTTGTGGCCACTACCGACGACTCCGCGATGTTGTTTCTGGCGCTATACCCTACGGACTTTGCGGCAACCTCCGGGGGCGTAGTTGCGACCGGAAAAGTGGAGACTCTGACTCAAACTCCCGCAGGAGCGAAGACCGGTCTACCATGGAACTTTTTGATGGACGGCTATGCGAACGGCCGTGCGTTATTCGCAAACTTCTACGGATCGATTGCAACCTGCGACATGCATACGCTCGGCGCACCCAAGTGCCTCCAGGCGAACGTTGCTAGCATTGCCCCTGCAAATCTGAATGGCTACACCGAGTTTTTCATCGAGGGAGAGTACATTTACGCGCTGAGTACCCATGGCAATCTCGGCTGGTCCCAGGAGTACGTTGTTGGACCGACGGGCGACGTGAAGTTGCTGCGCGGCGTGGCGAACACTCATGTCGGCGGACTGGCAAGCGACGGCAAGAACCTCACCTGGGTCGAAGTGCAGGGGGATAAGAGCCTAACCAATCCTCAGAAGATCGAGGAGGTATGGAGCGCGCCGCTTACCAGTGATCCGAACCAGCTCACTAGCACGGCGAAGAAGCTTGCGACACTTCCCGCAGCGACGGCTCCGAACCCCGGCCTCTCCTTCAACGGTTACTACTCGGTGGCGGCGTTTGGAGAGATTTACGTTGTCCGGATATCCGACGGGAAGCTCATAAAAGCCCCAGCGATGCCTGCCCCTTACAGGCTCTACCAAGTATTCTACCTCACCTCGACCGAGATCTGGGTCATGGCCACGCACAACAGCTCGATACAACTGTTTCGGTTGGCCCTCCCGACGTGGCTGTGACTGCCACGGCCGTGTTCACGAGGTGGCTGCAAGAGATGGCTGCAGCCGTTGCGAACGTGCTCCATCGTGCGGATGTCGATCGCAACGGCGGCAAGAATCAGGCTCAATCAGCGCCAGCAAGTGGAGGCCTCGGATCGTCCCTCGGACCGCCGTGGCCGAAGACGATGCAGAGTCGGACGACAAGCCCAAACGCAAGGGCTCGAGGTATTGG
>JAYVYD010000461.1:0-4909 GCA_043784605.1 Myxococcales bacterium | reverse complement strand
CGGTGGCCGAAGTCGGCGTCGATCGCCTTGATGAACGCCTCCTTGTTCGCGAGGACGGCCTTCTCGAGTTTGTCGAGCCACTCCACGCGTTGGTCGTACGAAGGGATCCCCTTGTACGTGGCGCGTTTCATCGCGGTGAGCGTCGCCTGCATGTCGATCTTCGGCTCAGGCTTGGTCTCGGCCTCCTCGGCCTTCTCAGTCTTCTTCTCGGTCTTTTTCTCGCTCTTCGAGAGCTCGACTGCTTCGGTCGCCATGGGATTGCCTCTTGGGTCGCAAAGGTAGCACCGCGCCCGGGGGCCGTCTTGTCGCGCCGTCACTCGCCAAGGATGGTGACGATGAGCGTCCGCGAGTGCCTCTTCTGGCGGTGTTCCCACACGTAGAGCGCTTGCCACGTGCCGAGCGCGAGCTTGCCCGAACTGATGGGGATCGTCTCACTCGTGCGCGTGACGGAGGAGCGCAAGTGGGCAGGCATGTCGTCGGGTCCCTCGTCGTCGTGTTCGTAGGTGTCGCCAACGGGGGCGAGTCGCTGCATCCACGCGGCGAGATCGCGCAGGACTGCAGGGTCCGCGTTCTCTTGAATGACGAGCGACGCGCTCGTATGCGCGATGAACACGTTGCACGTTCCGGTCACGACACCCGACTCGGCGACGAGCTCGCGAAGCTTCGCAGTCACGTCCGTGAACGCACGCCCAGTCTCGACTGCGATCGTGCGTTGCAGCACTTTCATGGGCCCGCGAGCGACTCCAGGAACTTGCCGACGCCGTCGATCACGGCCCCAGGAATCTCGTGCGCGCCTCTGAACTGCGTGAAGGTCACCGCCAGCTCGGCCTTCTTCATCTCGTCGCGAAGACGTTCGGCGATCGAGAACGGCAAGATCGGGTCGTGCGTGCCGTGGCTCTGGTAGACCGGCAAGCCTTTGCGCTTGCTCATGAGGGGCAGCCACTCGCGCTCGGCTAGAAGTGTCCCGCTCATCAACACGAGCCCTTTGAGCTTTCGACTACTTCGCAGCGCGACGTCCATCGAGAGCATCGCGCCCTGCGAGAATCCGCCGAGCGCGATCCACGACGGGGTCATCGTGCGTGTGATGTCGTCGAGCATCGCGTCCACTTTCGCGCGCGCCTCGGCGAGCCCATCGGGGACATCCGCCGTGAGATCGCGCAGCTCACCGCGCTCCATCGCTTGCTGCATCTTCAGCATGTCGATCATCCACCAAGCGCGGGACTCCGTGCTCGGCATGAGCCCGAGTGAGAGCGGCGCGGCAGGGAAGATGAAGCGCGTGCCCGCGGGAGCCCGCAGCACACGGTGGAGCGAGACGAGATCTTCGCCGGGCGCGCCGAACCCATGAAGCAACACCAGCACCGGTCCATCGCCGCCACCCATACGATCGGCGCCGCCGGTGACGACAGTGTCGAGGTCCCCGAGCTTTTTACGCTGCATGAGTGACGTCATACCAAAAACGAGAACGGCTGCGACGCCGAAGCATCGCAGCCGTTCACGGACTGAGCCTTTGGAAGCTTCAGTTCACTGGAGGAGGAGGCGGAGGCAGGGTGTCATCGCCGACGCATGAAGAGAGGTCGAAGAACAAGAACTCGAGCGCCACCTCGTTGACGAGGTGGGTCTGGTCCGCGGACTTGCCGCAGTAATCAGGCCACGCGCCGTTCTGGTAGCTTCCCGAGAGGTGCACGTCCGAGAACACGGCGCGGCCGCACTGCTTGTCGACCGTGGTGTTCACCGGCGCGTTGAACGACAGGTAATAGGTGTCGTATTGCGTCTGGGTCGTCTTGTACGCGTTTCCCTGCGTACCGGTGTAGATCCACCGCGTCGCCTTCGAAGCGTTGGGTGTCAGCGTCACGTTCTTCACGTCGTTGCGAGTGTCGCCGAGGGCCAACTGGCCCTTGGTGTGTGAGATCATCAGCTTGGTCTCGACGTTGTCGCTCCAGTCACTGAAGGCTTTGCCCTTCGGGAAGTCAGAGTCGATGTAGTAGGGCGGGTTCGCGAAGCTGAAGTCTGACTGCTGCCATTGCGCGACGCTCTGGAAGTCCGCGGGGCCTTGGCAAGTGGTGTCGAACTGGCACTGCGATGCGCCCGCGAACCAGTTGTAGTGATAGTGCGTGCCGAACATGCGACCGCCAGCTTCCAAGTACGCCTTCATGTTGGTGTACGCGGGACCTGCAGTGTCACGTTGGAAGGTGCTGCACTCGCACGCATTGAAGATGATGTCGTACTTCATCATCGTAGCCTTGTTGCCCCACAACGAATAGGCATCGCCTGGCGTGCCCGGCAGCGCTTGACCGTTGTCCTTGCCGCGATAGATATGGACCCTCTTGAGGGGGTCCGCACTGTTCCAGTTGGCAGGTGCGCCGCTGATCGCGCTCGAGTCGAGGCCGAGGTGGACCATGAAGCACTCGGCTTGGTCGCAGCCCGTGGTGAGTGCGATGAGCGGGATGTTGTCCGCGGGGTCACCTTCCTTCTGCTTCTTTGGCATGCGTGTGATGGTCTCGAGGCCGTTCACCTTCTTACCGAGCGCGGTGTTGACGCATTGGTCGACCTGCGGGATCGAGATCTTGCGCCGCCACTTGCCGATTTGCATGACGAGAGGGACGCCGGCGCCAACGGGGACGTCATCCAACTTGAAATTCCCCTTGGCGTCCGTCTGCACTCCGACGATGGGCGAGCCCGTCGCGGGCGCTTGGCATGCCGTGCACACCGGGCCGCTGGGGATAGGCTGGACGTCCGCGTTCGGAACGTAGACGAAGACGTTGTAGAGCGGGTTGATGCCGGCGGGGTCGTACACGGTGCCGCTGATGGAGGTGTGGGCACCGTTTCCGCAGTTCACGACGTTGCACGCGATGCCGACGCAAGGCGGAGCCGCTTCCACGTTCGCGTCATGCCCGAACGGGTCGACCTCGTCACCGCTCCCACCGTCGTCTGCGGGCGCAGAGTCCGTCTCGGCGCAAAACATTTTGTCGCCGCATGGCCCATTCGCCCCTGAGCCACATGCAGGCAGCGCCCAAAACGCTACGAGCATGAGTACAAAGACAAGGCCCAAGAAAGAATGGAACGATCGCATGGCTATCCTCCGCCGAAGCAGTCTGACCGTGAACCCCGTCATTTTCAACGGCTTCTTCAATCAGACTGAAGGTTTTCGCTAAAGCGCGACATCGACGGCCGCTCCTGGCACCGACGGAAGTTTGACGATCCGTCGTGGTGGGGGTACTTCGGCTCGATGCGAGGCACTCGAGCGAGGTGGCCGGGCCTCCTGGCCCTGGTCGGCGCGTTGTTGGGGTTGATTTTCGCTGCCTATTCGACCTCCGACTACGCAGCGCACCTCGATCGGCAGATCCACCAGATTCACTGCAGTTTCATTCCGGGCGCCGCCGTCGACTCGGCGGACGCGAATCCCTGCAAAACAGCGCTCTTCAGCCCCTACTCGGCGATCTTCCGACAGAGCTACTGGGGCGGAGTGCCGATCTCGCTGTTCGCGCTCGGCGCCTTCGGCTTCTTCATTGGCTTCGGGGCTTGGGTCCTGCTCAGCGGCTCGCGCGCTCCGCGCCGTGCGCTGCTGTTTCTCGGAACGGTCGGGTTCACCCCGCTGCTCGCCTCCATCGTGATGTTCACGATCTCCGCCACGCAATTGCATGCATTCTGCAAGGTGTGTGTCGGCATCTACTTCTCGAGCGCGCTCGTCGCCGCGTCGGGCGTCCTTGGCTGGATGACGATTCGCCGAGAGCGAAAGCTAGCGCACGCTCCCACGCAGCCGATGGAGATCGCGGGGCAGGCCGTCGCCGTCACCTCTCCGAGGCCCGTGGGGTCTCGGTCTCTCATGCTCGTGTGGTTGGCCGCGCTCGGCGCCTCAGCGCTCTTGCCGGCGATCGTCTATCTGGCTGCGCTGCCCGACTACAAACCGCTGATCACCGCGTGCGGCAAGCTCACTCTCCCCACGGAGCCGCACAACGCGCTCATCCGATTGCCGACGACTCACCCGATCAAGCCGGTCACGCTCTTCGAGGACCCGCTATGCCCCACGTGCAAGGCGTTCCACGAGCGGATGGTGACCGAGGGCGCGTTCGAGAACCTCGACGTCACGCTCTCGCTCTTCCCCTTGGACAACGAGTGCAACTGGATGCTCGACCGTCCGCTGCACCCCGGCGCGTGCATCTTGAGCCGTGCGATCATCTGCGGCAAAGACAAATCCCGGGCGATGCTCGAGTGGTCGTACGCGGAGCAGGACGACCTCCGCGACGCAGGAAAAAAGGGCTCCAAACAGCTGCGCGACAAGATCAGCGGCAAGTGGGGCAAGGACATCGACGCGTGCATCGACGACGTGCAGACCACAGCGAAGCTCAATCAACAGCTGCACTATGCGTCGAACAACCACGTGCCGGTGTCGACTCCGCAGATGTTCTTGGGTGACACGCGTCTCTGCGACGAAGACACGGACCTCGGACTGCCTTACACGCTCGCGCAGCTCGCCCCGGAGGTGCTCAAGTGAGCGCGGCCGAGGCGAAGCCGCAGTCGGCGCCGGAGCCGAAGAAGAAGCCCGCGAACAAGCCCGGGCCCGCGATGGTGGGTGCGCTAGTCGGCTCACTGTTCGTGTTCGGCGTGACCGTCGGCGTGTTCCGCATGGTGCATGGCGCGGGCGAGCGCATCCTTCACCCCGAGCAGGTGAAGAAGGAGGAGGCCGTCGCGGTCGCGGACGACACCGAGGCGCCGTATTGCACGCCCGCGTTCAAGCAGGTGTTGCAGCGCGTGCTCAACGCATGCGGTCTCGTCGGCAGTGAGTCTCGTCGCGGCTGTCAGCCCGCGGACGTGAAGACCTTCGCCTCGATCAGCGACGCAGACTTCAACGCGCTCTTCACGCCGCTGAAGGATCGCGGCAGCGTGCTCATGTTCGACGAGGGCGCGGATG
>JAYVYD010000460.1:0-6171 GCA_043784605.1 Myxococcales bacterium | reverse complement strand
GGACTGGGAGAAAAGAACCTGGATTGAGAAAGCACATTGGAATGAGGACGGCCACATGGTCATCCCAGCGCTAGCCTTTAAAAATGCGATCGCTGAGGGCGCAAAGTACCTCTCAGAGCAGATACCAGGGAAAGGAAAGGCGACGTATACGAAGCACTTTGAAGCGGGCATATCAGTTGTTGAGGATAATGTAATATTGCTCAAAGGTGAGCCGATTACTCGGGATTCGATCATGGGGGATACTCTTCACGTCCCGCCCCATATTTTCTGGAGGATTTCGTCTCGGCTCACGGGCTGGCCGCTGCGTTCGGCGAGGAGTCGCAAGAGCTCAACTTCGTAGAATGACAGCTCGTGCGACTCGCCTTTGATCAGCAGCGCGTGCGCGGAGAAGTTCACCTTCGCGTCGCCGATCTCGAGTAGCTCCGGCGCTCCGGGGGCGCGTGCGGCGCGGCGGAAGATCGCGCGAATGCGGGCGATGAGCTCGTTCACGCCGAAGGGCTTCGTGACGTAGTCGTCGGCGCCCGCGTCCAGGCCGCGGATCTTGTCGGTCTCTTGGGAGCGCGCGGTCAGCATGATGATCGGCACGAGCCCGTCGGCGCGGCGTAGCTCTTCGCACACGGCGTAGCCGTTCATGTCGGGGAGCATCAGATCGAGGATGACGGCGTCGGGGGGATCGGTCCGCGCGAGCGCGATGCCGTCCTTGCCGCGGCCAGCAGACACCACGCGAAATCCCTCGAACTCGAGCGCGTCGCGCAACCCCATCACGATCTGGGGCTCGTCCTCGATGATGAGGATGGTGCGCTTCTGAGCGGACATGAGAGGACGCGGAATCTAACCGAAACGCAGACAAAACACGAAGGGCGCCGGACCCGATGGATCCAGCGCCCTTTGCGTAGTGGTCAGCGGATCAGCCGCCGTCGCCGCCGCCGATGGTCTCGATGCACTGCAGGCTGATCTTCGTGCCCGGTGACGGTCCACCCGTCGCGGAGAACTTGATCGCTTGCGGGCACGTGCCAGCCGCTGCGCCGGCGACGTAGCACCAGCCAGGCGTCGTGACCGCCTCGCACACCGCGCCGTTGATTTGCGCGGCCGTCAGCTGGGTCACTTGGCAAACCGGACCCAGGTCCTTCGCAGTTTGCTCCGCATCTGCGGGGTTCTTGCAGACGGCGCCACCGGGGCCAGCGTCGCCGGTGCCACGCCCATCCGTGCAGCGCGCCGCGTTGAACTTGGTGAGGATGGGCAGCTCTGGCTGGTTGAGGCCGAGTTTGGCATCACATGAGCCCGCTTGCCCCTGACCGTTCCCGGGCAAGGTCTCGAGGATGAGGCAGGGCACCGAACCCGTGGCGTCGGTGGCAAGCGGCTGCGGCAGACACTGACCGACCAGCGCGTTCTTCAAGCGGTCGATGATCGCACGAACCGCCGGACGATAGCCGTAGTCCGGGCTGGCCGTGTTCTTCGGCTCCTTGGGGCAGAGCGAGCCGACGATGGCTTGCGCTCCGAGACCACGCGCGACTCGGAGCTCGCGGATGGTCGGGTACGCCTTGCCGCGCACTTGCAGCGATTTACCGCTGGCGCCTGCCGCGCAGAGTGGCGGACCGCCCGGGTTGACGGCGGTCTTCACGCAGTCGCACGCGTTACTGTTCTCCGGAAGACTGCACTCCTTCGTGGTGGGCAGCGCGAACGTGCAGGCGTACTGGAGGTCGAGGCCGAGCGGGCTCAGCGTCGTGTCCCACTCACGGCCATTGTACGGGTCCGCAGTGTCGCCCGCGGACGGGTCATTCGGAAGCGGGTTCTGAAGGTACGGAATCGCCGCTTGGTTCTTCTGGTTGCGCGGGAGGTACGTCTCGATCATGTGCGGGTCGATACCCGTGAGATCGTAGTGGTCCGGGTCCTTGCCGACGATCGATTGCCAATCCTGCGGAGAGAGCGAGCTCTTGAAGCCGGGGGCGATTCCCTTGGTGGGGTCACCCTTGTCGTCATAGAGCAGCTGCCAGGGCAAGCCGCCGAGGACCGCGAAGTAGATGAGGTCGCTGGTGCGTGGTCCGACCGGCAGGTTGCAGAGGTCGCCGCCGGGGTCCGTCGGTAGAACCGATGCGAAGAGCGGGTTGGTGCAGTTCGCCTTGCCGAGGTAGCTGCCCGCGCCGCCCGGGTGCTCGCCGTTGCGGTCCGGGACCTTCGGCGACTTGAGGCCGTTGACGTACCGCGACACCGGGAACTGCGGGTCGAGGCCGTAGCGACGCTTCATGTCGTTGACGTAGCGAATATTGAGGTTGTCGTCTTTGCCGGTCCAGTAGCCCGCGCAGTTCGCGCCGCAGCCCAACAGGCAGTTCGCATCGCCCGCGATGGGTTGGCCGTTCGCCATGTTGCCCGCGAAGCCGCAGGAGGTGCAGTTCGGATCGAGGGGACCCGACGTTGCAGGGTTGTTGGGGTCGACCGCCGAGTCGCAAGCGCTCGTGCCGCGCGGCATGAGGTTGGTGGGCGAGCCCGGGAAGGTGCTGGCGCGCGTGACCCAACCACGACCGCCGACCGCGAGAGGATCGCTCCAGCTGTCTTCTTCGTCCGTCAGCATGATGACAGCGAGGAGCGAGTCTGGGCGGAGGAAGTCGTGACGTTGCTTGAGCAGCACCGCGTCCACGCCCTCCAGTTTGGCCTTGGGCGGTCCGCCGTTCGGGTCGGGGTTGATCGAGATCGCGTCATACGGATCCGGCTGAACCAAGAAGCGGTACCAGCTCTCCATCTGCGCTTCGAGACCGCAGCCGTACTCTTGCGTGCCGGTCACGAGCGTCTGAAAGTCCGAGATGAGCTGATCCTGGCCGGCCTTGAACGCCACCGCGTTGTTCGGGTCGGGGGCGATCGCCGGGACGTTCGGCGCGGCCTTGCCAGTGTTCTTGTCGACCTTGGGCAACCACGCGAGGAAGTTGCCGCCAGAGCCATCGACCGCGACCTCGTCCAGGATCGTGTCTTCGACGCCAGTCGTGTTCGCGGCGGTCGGGCGCTTGCGGTTGATGAGGTGTCCCTTGTCGTCGTTGTGCGCGTTGTACTTCATGTACACCGGCTCGCTGGCCATCGGCGGGCAGATGGCCTGACCACCTGTCGACTCCGCGCCACCGCCGCCGAGCGACGACGTCACGAGACCGATGTGCAAGTCGTAGACGGGTGAGAACTCGTCCTTCGCCGGGTCCGGGCACTTGCCGTCCGCGCCGCGCGCGACCGTCTTGGGATTCTTCGGATCGGTCGTCGAGTCGATGCAGTTGGGGACGAGCAAGCGGCCGATCAAGTCCGGCACGGCGTCCTTCAGGAGCGCCTGCTTGTCACCCATCGATCGCGAGTTGTCGATCGCGAACAAGAGGTCGACCTTGTCGACGGCGTTCTGTTTCACGACGAGATTGACGTTCGTCTTCGTCGTCGGTTGCAGGCCCGCGACGGGACGGGTCAGACATCCGCCCGCGCCGATGCTCGCTGCGACGGCCGCCAAGGCGAAAGCGCCTCGAACCAACCGTGAGACTCCGGACCTGCCAGAGTGTTGCTCGTTATCCATAGTCAGCTCCTCGATGTGATGCGGGATGCAGGATGCGTAATTTGAGTCGACCCAGCTGCCCGCACCGGGGCAGAAGTCATGACGTAATAAAGCACAGCCTGGGCCACGAAGGAAAACACCATTTTCACGGCGTTTGCGGGGTCGAGGTGGGATACCAAGCGCCAACCCCGTTGGCAGGCTGCAAAGCCCGGTGGCAAGTTTAGGCGGGCAAAACCCCTAGACGGGCGAGCCGAGGCCGCACCGCTCGCTTCACCGCTCGAAGGAGACGCTAGTGCGTGACGCTCGGCGCCGGGGCCCCGTACGCTTCGGCGAACGGGTGGGGTTTGGCGTACATCGCCTCGACGCTCTCGAACCGGCGCTCGTCCATCACTGCGACGCACGGGCCCCCACAAGCTTTGGCCGTGTCGGGGTGCTTCGACGGTCAGTCCCATCGAAGCCAAGAGGAGTCTCAGCGAGAGCGATTGACTCGGCATCTCTCGAGTCGAGCGACCCGTCATACCTAGTCAGCAGTCAGCGCAGCGCCTTCTTCAGTGCATCGACATGCCTTTTCCTCACGCCAGGCACGGCCAAGAGCTGCTCTTCGGTCGCCGATAAAATCGCGGCGACGCTCCCCAACGTGATGAGGAGCGACTTCTTGATGACGGGTCCGATGCCGGGCACGTCGTCCAGCGCGGACTTGAACCGCTTCTGCTTGGCCTGGCGCTTGCGGGCGAAATTCGAGAAACGATGCGCCTCGTCTCGCGCGCGCGCCAAAAAGAACAGGCTCGCCGAGTGGCTCTTGAGGGGAATGGGATTTTTCTGACCGGGCAAGTAGACGCGGTCGACGAGCGTATCGCCCGCGAGGTTCTCCTTCTCCTTCGCGAGCGCCACGATGGGCAGCGAGTGCAATCCGAGATCTCGCGCCGCCGCCAACGCGACTGCCAATTGACCACGACCGCCGTCCACTACGAACAAGTCGGGCAAGTCCCATTCGCCGTCGGCGGAGTCGGTGCCGGGGTCGGCGTCGGAGGCGGGAGCGGGAGCGGCGACGGCGGATTTCACTCCTCTACGGAAGCGGCGCGCGAGCACCTCGTACATCGCGCCGTAGTCGTCATTGAAGCCGACGTAGTCGTCTTCGCTGGCCTCTATCGGAGTGCCCATTCGCGCGACGCCTTTGACGTTGAAGCTTCGATATCGCTTCTTGTCGGGGACGCCGTCCTTCAAAGCGACGATCGCGCCCACCGTGTTGGACCCACCTAAATGGGATATGTCGCAGCACTCGATTCGGCGAGGGATAGTCGGCAATCGCAGACGCTCTTGGAGTTGAGCCAATCGCTCCTCCACGTCGTCGCTCGTGCGCTGCTTCTCGATGAACGAGTGGCGCGCGTTGTCCGTCGCGAGCGACATCAGGTGGGCTTTGTCGCCGCGCTGCGGCTGCGCGATCGTGACGCGCGTCCCACGGCGCTCGGTGAGCCACTCGGCGACGCCGTCGATGCCCTCGAACAAACAAGGCACGAGTATTTCTTGAGGAACCACGACGTTTGGGGCGCCCTCGAAGGCTTCTCGCGCGTAGTGCTGAGTGAGGAATGCGGCGACGATCTCGTCGTCTGGAATATCCGCATTCTTGAGCGCGAACGTAGGCACGTCCGCCAGCTTGCCCGCGCGCACGCAGAGCAGCGCGATCTCCACCAGATCGCCCTCGCGGTAGAGGCCGACGACGTCGCGATCCTCGCCGTCGTTCGAGACGACACGCTGCTCCTCACGCGCCGCTTCGATCGCGCGCAGCTGATCGCGATAGACCGCGGCGAGCTCGAAGTGCATCGCGCGGGCCGCGTCCTTCATGCGCTGCTCGAGCTCGAGAGAGAGCTCGTCGTGACGCCCATCGAGAAACCACGCCACCGCGCGCACCTGATCGGAATACCAAACAGGGTCCACCTCGAGCACGCACGGCGCCGGGCATCTCTTGATTTGATATTGCAGACACGGCCTGCGTCGCGACGCTAGTTCGATATCTCCGCAAGTCCGTAGTTGGAAGTGCTTGTTCACCAAGTGCAGAGTCCGGCGCGCCGCCGTCGCAGAGTGATAGGGGCCGAAAAACTTCGACGCCTTGTCTGGTTTGCGAGACTGAGGCGCCTCCTCCTTGCCTCTGTGCATGCGCTCGATCTCGAGTCGCGGCCACGCGTGCCCCTGGGTGAGCTTCATGAGGATGAAGCTCTTGTCGTCGCGCAGCTTGACGTTGAATTTCGGTTGGTGCCGCTTGACGAGGTTGTCCTCGAGGATCGCCGCTTCTTTCTCGTTGGCGGTGACGATGGTGTCGAGATCGCCGATGAGCTTCGGCAAGAACGGGATGAACTGCCGAACGTCGCTATTCGATTCTTGGAAGTAGCTCCGTACGCGACTGCGCAGGCTCTTGGCCTTGCCGACGTAGACGACCCGCCCCTTGTCGTCCCGGAAGCGGTAGACGCCTGGGGCGACCGGGATCGTGCCTGCCGCGGGGCGGTAGGTCGATGGGTCAGCCACCCTGTTAACCCTACGTCGCGACGACGACGGTCCTACTCGTCGAAGATGGTGATCGCGATGCCCGTGGTGAGCAGCGGGTAGAAGATGTCGGCGTTGTGGTTGGTGACGCGCACGCAGCCGTGGCTGACCGGGCG
>JAYVYD010000459.1:0-40982 GCA_043784605.1 Myxococcales bacterium | reverse complement strand
TCTTGCGCGATCCCCGCGAGGATGATCGTCATGCGATACGCGAGCGCGAGCTCTCGGAGGAGCAAGGGTGAGATGTCGACCTCCGCAGGGAGCGGGAGTGCCTGGGTCGAGACCGCGTACGAGAGCGTTCGCACGGCGCGATCGCGGACCTCCGGATCTGGATGGGAGAGCAGGCGAACGAGCAACGGAGAGGTCGCCCCAGGCGCGCCCGTCAACGCCGACGCGACGTAGCGAACGCTCTCCGCGGTCGCGCTGGCCACGCCTCGCTCGACGAACGCGAGCGCGTCGCCTCCCCACGCCACGAGTCGCGTCGCGACGTCGGGTCCGATCGCCGGTGACTCGAGAAGCGCCGCGATGCTCGGGAGCAGCTCTTCCAGGCCCAACCTAGCCGCCGCGTCGATCGCCGCGAGCTTCGTCGGGTTGGCCGCGTCGGACAGCAACACGCGTCGTACCGCGCGCACCACGTCGTCGTTCGCCCCCGCTTTGGTCGCCAAGATCTCGAGAGCGGCCGTCGCGAGCGCGTCGTCCTTCGACTCGATCAACGGAACGAGCACGCTGCCATCGTGGACGCCCGCGCGATCGCGTAGCGCCACGCTCGCCACGCGTGCGCCGGCCTTCACCGCTTGCGAGGTCTCGGTCGTGATCGCCGTCGCGATCGCCTCACGCACGGCATTCGACGAGGCTCCGAGCGCGACGATCGCGCGAGCCGCGAGCACGCGGCACTCCTCGTCAGGGTCGCGAACGAGCACGCCGGCGAGCATGTCGTCGAGCCCACCGACTCCCCGTCTGATCACGCTCTCCAGCACCGCGCCGCGAACCGCCGGGAGCTTGCTACGCATCGCGGTGTGCACGACCTCCATGTCCGGCGCGGGATCCACGTCGCACAGGAGCTCCGCGGCCAACAGCGCGCGACGCTCGTCCGTCGACGAGAGCTCGGTCGTCAACGTGCGACGCGCATCGGCGTCGAAGGACATCGGCGCTTCGTCGTCGATGTCGAGCGTACGCTCGTCGATGGCCCGCCTGAGCGCGTCCTGGTACGCGGGTCTCACACGCACGATGCAGAGCCAAGCCATCACGGCGACACCGATGACGGTCCCGAGCGCCAACCAGCGCACCTCCGCGATCTTCGGCAACACCGCGAGCACGCATGCAGCCGTCGCGTAGGCCACAGGCGCGAGCACGCCGCGGACGAGAGCACGCGACTGCACGCGCTCCACGGCCGGGATCGGCGTCTGCGTTTGTTCGCTAGCGGAGCTCCAGATCGATTGCTTCATCACGCGGTCCACGCCACGCAACGCCACCACCGCGAGAAAGCTCGGTGCCACCACCGCGGCGATCGCGACGAAGATCGTGAGCACCGGGGTCAACAGCAGCGTGCGCGCAGTGCCGAGGCCGAGCAGGATGCGCGACGAGGCCCCGAGCACGAAGACGAGCGTGATGAGGCTCGTGATCCCGTAGTACCGACCGAAGAAAGCCGTGCAAGCGGCATCGGAGTCGTAGCGCTCGTGCGCTGCGCTCATCAGCAGGTAGTCCATGAGCTGCTCGGTGAGCAGCGCGACGATCGAGAGCGCGGTCATCACGCGAAGCAAGGGGAGCGCGCGGATGAACTCGAAGGCCTTGGCCCACTCTCGAAAGACCTGGACGCGTCTCGTCTGGGGCGCGACGTCCGGCAGGTCGCGGGTGCGGATGGTTTGCACGACGAAGGTCGCTCCGACGAGGGTAAAACCGCCGAGCGCGAGGAGGTTCACGGTGCCGAGAGCGTGCGCGAGCGTGGGTACCAAGAGGCCGCCGCCGGCCCACGCGATCGTGGCGCCAGCGCCCGCTGCCGGGAGTAGTCGCTTCGCAGAACGCGCGTGCGTCGCCTGCGAGACCGTCGCCCAAGCCTGAATCAAGAGCACTCCGCTCGAGGCCTCGATCACGACGTACGTGATGAACGGCACGCCGTGCACGCTCGTCATCGAGAGACCACGCAAGGCGAACATCGCCGCAGCGCACGCGGCATGCGCCCACGAGGCGAGGCGCGCCGTGCCGAGGCGGCGCGCGAGAGGCACGAGAGACAGCGAAGCAACGGTGAGCGTCGCGGCGGACGCGATGAACGCGTACGGGATCATCGTCCGCGGGTACGCCATCAAGAAGATGCTGTTCTGAGCCGACTTCAGCATCACTAGCGAGACGGACACAGAGAAGATGAGCAAGACGAGGCGCGCCGCTTTGGCTCCCTCTCCCTCGCCGAGCCCCAGGGCTCGCTCGAGGCGCTCCTCCGCGAAACTCGCCATCCTGATTCGCCAACCTACTCTGACTGAGACGCTCAGGCGCCCTGCTTCTTGGCCTCTTCCCAATAGCCGTCGAGCACGTCGAGCGGGAGCGATTTTGCGTCGCCTGGATCACCCCAGCCGCCGTGCTCCTCTGCGACGCGCTTCTCGACGTGCGAGAACCGCCGCGTGAACTTGTCAATCGTCCGGCGTAGCGCGCCCTCGGAGTCCACGTTCACGTGACGCGACAAGTTGACGAGCGCAAACAGCACGTCGCCTAGCTCCTCCTCCATCGCAGCGGCATCTTTTTGCGCTATAGCGCGATCGAGCTCACCGAGCTCCTCCGTGACCTTCGCACGCGAGCCCGCAACGTCGGGCCAATCGAAACCCACGCGCCCGACCTTCTCTCCGATGCGCTGCGCGCGCACGAGGGCCGGCATACTCCGCGGCACGCCCGCGAGGATGCCCCTGCCCTTCTTCTCTTTGGCCTTCTGCTTTTCCCAGTTGCTGAGCACTTGCTCGGCGTTGTCGGCCTTCACGTCGCCGAACACGTGAGGGTGCCGCGTGACGAGCTTGTTGACGATCGCCTCGACGACGTCGTCGATCGCGAAGCTGCCCTCCGCGCGCGCGAGCTCCGCCTGAAAGACGATCTGCAGAAGCAAGTCTCCGAGCTCTTCTTTGATGCCGGCGCGATCTTTGGAGTCGATCGCGTCGATCACCTCACACGCCTCTTCGAGCACGTACTTTCGGAGCGACTCGAACGACTGCTCGCGATCCCACGGACATCCGTCAGGCGCGAGCAAGCGGCGCATCACGCCAACGAGTCGTGTGAGCGTCGTACCGTCCTGCAACCCGATCGGAGCGACCGGACGCGGAGCGTTGTCATCGAAACGAGGTAGATCGCTCATCGCTTGCTGTCCTCTGGGACCTCGAGCTCGTAGAAGCGAAGTCCGCCCTTGCGCGAGTAGTACAGGCCGCACCCGACTTGTCGGAAATGCTTCGCAAGGCGCGCCCGGTACCACGCGCCATCGCGCGGGTGCACTGCGACGTCGGTCATGTCGAGGTCGCACACGTCGCGCAGGTCGCGTGCCGTGATGGCCTCGAGATAGAGGAAGCCCCTCGCCATCGCGCCGATGTTGTCGATCGCGCTCGCTGCGGCCTCGTCGGTCAGATAGGGGAGTACGCCCTGGCAGACGACCAGATCGTGGCGATCCTTCGAGCGCCACGTGGAGACGTCGCGCAACTCGTGGCCGTAGCGCTCGCACGCGTAGGCGCTCACGTCGGTGGACGTGTACTTCACCTCGGGGCGGTGCCGTTTGAACCAGTCGCGCCAAAGACCTGCCCCAGCGCCGACATCGAGGACGCTGTCGATCCTTCCGCCCAGCCACGCGATCATGGCGACGGTCCCACGCGCGAGCCGCGCGATCTCACGTCTGCCGTGCACGCGCGTGTCTTGACGCTCGTAGAAGCGGTCGAAATAGGCTCGGTCGAAGGCTGCGGTGCGCATTGCGGCCACCTCGTAGCGTGCGCGAGGCGTGGGGCCAAGCCCGGTGCCGCACGTGCTAGGGTGAAACCATGACCACGGCGTCGCCGTCGCCGAACTTCAGACGCGTGATCGTCGCCTGCGCCTTCGTCGGCGCGGCCGTGATGGGGTACTTGCTGCGCGGCGTTCTGTTGCCTCTCTTCTTCGCGTTCCTGCTCGCGTACGTGCTCGATCCGATGGTCGATCGCTTGGAGGTTCTGAAGGTGCCTCGCTGGGCAGGCGCGCTGACCGTGATGCTGGGCATCGTCGGCGTGATGACCCTCGTGATGGTCTACGCGGTCCCTATGTTCGTCGACGAGGTCCGCGCGGCGGCCGCGGACTTGCCTGAGCAGCTGAAGGCCCTTCAAGGTCGCGCCGAGCCCTGGTTGCTGGCGAACTTTCACCTCAAGCTCCCGCACACGATCAGCGAGCTTGCGACAGACATGGGAACGCAAGCGCCGAGCATGGTGTCTGCTGCGTCTACCGCGTTCTTCGGCACGCTGAGCTATGTCGGCGTCGTGTTGTCGGCGTTGATCATCCCAGTCTTCGCGCTCTATCTGCTCATTGACTTCGATCGTATCGTGCGTCGCACGCGCCAGCTCATTCCGCGCCGTTGGACGGCTTCGGTGACGGATGTGGCCGCGCAGATCCATCGCGCGCTCGGCGGGTATGTTCGTGGGCAGCTCACCGCGTGCATCGTGCTCGCGGCGCTCTACGCGGTGGGCCTCCGGCTCGTCGACATCCGCTTGGCCGTGCCGATCGGTGTGCTCACGGGGATGCTCGCGTTCGTCCCGTACATCGGGTTCGGCGTGGGCCTCTCGCTCGCCCTCGCGATGGCGACGCTCGACTGGCACGGCGTGGGTCCGATCGTCGGGGTCGCGGCAGTGATGGGCTCGGTGCAGGTGCTCGATGGCATGGTCATCACGCCGCGCATCGTCGGTCGTAGCGTGGGCCTCGCACCGCTCGAAGTGTTGATCACGATGATGGCCGCGGGCAGCCTCTTCGGGTTCGTCGGCGTGCTGCTTGCCGTGCCGATGGGCGCGGTCGTGAAGATCCTCATCCAGCGCGTCGTGAAGGTGTACCTCGCCTCCGACTTCTATCTTCGGCGCAACCCGCAAGAGCCCATCGCGGCGGTCGCGGAAGCGCCAAAGCCCAAGAAATCATCCATAGCAGCGGAGTCGCCGACCAAGGCGTCTCTGGTCGCGTCTGCATCGTCCAAAGGAACTTGAGAATGAGCGAAGTCACGCAAGAGCTCGTCGGTCGCACGCAAATCATCACCATCAACCGACCCGAGGCACGAAACGCCCTGACCCTCTCTGTGCTTGGTCTCATGCGCGACGCCTTCGCACACGCGGCCATCGACGACGCCGTCCGATGCGTCGTGCTCACGGGCGCGGGCGGTCACTTTTGCGCGGGCGCGGACCTGCGCAAGAACATGGAAGACCCACGCTTGATGGAGCGCACTGACGAGTACATCGGCGAGTTCCACTCCGTCATCAAGGCGATCCTCGCGTGCCCCAAGCCCGTCGTCGCGATGGTCGACGGCGCCGCGGTCGGGTTCGGTGCGGACATGGCGCTCGCGTGCGATCTGCGTGTCGTCTCGACCCGCTCGTACATCCAAGAGAAGTTCGTGAACATCGGCCTGATGCCGGACGGCGGCGGCACGTTCTGGCTGCCGCGCTTGGTGGGCACCGCCCGCGCGATGCAGTGGATCATGCTCGGCGACAAGATCGACGGCCCCGAGCTCGCGCAGCATGGAATCGCCATACGCGCGGTCGAAGCAGCAGGCCTACGCGACGCCACACTCGAAGTGACCAAGCGACTCGACTCTGGACCTCCGCTCGCCTACGCCGCGATCAAGCGTGCACTCTATGCGAGCTGGGGCTCCGTGGTTGACGCGCTCGCCCGAGAGCGAGAGGAGCAGCTGAAGCTGTTGCACTCGGCGGACGTGATGGAAGGCGTGCTCTCCTGGATGCAGAAGCGCGAGCCCAACTTCCAAGGTCGCTGAGTCAGGCGCGCTCGCCGATGATGTCTCGAAGCAAATAGTCCTTGAGCGCGTCCGTGGGCCCATAACGACCTAGACCGATCATCAGCTTGGCGATCGCGGCCTCGGCGGTCATGTCGCCGCCCGAGATGGCGCCTGCGGCCTCTGCGGCTGCGCCTCCAGCGTAGCGGCCTAGCTCGACGAAGCCACGGAGGCACTGCGATACGATCATCATCGGGACGCCGCTCGCGTGCACATGCTCCAGCGCGCTGATCAAGGATCTAGGCAGATTTCCAGTGCCGTACGCCTCCAGCACGAGCCCCTTCACGCCGCGCCCACTGGCCGCGCGCACCAGCTCCGCGTCGAGGCCTGGGAAGACGCGCACCGCGAGCACTCGCTCCTCGATGCGCTCGTCGAACGGTGCCAGCTCTCCGGCGCGCCGCACGTGAGGAGCGAGCGTCGCGCCCACGCCGAGCGTGACGAGCGGCGGGCAGTTCGGCGCGTCGAACGCGTCGTAGTCCCAAGCGTCGCGTTTGGTCGAACGCACGCCGCGGAGCGCCCGCGACGCGAACACCACGCTCACCTCGGGAACGTCCATCGTCGCGACGAGCACCGCGTCGATGAGGTTCTCGCGCGCGTCGGTACGTGGCTCGAAGAGCGGACGCTGCGCCCCCGTGAGTACGACCGGGATCGGCAGCTCGCCCAGCAACAGCGCGAGCGCACTCGCCGTGTAGCTCATCGTGTCTGTCCCGTGCACGATGACGATTCCATCGTGGGTGCGCTCGGAGATGGCCGCGTGCACGTGGCGGGCGAGGCGCAGCCAATCGGCAGGCTGCATGTCACCCGAGTCCATCGCGAAGAGCTCACGCGTCTCGATCTCGGCGATGCTCGTCAGCATCGGCAAAGCCGCCACCAAATCGCGTGTCCGATCCTCCAAGCCGAGAGCGCTAGACCCGCGCGCGGTCGCGCCGGTAGGTCGCATCATCAGCGTGCCGCCAGTCAGCAAGATCAGCACGCGGCGCATGGGGAGATTCTCGATCAGAAAATGCGCGCGTCGATCTTGATCGAGTCGCCCGCTTGGAGCGGGACGTCCGGCTGCGAGCCCTCTGCGATGGCGTCCACGCTGACGGTCACGGTCACGCTCTTGCCAGGCGCGGTTTGACGCGTGAGGATCACGTGGTTGGCGTCCGCGATGGAGGTAAACCCTCCGGACTGCGCAATCGCTTCGAAGAGCTTGAGGCCTTCGTTCCAAGGCACGCTCCCCGGCTTGTTCACTTGTCCGATGAGGCTCACGCGCTTGCTCGCGTACTGCTTCACCGCAAGAATCACCTGCGCGTTCGTGATGATCTTGGCTTCTGCGAGCTTCTTCTTCAGCGCGTCCGTGATCTGCTGAGGCTCCATCCCGGCGACCTGCACGCGGTCCAGGTAGGGGAAGTCGATGGTGCCGTCTGGGTTGACCTTGTAGTCGTGCGGCAGGTCCTTCTCGCCGACGACGCTGATCTCCAGCGAGTCTCCCGGCCCGACCGCCGTACTCAGGATAGGCGCGGGCAGATTGGGCGTGGGTGGGTGACCGACGGAGCACGCCGTGAGGAGCGTGACGACCAGCGCGAGGAGACGAAACATCAAGCCATCAGTGAACGTGGGCGGTGCAAGCATTCACGCAGTTGGCGTCACATGAACCAGCGGAGGCCGAGGTAAGCCTCGAAACGATTATAGTTCATGTCGTACGTGTTCGGACCCGACGCCACGCCCTGAACCGGGAGCTTTTGACCGCTGAACTCACCCGTGTAGCGGAGCGTCGTGTTCAACCCGAGCGTGTTCGTGAATCGATACTCGCCGAACAGCGTCGCGTCGGCGCGTACGTCCGTGAAGCGCTGAACCACGGTTGCGCCGGTCGTGTAATAAACGTCCGGGTAACGAATTGCAGCAACGCCACCCTCTAACGAGACGAGCGCACGGCCCGCGAAGAAGTAGGCGAGCTTCGCATAGCCGCGATCCGACTCGTAGAACGTCGTGAGGAAGCTTGGCGCGAAATCGCGATTGAAGCCGAGGGAGAGCGAAGAGATCGAGAGACCTACGGCATTGGGGTTGTCGGCCATCGGGTTCGCGGTGAGGAAGAACTTTGCCTCCACCTGGCCGATGACGCTGTCGAACTGCTGAATGTTGTGATTGCTTGGGACGTCGACGAAGCTCGCGCCCCAGCCGGCAGCCGCCAAGAACGAGAAGCGCGGAGTCACGAGACCCGTAATGCCCAACTTCGTTCGGAACGGCGTCGAGTTCTGCAGATCGCTCGCCGCTTGCCCCTTCTGCGTGAAGGTCGCAAACGTGGTGTTGGCGTCGTAGAAGAGCGAAGTCTTCGGCCGAAACCGCCAGTCACCGCGGGTGGTGAAAGCGTTGTTCAACGTGTTGAACGGGGCATTCGTGGAGTTGTCCAGAAATCCGGCTCGGAGCTGATATCCAAGCTTCCAGCTCAGCGTGCCGCTTCCCGGCGTCACCGTCGCGTCGATGCCCGCACCGACAAGGTTGCGATTGAACGAGACGTCGGGGTTGCCGTTCGCGTTGGGCGCGACCGTGCGGGAGTACAGGCCGTCGAGGCCGACACTGAAGGGGCGCTGCGGAAGGATGTCTACACGCGCGGTCAGATCGCCTGACAGACCGTTCAAACCATTCTGCTTGATGACGTCGTCCGCGCCGATAAAAGCGCGATAGGTGAGCGCGATGCCTGCCCTGAAGTTGACCTTCGGCGGCTCCGCATTGACGTCGCCCTCTTTGCGTTGCTGTTGCAACGTCGAGAGATACAACGACGGAGTGATCCGGAAGATGCCCGCACCAGGGCTCCCCGGGAAATTACTGATCGAGTTGACCGAGCCGTCCTTCGGCGAGCGGAGGAACCAGTTCGAGTCGTAGCCGACCTCGCCTCCGAGCCCAGGGTGGAGCTCGAAGTCGCCGACGCGATAGCCGATGCCCTCGGTCGTCTTACGGTCGGCAAGCCAACCTTGGGCGTGAGCTGAGCTCCACGACAAGGCGGTGCCGATGAGTGCTGCAACCGATAGGAGGCGTTTGTGGGTGAGCATGCGCACGTGCGTTAAGGGGCCGGTTCGCTGTCGATTCGCACACTCTCGAGTGTGCTCGGCGGCGAACCTTAGGTGGGACTACGTAAGCCGTCTACACTACTTCGTGCAGGAGGTGCAAACGGGAGGTTGAGCGATCACGTTCGGATCGTTCGGATTCTCGTCTTGCTCGTCTGGGGGGAGCGTCGGATCGACCGTCGCGGTGTTCTTCGTCTCGCCGATCACGGTGCCCTCTTCGCCGATGCACTGATTGGCTTCGGCGGTGAGCTGCTCTCCGCGCTGCCGAAGCACCATGAGTACGGTGAACTCGTGATTCGAGAGCTCAACGTCCTTACGTCCTGCGGCGAGCTGCAGTGAGTTTTGGCGATCCTTTGCAGAGCGGATGGCAACGTCGGCCTGAGAGAGCTTGTCGTTCAAACAAAGCGTCTTGACCACGTCCCGCGCCCCGCGAGCCTCCTCGAGCTGACGACGAATCGTCCCCGCGGCTTGCTCCATGCGCGTGACCTGGTTCGCTGCTTCGCTCACTTGTTCTTGCGGCGTCAGCTGTGGCTTGTGCTGGAACCCGACCTGTCCGTCGGCGGTGGCTTGCGAGTTCTGCGCGCCCGCCGTTCCTGCCGCGGCAGCCACGATGGCGACCACGACCAGCCACTTCAGTTTCGATCCAAGGCGCATGAAAGCGTCCTCCCAAACAGGGTAAGCACAGCAGTCACGGACTCTACCGGGCGATGCTGAGACTGTCAACGCGAGAGCGGCTCAAAGAGGCCCGAAACTCTGCCGTAGTGAGCGGGTCTCTTCGTTCGATGCCCCATTCGCCGTTCGCATTCAGTCCAAAGTGCCACTCGAGGGTGGAAGTCACTTTTGCTGAACGAACGTCACCGGAACTTGGATGGTCGCGCCACTGCCGCCGTTGAAGCTGGCGTGTTTGGCCTTGTTCATGATGCAGGCCTCGACCTCGGACGAGAGACCCGTGCCACCAGCTTTGCTCACGCTCTCGACGTCGCCGTTCGGCTGCACCTTGATGGCGAGAATGATTTTGCCAGCCATGCTGGGGTCCGAGCTGAGACCCTTGTTGTAGCAGCTCTTGAATCCAGGTCGCAGACCCGCGATGACGCGGTCGGCGTCAGAGACGGCGCCTCCGCCCGCGATGGGGCCCATCTGGGCGTCGCCTGTCGGGCCACGAACCTCGACGGTCGTTCCCGAACCATGGCCGCCGCCGCCGCCCGAAACGCCGAGACCAGAGAGTCCGCCGCCGTTGTGTCCAGGCGCCGCTAGACCACCGCCGCCTCCGCCGAGCCTCAAGTCGCCGCCAGTGTTGCTGACGCCAGCGCTCGACTGGGCGACGCCGGAGAGATCCGTGACCGCAACGTCAGAGCGGTTGAGCGCACCAGCGACCGACGTCTGTCCACCAAACGCAGCGAGCATCTGCATCTGCATCGCCTCGGCCTGTTGCGATAGCGCCGCGGCTTGCTTGTCGCTGATGGGGCCAGCCTTCGCGGTGTTGTTCGCTGCGGCCGTGGGCGCGGGCTTGCTGTCCGCGGAAGGTTTGTCGGTGCTAGGCGTGTTGTCGACGGGCTTGTCTTCTGGCGGAGGCGGCGGGACCTTGTTGAGCAAGTCCGCCAAGCCCTGAGACATGACGTCGTCGTTGACGACCACGTCCATCCAGTCCGAATACATCGCGCCGATGAACCCGAAGTGGATCATGAAGCTGAAGGCCGCGATGATCGTGAGCGTCCAGTCGATCTGGCTGGCGAGACCGCCTTTGACGGACAAAGGCAGCTGCGGCCGCGGCGCAGGAGGCGGGGGCGCGACGAACTGAAAGAGGAACGTGGTCTCGCCGATGACGACCTTGCCGCGTGCGTCCTCGGTGAGCTTCACCTGATACGCAGGCCCCACGCGACGCGCCTGTCCACGCAATGCACCCAAGTCGCTGATGCCAGTCTGCAACGCGACGCGCCCACTCATGCCGTCGAGGAAGTTCAGGTAGTAGTCGTTGCCAATCAGCTCGAAGAGCTTGAACTGCGACGGAACGTTCGGCGTCGGCACGACGAACATGGCCTTCTCGCTCTGCCCGATCGTCACGTGCGTGCGCTGCTTGATGATGCGCTCTTCGATCACGCGACCCGATTGCACGAGCCCGATACGCAGGACCTTCGGACCGGCTTGCTGCGCGACTGCGCGCATCACTGCCGTCATCTGTCCGGGTCGACCTCCCGGCTGTGCTCCCGGTCCCTGTTGCATCTGTGACATGAGCTGCCTTTCTGGCGGTGGACACCCGACTAAGCGAAGAGGCGGGCAGTCCCCAGATTAGACTCCACACCGAAGGAAAAGTTCCCGCGGAGACGTATGTGACGAGAGTACACGAACTCGCCTGCTCGTGGAAAGTGCCTTACTGGGTGAAAAACGAGACCGGGACCCGAAGCGTGCCGCCGCTCCCCTGCTCGAAGCTGGCGCGTCGCGTGTGGTCGATGATGCACTGCTCGACCTTCGGGCTCAGCCCGGCGCCGTCCGCCTTGGTGACGCCCTGAACCTCACCGTTGGGCTGGACGACCACCGACAGAACGACCTTGCCTGACATTTGCGGGTTCTCCGCGAGCCCCTTGTTGTAGCAGCTCCGATACTCCGGTTTGAGCGCTGCGATGGTGCCGTCCGCGTGCGGGATGTTCGAAGTCTGCAGGACGGAATCGATCTGCGTGATGCCCAAGGGGGGCGGATTCACGTCGATGACCGTGGCGGCGTGCGGGCGGTCGAGCGTCGTATTTCCGAGGTGGGTCAGCGAGTGGTCTCCCGTTGTGGCCATCGAGCCTGTGGCTAGAGTGAGCTCCGAGCCTGGGGTCGTGCCTAGAGGAGACTCCGCGACGCGCGAGAGATCCGTGATCGGATACTCGCCTCGCGCGGCGTTGTTGATCGCGGTCGGCGAGTTCGTCGCTCCGAGGATGTCGACCATCATCGCCTCCGCGCGGTTGCTGAGCGCGAGCGCGGCGTGGTCGGTCATGTACATAGGCTGCGCGTTGTTCGCAGCCGCGTTGTTGCTGATCGTACGCGATGGGGTGGGCGTCGTATGGGTCGGCGTAGTCGTTGACGGCTGATCCTCTGAGTGATCCTCCGCGAGCGGCGCGGGCACGCTGTTCAACAAATCGGCGAGGCCTTGCACGGTCACGTCCTCGTTCACGACTCGGTCGGACCAGTCGGAGTACATCGCGCCGATGAAGCCGAAATGCAGCATGAAGCTGAACGCTGCCACCATCGTGAGCGCCCAGTCGACCTGGCCACCGAGCGTGGCCTTCACCGCGAGGGGTAGCTGCGGGCGCGCAGTCGGCGGCGGAGGCTCGACGAACTGGAACAAGAAGGTGGAGTCACCGACGGCCACCTTGCCTCGCGCTTCAGAGCCGAGATCGAATCGGTAGCCGCCACCGACGCGCTCGCTCCGCTCTCGGAGCGTTGGGAGATCCTTGATGCCGTCCTCGCACACGACTCGCCCATTCATCGCATCAGTGAAGTTCAGCGCGTAGCCGGAGATCGTCTTCTCGAACAGGTCGCGGTCCGGCGCGCCAGGCAGGACGAAGGTCGCTCGCTCGCTCTGTCCGATCGAAACGCTCGTGCGCTGCTTGACGATGCGCTCCTCGACCACACGACCTGATTGAACGAGGGCGATGCGGAGCAAGCGCGGTCCGTCCGTTTTCATGCTCACCGTGCGCATGAGGGCGGTCATGCGACCCGAGCGGTGAGCTTGTCGTTGCGGCGAAGCTGACGAATGCGTGGACATCGACGTGCCTTCTCTCTCCTCCGCTCTGCAGCGGGGAATCTGACCCAACTCGTCAGTTAGAGGGCACGGCCACGGGATAGTTCCCGCAACTTGCTGGCCAAGCGCTATGCGGCTGATTCCAGTCGGTCAACGAGCTTGTCGATCGCCTCGAGGCGGTCCTTCACCACGCGTCGCGCGCGCATCTGCACCGACACACAGAACAGCGCGCCGGCGATGCCGATGGCGACGACGTTCATCGCCCCGACTACCGTCGAGTTGAGGGCGGGGCCAAGGTCCTCGTCCGCAGAAGCCATCGCGGATGTAAGACCGATTCGCATCGCCACCGACGCAAGCATCATCGAGGTGGTCGACGCGATGCTCGCACACACGCGCGGAACTCGCGCCCATCGCTGCGCGCGTTGATCGAGCTCGGCGAGTACCTCGTTGACGTTCACCGCTCGCTCGCGATGCGGCGACTGCACGGCGACCAACAGCTCGTGCTCCCACGAGTCCGGGCCCTGCGACGCGAGCGCGTGAACGAGTGCTTCACGGCCCTCCTTGCGAAGCGCCTTGAGGAGCGTCGCGGGGTCGAGGTTCACTGGCGCGATCGCGAACTGCAGCCTACGGAAGCTGGCCCACCCGCACGTCAACGTGACGCCGAGCGAGATCCCTATGAGGATCCACATCGAATCATCTCGGTCGTGGGCGAGCGCGAAGAGACGATCAGAACGGCTCGCTCTTGGTCGCGAGCTCGATGCGATCCAAGAACGGCTGCTTCAGCTCGGCGAGCGTGAGCTTCGGTTGAATCTTGTTCACGTCCACGGACGCTATCGGGAGCTGGACGCGCCCCACGATCGTCACCTCGGTCAGCGTGATCGTTCGCCCGCCCTTCTCCTGTGCGGAGGCACGGCCTGAAAGCGCGAGCAACCCGAGGATCATCAGTGTCGTAAGGCTGATAGACGCGACAGTCTTCATTTTGGCGGTCCGATCAAAAAGGCTCGTGGCGTGATTCATCAGAAGGTCCTGTCTAGGCTGCCACGCGGCTTGCCGGCGTCAACCGCGGCCGGAGCCGGAGCAGGGGTTGGGGGTGCAGGTGCGGCGGGAGTCGCTGCGGCAATGGCGGTCGCGTTCGCGGCGTCTTCCTTCTTCTTGTTCGCCTTCGTGATCAGCTCGTCGATGTCGTCGGTGACCCCGGGGAGCGGCTTCGGACCGCGCATCGTCTTGTACAGATTGAGCTCGCGGATCGCCGCGCCCACCTGATCGTTTGCGCTCAACCCCGGGAACGACGGAGCGTTGAGGTACATGAGCCCGAACGCGTAGTGCGCCGCCATGAGCGTCGAGTCCTGCGCGAGCGCCGTGTCGAGCTCCTTCTTCGCGTCCGCGAGCCGTCCTGCGAGTCGATAGCAGTCGCCGAGGTTCAGGTGCCCGATCGGCTGATTCGGTGCGTACTTCACGGCCGTCTCGAGCAGCGGCTGCGCGCCCGCGGCATCTCCCGCCTCGAGCTTCATCGCGCCGATCTGAATCGTCGCCTCGACGAGATCAGGACGCTTGCTGCGCGCGGCTTCGAAGTCCTTCATCGCGGCGATGCGCTGGTTGTTCGAGCGCTCGATGAGCCCGCGGAGGAGGTGCGCCTCGGGATTCTCGGGATCGCGCGCGGGGGTGGCCTGACCGAACCCGACGAGGATCGCGGTGAGCGCGTACTTCGCGAGCTCGTCCTTGCCGTTGCGATGAAAGTCACGCGCGATAGTGACCATGGCGTCTTTGTAGTTCGAGTCCAAGCGCAGCGCGTCTTGCGCCGCTTGCTGAGCGCCGGCGCTATCTTTGGCGATCGACCTCACCTCGGCCAGGTAATTCATGATGCGAGGAGAGTTCGGGAGCTTGCTCTTCTGCGTATTGAGGAAGTTCGTGGCATCGCTCACGTTGCCGGACTTCGCGACGCTGATCGCGTACGCGCCGATCGCGAGCTCGTAGTCGGGCTTCGCGGTGAACGCGCCTTTGTAGGCGGCCTGTGCGCCCGCGTTGTCGCCCAAGCGCTCGAGTACACAGCCGAGCGAGTAGAACGCGGTCGGCCCTTTCGGATCCTTCTTCGTCGCCTCGGTGAACTTCGCCTTCGCCGTGAGCAGGTCGCCGTTCGTCCACGCGGCGAAGCCCTCTTGGTAGAGGCCCTTCGCGTCCCCGAGCTCTTGCCCGTCGGTGACACCGACTTGCGCGCCGTCACCCGTCTTGACCGCATTGTCGTCGCTCGTCGTCGGAGCGCCTGCGTCCGTCGTCGTCGGGTACGTGACCTTCTTGTCGTCGCCGCCGCACGCCACGAGGGCGAGCGTCACGGCGACGATGGTTGCGTGTGCAAACGTTCTCATTGGACACCCACTGGAAGGGGCAACGCGGCGCCGTTCTCCGGCATTACAGCCGGCAGGCCGGGACGCATCTGCAAGTACATCTGCGGCGCGTAGGACAGCTTGCGCGTCGGCGGCTTGGCAGAGTCCGTCGGATCGCCCGTGTTGTTGACGTAGGCCGCCAATCCACACATGTGGCCCGGACCCGTGCCCTGCCCTGGCGGATCTGCCGTTGCCCCCTTGGGCGGCGGAATGCACGCCTTCGGACCTTCACCGAGCTCGGTAGACGAGTCGGTGAAGAAAGCGAGACGTGCGATCGCGTTCGTCACCGTCGGGTTCTTGGTGTTGTAGGTACGCGCCAGCTGGATCGCCTTCGCGTAGTTGCGCACCATGACCTCGTCGATGGCTTCCATTTCGCGACCGCGTTTGTTCTTCCAACCGTCCTTGACCATGTCCGTGAGCTGATCGGCTTTGTCGACGAGGTCGTCGTGGCCGCTCTTGCGCATCTGCTCGAGGATGGTCTTGAACTGAGGCGGGATGAGGTGGTCGTTGAACGCCTTACCCGCGCACGCATAGAGGCCCGTGCGAAGCGAGTCGTACAGGGTGCCGCTGCGTGCGAGCGACGCGGGGTTGAACTCGAGCGAGTGATAGGTCTCGACGATGTGCTTGAGTTTGACGTCGTAGGAGTCGGCCGTGGCTACGTCCGCTTTGAACGCGCCCGTGCTGACGAACTGGCCCGTCTTCTGGTCGATCTTTCCGAGGATCTGCTCGGAGTTCATCGACGAGTAGTTGTGCTTGCCGTCGTACTTGTCGTGGATCTCTTCGTCGAGCAGCGTGTACTCGGCCTCTGCGCCGTAGTCGGTGTAGGGCTGCTGATCGCTCTCTTTTCCGTCTTTGTTCGTCGTCGCGTGCGCGTTGAGGAACTGCCAAGCGGCGATCGTGTTGGTGAACCACTGGTGGTAGCCAACATCGCCGCCGCTCTTCTTCATCTTGGCGACGCGCCACGCGGCCTCGAGCGAGTACTTGGCCGCGGCCGAGTTGCTCTTGTTCGAGCCGTAAAAGCCCGCCATCGCGAGCTCCGCGTTCTGCCGAACGTTTCGGTTGGCGCCCGCCTGCTGATCGCCGACCGGGTTCCACTGCTCGTAGTCGAAGCTGGAAACTAGGTAGTCGTAGTTCGCCTTCTCGTCCGCGGTGGGGTGGAGCGCGACGACGATCTTGTACATGTTCAACATGCGAGGGCGGTCGCCGATCGCGTTGAACAAGATCATCGCGTTCTTCGCCGCGGTCTTGCGCTTGTCTTCGGTGAAGCGTTGGAGCTGCGCGATGCGCTCGTACGTCTCGGCGGCCTTGGTGTAGTTGAAGAACGAATAGAACGTGGTGCCGAGCTCGTCGTAGGCGATATTCAAGAACGCGAGGCGCTCCTTGTATTGCTTCTCGTCGCTCGGGACGCCCTTCTTCTCGCCGTTCAGCTCCTTGAGTTTTTCCTCTTTGCCGTACTCGGCAATGAACTGCTCGTAAGCCTTGATCGCACTGTTGTAGTCGCCGAGCTGCTTGAACGCATAGGCGGCGCGCATCGCTGCGCGGGGAGCTTCACGCCGACCCGGCGCGGCTTGGAGCGCGTCGTTGTAGAGCTTTGCGGTGTCCTTCCACGCGGGCTTGTTCGCGTCGGTCACCGGATCGCACTTGTCGTTCGGGTTCTTCTCCGTGAGGTCCCGTCCGCAAGCCTCGATGAACTTCTTGTCGGCGTCTTGGTAGCCGGCCGCTTGGAAGATGTCGGTCGACAGCGTGCTGCGACACTGGTTCTCGGTGCAGTCCTCGTCCGTGCCGCAGTCGGCCTTCTTGGTGCAACCCTTACGACCGCCGACCGCACACGAGTGCGCCTTGTCGGCCTCTGCGAGCTGGCGAGCGCGTGCGGCGTCGTTCTGCTTTGCGGCCATCGAGATGAGCTTGATCCACGCCTTCTGGCCGTACTCGTCCTTGCCGCAGTGGTCGCGGTAGATCGGCTCGAAGCGCGCCTTGGCGTTCGTGAAGTCGCCATAGACGAAGAAGATATCTGCCACGTCGTACGCGAAGACGGTCGAGTTGAGCACGCCGGTCTTGTCCGGGCTGTCCTTCTCGGGCGGCACGTGCGCGACGTACTCGTCGCGAGCCTTCATGGATAGGAGCAGGTTCGCGGGAATGGCGACCTGCTTCACCTTGACGTTGTCACCGGTGCCTTCGGTCTCGAGCTCGGTTCGCTTGGGATAGCCGAAGGAGCCCTTCGAGTCCGCGTAGTGCGCGTTGTCTTGATCGACGAGCACGTCGGACTCTTCGACCACGAACTGTGCTGCGGCCGTGAGGTACTTGTCGTCTTC
Organism: Myxococcales bacterium; assembly: GCA_043784605.1. GTDB lineage: Bacteria > Myxococcota_A > Polyangia > Polyangiales > Polyangiaceae > JANYHY01. The sequence continues at coordinate 23,721 of JAYVYD010000459.1, read as the reverse complement.
ATTCGAGTCGCGCACGTCGATCGCGGCGGTCTTCGCCATGTCGATCTCTTTGAACGTCGGCTCGGGAAACTGCTCACGCTTCCGCGAGTGCAGAAGCGTCTGCACTTTGACTTGTTTGTTGAGCGCGTCTGCCAACCAGAAGCGGCTCTCGTACGCGTCCGGAGAGGACTGCGTCTCCGGCTGCGACAAGTAGCCAGACCAGCCAATCGCCGCGAGCTTGTACTCTGCAAGTGATCGGCTCAGGTCCTCGAGGGCCTCTTTCTCGCTTCCCGCTTGGGTCGCGAGCACGAGCAGCTGCTTGCCGTTGTTGGTATGGGAGGCCGCGGCTGATCGCAACCCGCCGTGCGCGAGGCGCTCCGCGTTGTGGATCGCCTCGGGGTTGTCCTTGTTCGCGTCGACCCACGGCGTGGTGCCGACGTAGTTCGCGAGGTTGGTACGGGCGTCGAGCGCCTTGGCCGCGAGCGCGTCACGCTCGGCTGGCGAGTGCTTGCCGGTCATGCCCATCTGGTCGTAGGTCAGAGCGATCTCGTACTGGACCTCCGGCGCGGTCGGGTCCATCGGCCACTTCTGGAGCATGAGGGTGTAGACCTCAATCGCGTTGTTGAACTGGTTGAGGCTGCGAAACTCCGCCGCGAGCGCCTTGTAGATCTCGATGGTCCACGGCTTGTCTTGCGGGATGAGCGTCGGGTCCCTCAGGCGATCGATTGCGACGTGTAGAGCCTTCTCCGCGAGGACCGGATCGGGGATCGAGTCCACGACGTCGGGCCGCTGGATATACGGCTCCTCGGGCGACGGGCCCAAGAAATCGACGTTGGTCAGCGAGCCCGCGATGTACGTGTACGCCTCGCTTCTGAAGTCGCTCACGTTCGCGTCGCCGCGCTGCTTTTCGAGATCGTCCGTGTGCAAGAGCAACGCGACGAACTGGCGCGTCGCTGCGTCGTAGCGCTGCTGTTTGAACACCGTCCACGCGTACTTGTAGAGCGACACCGAGTAGAGCGGCGGCCGCTTGAACTTGAGCGCCTTGGTGTACGCGCTCGCGGCGCGGTTCAAGTCCCACACGCCCACGGGCTCGTCGTCCGTCACGCCGGCGCGCGAGTCGAGCTGGTCGAACTCCCAGTTGCCGACCTGCCACCAGACCTCGGCGACGTACTTGGGATCTTCGCCCGTTCGCAGGTTCGGCTGCGGCAAAATCTTGCAGTCGTCGCCGTAGGGGTCTTTGTAGATGGTCTCGTCGTTGTGGACGAGCTTCTTGGGATCCATCCCGGGGCGAGAGTAGCGATTGCGCCAGTCGTTCCAGTACGAGGTGGGGTGGTCCTGTTCCATCGCCATGATGGAGTCCACGTCTGGGTTCTTCGCGTCAGGCTTGGTCGGATATGGGTATTTGTTGTGGCACACGAGCGAGCGCCACACTTGCTGACCCTCTTCCATGCGCCCCGAGTCGTTGTAGGCGTGGCCGAGGTAGTAGTAGATGGCCGCGAGCTCTTTGTAGCTCGGGAACTGCTTGATCACGCGCTTGTAGAGCGCGATCGCGGGCTTCAGCGCGACGGAGACGTCGTCCTTCGCGTCGTCAGAGCGCGCGCGCTCTTCATACAGCGCCGCCAAGCGATACATCGCGTCGGGCGTCTCGGGATCGGGTGCGTCCGTTCGGTACGGATTGGTGCACGCCAAATGAGGCGCCGGCGCAGGCGCTATGGTGCCATCGGCCTTCTTGCACGCGAGCGGTTCGGGCGGAGGCGAAGAGCCTGGGTCCGCGCCGGCGTATTGACAGGTGAACTCCTCGAGCCGGGAGATCGCGGTCTCACGCGCCTTGCAGAGCTCTTCGCGCTCAATCGCGATCTCTCGATCGAGACCCGAGAGGATGTTCTTCTTCTTCTCTTCGTAGTGCAGCTTGATGATCGTGGTGACGGTGTCTCGGTAGTCCCGCGCGCCTTGATCGAAAGCGTCCGCTTCCTTCTGCAACGTCTCGAGCGCGGCGACCTGCGCTGGCGTCGGAGGAGGAGGCGGCGGCGGAGGCTTCTTGAAGGTCGGCGTGGGTGGCGCGACTCCGCCGTCGTCGCCCGTGGTCATCGGCGCAGTAAAGCTCGTGGAGGCGTCCGACGGTGTCGTGTTCGCAGCCGACGAGCCGTCCGCCGACGCGTCTTGCGGCTTGGGGGCGCCCGCGTCCGACGCGTTCGTCGTTGGCTGGGCGGACACTGACACCGACAGTCCAAGGCCGATCGCAAGCGATCCGGCGAGGACGATCCACTTCGAGGTGCGCTCTCTCATTTGAGTCGTAGGCTCCGTTGCGCGTTTCGTAGATGCACGAACGCAGTCACTTCTTGGGCGCGTTCTTGTCGCCGCCCGGGTCTGCCGAGTCGTCGAGCACTTCCTTGAGTTCTTCGTCGAGCAGACGCTCTTCGCGCGAGCGCTCGGTTTGCAGGTTGCGCACGCGGTCGAGCTCCTCTTCGCGGACCTCCCACGCTTGCGCGGTCACGCCGACGTCGGCGCGCAGTACAATGCTGCGCAGCTTGTCGCGGACGATCGTGAAGTTGCGCTGTGCGACGTGCCCGACGAGGTCCTTCGCCTCGTTGTCGTACGAAGCGAGTGTCACCTTGTAGCCAGCAATCTTGCCGGCCTCATCGTCGACCTGGGCTTGCAAGACCGTAGTTTTCGCGCCGACCTGACCCTCCAGGATCATGAACTGACGCGCGAGCGACTCTTCCTGGGCCGTGATCTGCGCGAGCACGCCTTGGATACGCTGCGCGTAGCGTTGCGCATCGGCGCCGCCTTGGCCCGCGATCGCGTCCGTGACCTCGTGATCGAGCGCGTCCTTGAACGACGTACGAAACTGCGCGTCGTCTTGATAGCGTTTGTCTCCGAGGCCAATCTGCGCTCGGCCGACCTCGATTTGACGACGGAGTACGACGACCCGCTCGCGAGACTCCTTGAGGAGGCGCTCGTTGTCGTCGATCTCGTCGTTGAAGCGCTTCATGTCGGCCGGCGATCGCGCGACGCCATGCTGCGCGTCCTCACGGAGCATACGGCGCAGCCCGTTGACGACCGCGTTGAGCTGGTCGATCTCGAGCCCATCACGCGAGAGCGACTGCGAGACCGTGTTCCACTGCTTGATGCCCGACTCGTCGCGTTCCGAGAACTCCGCGGAGTTCGTCGGGAGTGCGGCCATCGCTTCCATCTGCCCACGGCGCTGCTTCTGCCAGCTGCCGATGTCGCCGGTGAGCTCCGTGCTGCCCTCTTCGGAGTCGAGCCCGCGCGCCAGGTCGAGCCGCGCGCGTGAGAGTCGGTTGATGAGCCCGAGCGCGAGCTGCTCGCCCGCCAACAGCTCAGGGAACGCGCGCACGCGGTTGCTCGCCTTGGTGAGCGCGTTGAGCTTCTCGATCAAGATCTCGGAGTCCTTGATCAGCTTCTTGCAACGACCCACGTCGTCGATGATGGAGAACGCGAGCGGACCATCTTCGGCTTCGCGCGCCCACTTGATCGCGATCGCGGGCAGCGCCTGCGTCTGGTCGAGCGCGTCGAACTCTTGCTCAGAGAGCTTGTCGTAGTAGACGCTGACGTCGTTGGTCGACGAGAGAAAAGCCTCGACCTTGACCTTCTGCGGGTCGTACTGCTCGCGCACGGATTGATAGAGCGTGAGCGCTTTGTCGAAGGCGCCCGCGCGCAAGAGCAAGTCCGCGCGCAGAAGTGTCCCGTCGCCGAGGTACTGCGAGTCCGGGTCTGCGATCGCGAGCACTTCGAGGGCGCGCTCGGCGCGCTGGACGTCGCCCAAGCGGACGTACACCCACGCGAGCTCGTAGAGCATCGTGTCGAACTCGGGCGATTCTCGGCCTACCTTCGAGTACGCGTCTTTTGCCTGATCGAACTGCTCCATCTCGTAGAGCAATCGGCCAACGGCCATCCACGCGAGATCGATGACGTGCTTGTGCTCGTCCGTGTCCGGCGAGAGGAGGGTCACCTGTTTGAATGCTTCGATCGCGAGCTTGTAGTTCGCGCTCGGCGGGAGCGTGCCCACGGGAGCATTCGGATCCGGCGGGGCGGTGGGCGCGTTCTGCCGCGCGGCCTTCATCGCGATGAGGCCTTGGTAGTAGCGCGCCTGGTGCACGTAGAGCGTGCCCGGTTGAACACCTGCGAACTTGCTGCCTGCCGTCGCGTAGTCCTGCTTGAGGTAGTAGGCCTTGCCCTCTGCGTAGAGGAGCGCGGCATCCACCTGTGATGGCGGGACGAGGCCGAGGTTCTGGAACACCTCGTCCAGCGAAGCGACGTCGTTCACACGCACGCTCACGTCCACCAAGCGAGCGATCGCCTTGCCCACGTAGGGCTGAAAGCGCGGCTCGCTGCCGCGCTTGACGATCGCGCGGTAGTCGCGGCGCGCGGAGAGGTACTGCTTTGAGGCGTAGAACGTCTCGCCGCGCAGCCAGAGAGCGTCGACGTACGCTGGAGTGTTCGGGTAGTTGTCGACGACTTCGCTGAGGACGACCTCGGCGCGATCGTAGTCTTTCGTTCGATAGAGGAGCTCGCCGTTGGCGATGCGCTGCTCCACCGTAATCTGGTCGGCCTTCGCCTTCTCGATCACGCCCTGCACGTTTTGGGACTCCGCCGTGACGGCGGACACCTCATGCTGTGCCGAGCTGATCTGCTCGTCCGGTCCGGCGTGGGCAACGCCCGCGACCGAGAGAACGAGCAGCAGCGCCGAGACGCTGCCTCGTCGAATTGTCGCCGCCGCAAATGTCACTTGCTGCCTCCGCCAGAACCGGTCGCCGCAGGCGCGGGTTCAGCAATGCTGCTCGCGCTGATCGCTTGGACCTTCTCTTTCCATTCGATGTTGGGTCGGTCTTGCAGCGCGGTGGTCACGCCGCCCTTCTCGTACGCGACTGCGGTAATGGTGAGCGTCTTGCCTTCGACCGACGTGAACGAGTGCGCCGACTTCGACTCGAAGCGGTAGCCGCGCAAGTAGGTGAAGACGCCGTAGCCGTTGCCTTGGAACGTGAGCACCGCTTGAATCGTGTGGTCGCCGGGCGGCACCGAGCCCGTGTAGACGGGGATGTCGTGCTGCTCGGCGAGTGCGCCGGTGTCGTCTGCGCGACTGTATTGCGGAGCGCCGTCGACGATGAAGATCGCCTTGATGAGGCGGAACGCGCTCGACATCTCGTTGGTAAAGTTGATCTCTGCTCGTGAGCCCGAGAGTCCACCCGACAGGATAGTGTCGCTCAACATCGCGAGGCGGTTGTGGCTGCGACGGATCTGATCCTTCAGCTCGTCCACGCGCGCCTCGAGATCGCGCAGGCGAACGGTGTAGGTCGCGCCATCCATCCCTGAGTCTGGTGCGGTCGCGATGGGGGCAGTGCTCGGAGTGCTCGGAGTGCTCGGGCCAGCGTCGCCGGTGCTCGCAGCGGTCGAGCTGGGCGCTCCTGCATCGACGGCAGAGGTCTTCGTGCCGGCGTCGGCTTTTCCCTGCCCGATCGCATCACCCGAGAAGCTGATCACGAACGGAATGACGGTCGTGAACGCAGCCACGATGAGCGAGCGTGAGGGGCGGAGGTTCTGACGCATCGAGTTCTCTTCCTTCTATCTACACCGTTGCCCAAACGGGAATTGTCGCAAGTCCGTCGTGGACTTCAGGGCCTAGGATCAATCACCACGCGCCGCGTAAATGCACCACTGCGCGCGGACAGTGTAGTTTGCTGGCATACCGCCTTGCAACCCTCCGTTTAGACCCAGCCTGGGGCATTCGCCCCCATTGGGAAACGAGATGGATGTTGAGCCCCTCCCCTTGCGCGACATACAACCCGAAGCCGATGAGCGCGCCGTTGAGCCAGCGAACTACGTCCGGGACGGTGAGGGGTAGATCCTTGCGCCGCGTCGCGCGTCCAATCTCCCAAGGAAAGGACGAACAAAGTGTCGCGCTTCATCGCTCTCTCCGTCGGTCTGCGTCCTTACTTTCGCGGGCGACACGCGCATGAGCGACCCGCAAGCGACGGACGAGGCGTTGATGATTCGCTACCAACGCGGCGATCGCAGCGCATTCGCCACGCTCGTTCGAAGACATCAGACGTCGCTCTACAATTTCGCGTTGCGCCAGCTTCGTACACCGGAGGTCGCCCAGGACGTCGTGCAAGAGGCCTTCATGCGCGTGGTTCAGAACGCGCAGGACTTCAAGCACGAAGCCCGCTTCACGACGTGGGTCTACACGATCACGCGGAACTTGTGCATCGACCAGATGAGAAAGCGTGCACTGCGCAAGCATCCGTCTCTCGACGAGGGACGGCAGAGCTCCGAGGGAGAAGGCCCGACGCTCGGCGAGCAGACCGCCGACACCAAGGCCAACGTGGAGCGCGAGGCGACCGGAACGGAGCTGCGCGAGCGGATCACACAAGCCGTGGAGACGTTGCCAGACGATCAGCGAGAGGTGTTCTTGATGAGAGAGGTTTCGAATCTTCCGTTCAAGGAGATCGCCGAAATCACCGGCGTGCCCGAGAACACCGTGAAGAGTCGGATGCGCTACGCGCTCGAGCGTCTGCAAGCGGCGCTGAGCGAATTCGAGGAGTACTCACGCGCGCTCAAGTAACCCGTTCGCTAAACGACAAATAGTTGCGCGCTGCCTGTTTCAGCCAAACGATAGAAGAGAAGGAAAGAAGGAAGTCACCGTGGACTGCGAGAAGTTCGAGAGCACCTTGATCGACGAGCTCTATGATGAGCTCGACGATTTGACGAGCGCGGAGGCGAAGCGTCACGCCTCTGGCTGCTCGCGGTGTGGTGGCTTGCTCGCGGGTCTGCGCGCGACGCGAAAGCTCGCGCTTCTCCCGATGGTGGTTCCCCCGCCGGAGCTCGAAGAGCGAATCTTGAGCGCCGCGCGCGAGGCGCAGAAGGTCGTTCCGCTCAAGTCGCGCTTGCAGCGGGTGATGTCTCGCGCCGGCAATTGGGCGATGCGCCCGCAGACCGCGATGGCCGCCGTGTTCTTGCTCGCCATCGGCTCGAGCTTCGTGTTCATGCGCAGGAGCGCGCACGCGCCCGCGTCGGTGACGGTGAAAGCCGAGGGAGCTCCCGTCGCGCTTGCCTCCGCGAACGCCACGCCAACCAGCGCGTTCGATACGAAGAGCGCGTTCGGCGCGCATGGCACCGAAGAGAAGGCTGATCAGCTGAAGCGGGAGGTCGTGCAGGGCGTCTCGGACACGCCAGCGAAAGCGCCAACGAGCGATGACGTCTTCGCGGACGGCTTAGGCAACTCTGCGTTGGCGAAAGACAAGAACGCGTACGCCCAGAACCTGGACGAGACGCGACCGATGAGCAACGCCGCGGCCCCAGCGGGCGCTCCCCCACCACCGAACGCGGCTCCCGCGATGGTGGCACAAGTGTCCGGAGGCGCCGCAAATGGCAAGCCAATCAATGCCAACCCGATCGACTTCAACACGGCCATGAACGCCTACCGCGCGCGACGCTTCGAGGAAGCAGCGAAGGGCTTCGACGCGCTCGCATTGGCAGACACGAAGGATAGCTCCTCTGCGCTCTGGGCCGCGCGCTCGCTGCGTGAGGCGCGTGGATGCAGCGTCGCGGTTTCGCGATTCACTCAAGTTCACACCGCCGTCGCAGGAACGAACATCGGATACGAGGCCACGCTCGACGAAGCTGGTTGTCAACGAGAGCTCGGAAACTACGCACTCGCCCGCTCCACGGTCACTTATCTGCTGGGTGTGCCGACTTATGCGGAGCGCGCTCAAGAGATACTCGACGGCATGGCTCCCCAATCGAAGAAGGCCGCTGCCTCTCCCCGAGCGATGCCCTCTCCCACTGCGACAACGAAGGCTGCCGCTGACACCAGTTTCTGATCCGCGCCTCGTCGCGTGGGCGGCGACAGACGCGCGTCGTGCCGTCAGCGACGCTGATCGGCGCTTGGGTTCGGCGCTCGAGACCGCTCGTGCATGCGTGATCGAGCACGCGGGCGGGCGCGACGGTCACAACGCAGCCGCGCTCCTCGGGCGATTGATCGCTTCGCGCGGGGGCTCGGCGAGCTTCGTCTCGAGTGAGCTCGACACACTCGCTTCATCGACCTCGGCAGACGAGCTCGCGACACTGCGCGCGGCCCTCTTCGAGGGCTATGCGCAGGCGATGGCGGAGGAGAGCGTCGCCGCGCGCGACGCGTGTTGGGATCCACCCGCGTGCATCGTCGCGTTGGGGGAGGGTCGCGCATCGATCGCCGCCGGCTTTCCGAACGACGCACCGGACGCGCTGTCTGCGTGGGCCGATCGAGTGGCCGCGTGGCTCGTACGCGCGAAGGTGAAGCGCGTGACCGTGTCTGGCTCCGAGGCGGCGCGCCTAGCCCTAGAGGAAGCGGTCGCGACAGTGGGCATCGAGCTCGAAGCGTCGCGATAGCCTCGAGCACGCCGTCTGGGGTACGATGATCTTTCATGAGGACCACGAAAGCCGTCGTCGCGCTTCCCCTCGCCTTCGCCGTGTTCGGGGCTTGTTCTTCGTCGGACACGGGTGTGCACGTCGGCGTCACGCCGACCATCGTGTTCCCCGCTGGCCTTCTCGACAGCGTCAGCAAGCTCTCGCTCCAAGTGTTCGACTCCGGCGCCGTGGACTGCAACGGGCAGACGGGCTCGCTCAAGGGCGCCGGCACTCCGATCGCGAGCAAGGACCTCGCCGCCGCCGGATGCCCCGCGACGGCTAAATTCTGCGGCGACGTGCAAGTAGAAACGAGCGACACGCCACGCATCTTCCTCGCGCAAGCGTTCGCTTCGGGCAACACGACTGCGGTGGCCAGTGGGTGCACCAAAGCGACCGTGAACCAGAGCACGCTGCAGGTGCAGATCAAGATGCTGCGGTTCGTTCCACCCGCGACGTGCAACGGACAACCTTCGAAGTTGCCCGCCGTGCAGTGTGACCCTCCGGGCGACGCCACCGACACGGTGTGCGATCCGACGTGCCAAACGAAAGAGATCTTCTTGTCGGCCGGCGATGGAAACTCGGGGAGCACCAGCAGCAAGGCCGTCAAGACGCGACCTTCGTTCGTGTGGCGCTCCGGCAGCTACTTCGCCGCGTTCTTCGGAGACAAGTCGCCGGCGACGCGAACCCAAGTTTCGATGCGCTTGCTCGGCGTCGACCTCCACCCCACCGCCGAATTCGGCGGTGACGTGGCGCAGGGAATCGGCGTCGCGGGCCAGAGCTACTTCTTACCCAACAATCCCTCAGGCGCTCCATTTCCTCCGGCGGGAGAAGCGGGCTCGCAGTTCAATCCGACGGCGGCCTTCCTCAACGGCAAATACTTCGTCGCGTTCGAGAACAATGCCGCGGGCCCCAACGCGATCACGCTGCGAACGCTCACATCGCCGAGCCAGTCCACGCAAGGTCCTGGAGCGCCCGTGACGGTGAGCGACCCCGGCGCGATCATGACGAAGCCGTCCATCGCGGCCAGCGGTGATGGCAAGATCTTCGTCGCGTGGGAGACGGACACGAAATCGATCCTCGGGCGAACGGTCGACGTCAACACGCTCGCGCTCGGTCCGCAGCAGACGCTCGGCGCGGGCGTCAACGTCGTGGTCGCCGGCATGCCGACGGGTTGGGTCGTCGCGTACGAGAGTGCCAGCGATGTGAAGGTCCAGCTGGTGGGTGCGAGCGGCGCGGGCAAAGGCGAGGTCAAGGTCAACGACGGCACGCACTCGGGCTCGCAGAGTCACCCGGGCATCGCGTCGCTCGCCGACGGTCGCTTTGCCGTGGATTGGATCGATGGCGGCGCGCAAGGCGGCGCAGGAGTGTTCGTTCAGCGCTTCACGCCTGCGGGCGCGCCGGCCAACACGAAGGACCAGGCGCTTCGCATCAACACGAGCACGGGCCCTCAGTCGAACACGGCGATGGGCGCTGGCTCGGCGGCCGGCGGCTTCTTCGTCGCCGCGTGGGTGGACGACACGACAGGTCATGTGCGCTCACGCTTGCTCGACGGCAGCAGCGGCTTCCAGTTCAACAGCGTCAGCGCGCAAAACGACGACTTTCAAGTCTCGCAGGTGGACGGTCGCCAGCGGGCGAACCCGGCGATCGCGGTGAACGAGGCCAGCAACTTCCTCGTGATCGGTTGGCAAGACGACTCGCCCGGCATCTGGGCGCGACGCTTCCCGCTGCCGAAGTAACGCTCGCGAGCTACTCCGGGTCGCGCACGTAAGCGATCGTGTGGGTCACCTCGACGATGCGCTCGCGCTCTTCTGCGCCGAGTTCGAGGAAGCGAACGCCCATGCCAGGGTTCGGATTGTCGCCGTTCTCTCGGTACGCGTTGATCCACGTAACGGTGCCACGCAGCTTGAACGGCGGGTGACCTGGCGGCGAGAACGACAGCAGCATCTCGGTGCCGAGCGCGACGGGCTCCTTCGTCTGAATGAAGATCCCCATCTCGCTGATGTTGGTGATCGACGCGAAGAGGAACGTGTCATCCGTCGAGCAGTCCACGCTCCAGGCAACGGGAAATCGATCGTGACTCCTGCGCTCGCTGCTCCCCGGAGGGATCGTGCTCTTGCGCTCCGTCATGGCTCCTCCTGCTCGATGCACACTCGCCCCGATCCGTTGCCAGCCCTACCGATCCCTCGGCGCAAGCCCGGTATGAGCGCGGTCTACTGAACGCGGATGTTTCCGCCGTTGATCCGGTGCTCGCCGTCGCTGGGACCGCTCGTCACCTTGAGGCGAGTTTCCCCGACGAACAGGCCGAAGTACATCGTGTACGCGCCCGGAGAGAAGTTGGGCTCGAGCGAGAACTCATAGTCGTCGACGATGAGATCGTCCTTCAGCCAGAGCGAGAACGGATACTTGCCGTCCAACGGCTTGTGATCTCCGTTGTGCCTGCGTCGATAGCCGTCGATGTGGATGAACGCTTCCCACTCGGTCGTGACGGGCCCGAGCACTTTGTAATACGTGCGCATGTGGACCTTGCGGCCGGGCGCGAGCGAGTCGACCTGCTTGCCGTTCGCGTCGACGAGGTCGTACCCGAGGACCATCAGCTTGTCCTCCATGTTCACGTTGAGCGGGTGTTGAATCGGCGGCAACGCAGACAACAAGATCTTGTCGAGCGGGTTCTGATTCTTGTCGCTTGGATTCAGAGACGACGCCACGAGCAAGATCTGGCTCGATCGCGCATCCAGGATCGGGAGGTTCATCGCCGGCTTCGGCCCGCGATCTCGGTACATCTGGTTGAGACGCGAGAGCTCGTCGGAGCGCACCGCGAGATAGCGGCGCTGGTGGTTGCCTTCGCCGGCCATCAGCCACTCGTAAGCGTGCGCGGTGTCCGGCAGCATGGTCGGCTGCCCGCCTGCGTAATAGGCTGCGGTGCGACCGCCCACTCCGAAGAGCGCGAGCGGTTCGCCCGGCTTGTGCGCGCGCTCGTAGCTCTCGAAGACCTCTTTGGGAGAGAGCTGGTTGGCGAGCGCCGGGTAATAAAGCAAGCAGAGCACCACGCCGATACCCGAAGAGAAGACACCGAACGCCGCGACGCGATCTCCGCGCTTGTGGAACGCGTCTCCGAGCGCGCCGAGCACAAGGAACACGGCGACCTCGGATGGGATGCCGAGAGCCGCGGCGATGGAGGCGCGAACGCCGTGAGTGTAGAGTTCGTAAAAGACGGCGCCCGGTAGCGCGAGGAGCATCAACGGCATCAAGAGGAGGAGAGTGACGAGCCACTCGGGGTCGCGATATAGGGGCGCTTTGCTGTCGGAGTTTACGCGCCGCAGCTGCGCGAAGAGATTCTCGATGGGCTCGAAGCCGCGCGTGATCGAGCTACTGGTGAAGCGTCCGCCGCGGTGGAACGCCCAGAGCCAGACGTCGCACGCGAAGTAGGTCCCGAAGATCACCGCCATCGGCACGACGGCGATGAGCCACCACGCGTTGAGCACGCCGTCGCGGACTTGGAGCGAGATGGTGGGCACCCAAGTCCACTTGAGCTTGACGCCGAGGAAGATGATGAGGCCCGCGATCGCCGCGCCCGCGATCATCGCGAAGTAGGCGAGCGCGAGCATTCCGTCCCACGCCTCGCGGAGCTTCGTGATGACCCCGAGGTACGCCTTCGGGTCGAACGGCTTTCGCGCGGCGTCGCGCTCGACCCACGTGAGCATTGCGAAGATCGCGAACCCGATGAGCGCGACGGTCCAGAGCTGCAGCGAGTGATCCTTGAAGCTCTCGGGGAACGCGGCGCCGCTGACGGCGAACGCTTGATACGCCTTTTCAGGTAGCTCGTGGAAGTCGTGGTGGAACACGCCGAGGAACATCGCCGTCCCGACTCCCACCGCGAGCGACGGCTGCGCGCCTCGCTCGTAGTCACGCAACGACGCGGCGCATGCGGCGGCGAGCAGCGCGGGGCCCGCGAACGGAACGGTGTCGTTCTTTGCGGCGACGTACGCGTGAGCCGCGAACGCGACCGCGGCGCCGACGAGAAGCGCGAGACGGATAGAGGACTCACGCTCACGCGCGGGGCCCTCGACGCCGAACGGCGTCATCATCATTCGACCCATCGCGAACGGGACGAACGCGCTCCACGGCGCGAGCGCAGGGCCGAGCTCGCCAATCACGTAGTCGAACGTCGGGTACTTCGCGGGGGTCTTGATCATGAAGCCGACGGCGACCGTGAGGTCCGTCGTGTTCGCGTGTCCGATGGCGCGCACGCCGTACCAGAGCGCGTATCCACCTGCGATGAGGGCAAGGCCGCCCACCGCGTCGCCCAGCACCTCACGGGTGCGCCCAGCACCGGCGAGCCAAACGACTCCCCAAGCCAAACCAACGCCGAGCAGCGGAACGGCGACGCCGAGGATGATCCCGCGCGAGTAGTAACCCGCGGCGAGTCCCATGCAGCCAACCACCAACCAAATCGCGCGACCGACGAAACCACCGCCTGCGCGGCGATCGAAGGCCGCGACCGCGAAGCCTCCGAACGAGATCGCGAGAGCGCTCATCGTGACGATGTCACCGAGCATGGTGCGCGATTGCACGAAGTAGAGCGGCATCGTGGACAGCGCGATCGCCGCGTAAACGCCAGCGCGCTTGTCGATCAGACGCGACACCCACGCGTAGGTCGCCAGCACGCCGACGAAGCCCCAGAGCGCGAGGGGCAAGCGCCCCGCCCACTCGTGCAAGCCGAACGTCTTGAAGCCGTAGGCGATGGACGTGAATGGAAGCTCGGGACGGCCGAGATCGTTGAGGTGCGGCATCGAGTTGTCTGCGCCCTCGAGCACCAACGAGCCGACGCCGAAGAGGTTGGCCGCAATACGACGCGCGAGGTCGGCGACGTTGAGCTCGTACGGATCCCACAGACCGCTCTTGGTCAGCGGCGGGAGCGCGAACAACACGAGCGCGGGTACGACCGTGGCGATCGCGACAGGGAGCCACGAGCGCTCTTTCGGCGAGGCATCCGATGGCGTGGGCTCCAATTTCTTGGCCTTCGGCTTCGGGCCGAGGCTCTTCGGCTCGGGCACGCTCGTGGCGGCTGCCTCTTCCTTGCCGTCGTCCTCTTCGGGCGCCTCAGCCTTCGCAGCTGTTTCGGCGGGGTCGCTGGTGGAATCTTCGGTCGAACCAGTACGCACGAGTGCGTCCTTCGATTCGTCTTGGGTGTCTTCGTCTTTGGGCATGGCGGTCACACGTTCGGTCCGTACTCGCGGCTGCGCTCGAGCTCCGGCGTCCTGAAGCGGCGCGGAGGCTACCGTGCTCCAACGTAAAGCCCAACCTCAAAATATCGGGGTACGACGGACTTGGAGTGCGCGTCGTGGTATTGAGCCGCCCGGAAACCTCGATGCTGCCGAAACCGACCAAAACCAGTAGCCCCCCCCTCCGCACGGGCACAGTCGCGCTCATCGGCAGACCCAACGTCGGCAAGAGCACGCTCTTGAACGCACTGCTCGGCGAGCGCATCGCGATCACGAGCCATCACCCGCAGACGACGCGCGATCGCATCTTGGGAGTGATTCATCGTGCGGATGCGCAGATCGCCCTCGTGGACACTCCCGGCTTGCACGCCGCGAAGAACAAGCTCGGTGCGCGCATGAACGCCGAGGCGAAGGACGTCGCTGAGGGCGCGGACGTGGTCGTCTGTGTCGTCGACGTGGGCCGTGAGCCGCGACCGGACGTCGATCCGCGCGACGCCGCCGTATTCAGACAGCTCCCCGAGAATGCGACGGTCGTGCTGGTCGTGAACAAGACCGACCGTGTGAGGCCGAAGGAGCTGCTCTTGCCGGCGCTCGAGGCGTACGGCGCGGCCCGTGATTTTGCGGCGATCATACCCATGAGCGCGAAGACCAAGGACGGCGTCGAGCGTCTGCTCGAGGTGCTCGTTGGCCTGTTGCCCGAGGGCGACGCGCTCTATGAGGCGGACACGCTCACGGATCGCCCGGTTCGCTTCTTCGCGGCGGAGCTCGTACGCGAGGCGGTCTTGCAGAAGACGCGTGAGGAGGTTCCGCACGGAGTCGCGTGCGTGGTCGAGACCTTCGCCGAGCCCACGGGCAAAAAGAAGATGACCGAGATCTCGGTCGCGATTCACGTCGCCAAAGACACGCACAAGAAGATCGTCGTCGGGCGCGCGGGTTCGCTGATCAAGGAGATCGGCACGAGCGCGCGGGCACGGATCGAAGAGCTGCTCGGAGGCCCGGTGCTGTTGAAGACCCACGTGCGCGTGACGCCCGAGTGGTTCGACCGCGACGACAGGCTGCGCGAACTCGGCTACGGCGCGACGACGGACCGAAACCTGGAACCGAGCAAGCGATGACGAAGCACTTCAAGCACAACGAAGAGAACCCGCTACCGGCGAGAAACGCAGGGCTCCCGCTCGTCGCGATCGTCGGCAGGCCCAACGTCGGCAAGAGCACCTTGTTCAACCGGCTCGCGCGGAAGAGGATCGCGATCGTCCACGACGAGTCCGGCGTCACACGCGATCGTCACTACGCGGAGACGACTGCGTTCGGCACGGACTACGTGCTCGTCGACACCGGCGGCTTCGACCCCGAGGACGAGGACCCGATGAAGGCGGGCATCGCGCACCATGTGAAGGCCGCGATCAGCGAGGCGGACGCGATCATCTTCGTGACGGACGCGACCACGGAGCTGACGAGCGCAGACCGCGCCGCCGTGCAGCTCCTTCGTCGCAGCAAAAAGCCCGTATTCTTCACTGCGAACAAAGCCGACGGCCCGCAGCGGGACGCCGAGGGTGGAGTCGATCTGTATCGCCTCGGCGTCAAGAAGATCTACCCCGTCAGCGCGCTCCACGGACGCGGCATGGGTGAACTCGAGGCCGATCTCGTTGCAGCGCTTCCCGAACCTATCGCCGTGGAGGAAGTCGACGGCGACATCGCGCGTGTCGCGATCGTCGGCAAGCCAAACGCGGGCAAGTCGAGCCTGATGAATCGACTCTTGGGCGAGGAGCGGCAGCTCGTCGACGCGCGCCCTGGCACGACGCGCGACGCGATCGACGCGCTCGTGGAGAAGGACGGCAAGAAGTACGTCTTCATCGACACCGCCGGAATCCGGCGAAAAGCGAAGGTCAGAGACGCCGAGAGCACGGTCGAGGCGGTCAGCGTGCTTCACGCGATCCGCGCGATCGAGCGTGCGCAGGTGGTCGTCGTGATGTGTGACGCTGCCGAGGGCGTCGCCGAACAAGACGCGAAGATCCTCGGGTTGGCGAACGATCGGCACAAGGCGATGATCATCGCGCTCAACAAAAGCGATCTTCTCACGGATAAAACCGCACGAAAGAAGGCCGAGGAGCGCGCTCGAGAGAAGCTCGCGTTCGCGCCATTCGCTCCTGTCGTCGAGATCTCTGCCAAGACCGGGCGGGGCATTGGAGAGCTCCTCGAGACCATCGAGCGAGCGCGCGCCGAGTACACGAAGCGCATCGGCACGGGCGAGCTCAATCGCTTCTTCGAGCAGGTGCTCGAGACACATCCGCCGCCCACGAGCGGCGGCAAGTCACCGCGCTTGTACTTCTGCGTGCAGGCGGAGACCGCCCCGCCGACGTTCGTCTGCATGACCAACGCCCCAGACGCGATCCACTTTTCGTACCGGCGCTTCGTCGTCAACCAGCTGCGCAAGCGCTTCGGCTTCGAGAGCACGCCCGTACGAGTATTTTATAAGATGAAGCGCCGCCGCAGCGATGTGCGGGATCCCGAGAGCACCAACCGAACTCCGGACGGCCGAACGAAGCGCCCCGGCGAGGACTGACGACTACTCGCCGCCGGCCAGCATCAGCTCGCCGAGGGTGAGCAGCATGGACACGTCGTTGACGTCGATCGGGCGTTCCGCGATGCGGATGATGGGGGTGTTCCCCGCCATTCCCTCCAGCAGCCGCAAGTGCGACGCGTCGAGCGACGCGAGCTTGAAGGCGTCTGCGTGGGCTTGCGCGACCCGCTCCGAGGCGTCCTCGTCGAGCACCAGCTTGCCCTCGAGGATCGCTGCCTTCGCCTCGGCGACGGTGACCGGGGCACCGCCATCTGGCGCCACGCGCATGCGGTTGACGACGATGCTCCCCGCGCGCATGCCGCTCTCGTGGAGGCGCTCGGCGAAATAGAGGACCTCGCGAATGCTCATCGGCGCCGGGCTCGTCACGAGCACGAACGCGACGTCGTCGCTCCGGAGTGTCTTTTGCACGATGCGCGCGCGCTCTTTGAATCCGCCGAAGAGGTCGTTGAGCTCGGTGATGAACTCCGCCATGGCCTCCAGGAAGCCTCCACCCGTGATCTTGCCGATGCCTTTGAGTACGACCGATGCGCTCTTGGCGAGCAGGTTGAGCGAGAGCTTGCCGCTCGACTGGAACGCGGTCAAAAACCACTTCATCGTCGCGCTGTCGAGCGCGGAGACGAGTCGCTCGGGGGCGTCCAGGAAGTCCAGCGCGTTCGACGTGGGCGGCGTGTCGAGGACGACGAGATCGAAGCGCGGATCATCCTTCACTGCGACGAGCTTCTCGACCGCCATGTACTCCTGCGTGCCCGCGAGCGACGTGGACACGTACTGGTACAGCTTGTTCGAGAGGAGCTTGTCTGCCTTCTCTTTCGTCGATGAATACTTGCGCACGAGCGCGTCGAATGTCGTCTTCGTGTCGAGCATCATCACGGTGAGCGAGCCCTGGATCTCTACGCCGCTCGTCCGAAAATGCGCCTTGTCCACGACGGCCTCTTCGGTGCCGATCATGTCGAGGCCCAGCGCTTGGGCGAGGCGCTTCGCGGGATCGATCGTGAGACACAAGACGCGTCGACCCCGGCGAGCGGCCGCCGTCGCGATCGCCGCCGCCGTCGTCGTCTTGCCTACGCCACCGGCGCCGACGGTGACGACCACACGCGAGGAGTCGAGGAGCTTCGCGAACGTTGTCGGCATTGGGTCAAAGAAGACGTAGGGCTAATACGCTCATGGGGGCAGATACCACAGGAGATCAGCCGTCGTCGCCGTCGTCGTATTCACCCTCGGCGAGATTGTCGAAGCGCGTGTACTGGTTGTCGAAGCGAACTTTTACCGTTCCCGTCGGCCCGTTGCGTTGCTTGGCGACGATAATCTCCGCCACGTTCGGCTCGGTCGTCGTCTCCTTGTTGTAGTAGTCGTCGCGGTAGATGAAGATGATGTTGTCTGCGTCCTGCTCGATGGCGCCGGACTCGCGAAGGTCGGACAGCTGCGGGCGTTTGCTCTTCTCGCTGCGTGTCTCGACGGCACGATTCAGCTGACTGAGCGCGACGACCGGCAAGCGAAGCTCCTTCGCTAGCGCCTTCAGACCGCGCGAGATTTCGCTGATCTCTTGCTCGCGCGACTGCACGCCCTCACGACCTCGCATTAGCTGCAAGTAGTCGACGATGACGCATCCGAGTCGTTGGATCTTCTTGCTGCCGTCCTCGCTCATCCGATCGTACTCGGCCTGGAGGCGTCGCACCTTGGCGCGCAGCTCGAGGATCGAGATGCTCGGCGTGTCGTCGATCCAGATCGGCAGCGAGCCGAGGTACGCGGCGCTCTCCGTGAGCCTGCTCCAATCTTGAGGGCTCAAGTACCCCTGGCGCACCTTGCTGACGTCCACCTTGCCCTCGGCGCACACCATACGGTTGCCGATCTGCTCTCGCGGCATCTCGAGCGAGAATACAGCGACGCCGGTGCCGGGCTCCTCCCAGCGCTTGGTCGGATCGTTCGCGAGTGCTCGGTTGCGCGGGCTCGCTACGTTGGTCGCGATGTTGAGCACGAAGCTCGTCTTGCCCATGCCGGGACGCGCGGCGATGATCGTCAGATCGCCGTCGTGCAAGCCGCTGATCAGCTTGTCGAGGCGCTCGAACCCTGTCGGCGCGCCCGTGATGCGGTCGCCGCGCTGCATGGCGTCCGTGAGCATCTTGAAGCTCTTCTTCATGACGCTGATGAGCTTCTCGACGCTCGACGACTCGGGCGTTCGCGCGAGCTGATAGATGCTCTGCTCGGCCTCGTCGATGAACTTCTGCGGCTCGCCGTAGTCCAGGTACCCCTGCGCCGCGACGCGCTGGCACGTCGCGATGAGCTGGCGAACGCGAGACTTCTCCGAGATGGTTCGCGCGTACGCGACGATGTTGGAGACGGCGGGCGCGGCGTCGAGGATCTCGGCGAGGTAGCTCATGCCGCCGATCTGCGCGATGCGATCGCGAGACTTCAGCCAGCTGCCGACCTGCACCATGTCCACGGGCTGCCCCACGCGGTGCAGCTCCATGCATGCCTCGAAGATGCGGCGGTGCGCCTCCGAGTAGAAGTGTTCGGGCTTGAGGAACTCGAGCACGCGATCGAGCGACGTGCTGTCGAGCATGACCGCGCTGAGCACGGCGGCCTCCGCGTCGAGATCGTGTGGCGGGACGCGACCCTCGACGACGGGCGGCTCCGCAGGCTGCGCACGCTTAGTCCAGACTCTTTCCACAAGTCCTCCAAATGCCGACGCCCCCGCTGCGAGCAGCGAGGGCGTTGGTACGTCTCGTTCGTTGCAGCGAGCTCTACTTCTTCGAAACCTCGACCTTGATCGTCGCCGTGATGTCCGTCGCGAGCTTCACCGGAATCTCGTAGTTCCCGAGGGCCTTGATCGGCTCTGCGAGGACCATCTTCTTGCGATCGATGTCGAACCCCTGCGCGACGACCGCCGCGTGGATGTCCTTCAACGTCACGGCGCCGAAGAGGCGATCCTCTTCGCCGACGGGGCGCGCGAGCTTCACGGTGACGCCGTTGAGCTTGGCCGCAAGCTCGCGGAATGCAGTCTTGGCCTTCTCGGCCTTGACCACTGCGACCGCTTTCTCGTGGGTAATGCGGTTGATCTGCGCCGTCGTCGCCGGGACGGCGAGCGAGCGTGGCAGCAGGAAGTTACGAGCGAATCCGGGGCGAACCTTGACGAGGTCGCCGGACTTGCCGACTTTGTCGACGTCGCTCTGAAGAATGACCTGAATGGTGGCGGGCATGATGTGCTCCTAAGCTTTCAGGCGGTGGTGACGGTGAAGGGCAAGAGCGCGATGTTGCGAGCGCGCTTGACGGCCGTGGTGACCTTGCGCTGGTGAAGCGCGCAATTGCCGCTGATGCGGCGCGGAACGACCTTGCCACGCTCGCTGATGAAGTACTTGAGCGCCTGCGGATCTTTGTAGTCGATCGTCTCGGTCTTCTCCGCGCAGAACTTACAGACGCGCTTTTTCCCGGTGCGGCGACGCCCCGGGAGATCCGCGTTGAGGTCCGGAGTGCGGCCGAAGTCCTTGTCATCGTCCATCGACGTGGATCGCTCTTTCATGATCAAGCCTCGCCTTTCTTCTCTTCGGTCTTCTCGACGGTCTTCTCGGTCTTCTCGACGGTCTTCTCGGTCTTCTCGGCCTTGTCGGCTTCGACGCTCGCCGGGGCTTCCTCGGCCGCTTCGGGCTCGAAGTCGTCCTCACGGGTGTCGCGATCGAAGTGACGCCGTGGCGCGTCCGGTCCGAGGTCGATCAAGCCAAGCGCCTTCTCGCGCGACTCTGCCTCTTCGGCCTCCGCGGGGAGATCCAAGCGCGCGAGCTTCACCTCTTCGGGGTCGATCGTGAGCGCCGCAGTGTCGACGTGCTCGTTGAGGAGCACGGTCTGGTATTTGAGCACGGCGTCGCTGAGCTTCAGATTGCGCTCGACCTCGGAGACGAGGTTGCCGACGCCGACGTAGCGGACGTAGACGTAGACGCCCTTCTTCTGCTTGGCGACGGGATACGCGAGCCGACGACGGCCCCACGCCTCTACCTTGACGAGCTTGCCTTTGTTGCGATCAACGACCTCGGCGACGCGAACTTGCACCTTTTCGGCGGTGTCTGCGTCGACGTCGGAGCGAAGGATGTAGATCGTCTCGTATTCCTTCGTCCTCAGAGTTTGACTGGACATTCAGATTCCTTTCGGACTCCTCACGACGAGATGTCGTGCGGTTGGCCCATGGCGCGGGGCCATGAGCAAGGGGAGCGGCTAGTTAGCACAGTCGCTGTCGTTGCCAACCAACAATCCGAGGCTACTTCGGCTTCGTGTTGGTCACGTTCATTGCGGACTTCACACCGTCCTTGAAAATACGGTCGATCGCGTCGCACGCACGCGTGATCACCGCGGGCGTTTCTGCGCGCTCCAGGGGGTCGAAGTCTTGGAGGACGAAGTCCGCGACGTCTCCCTTGAAGTCCGGTGGCGGCCTTCCAATGCCCACGCGCACGCGGACGAACTCAGGCGAAGCGAGGCGCTCGATCATGCTGCGCAGTCCGTTGTGGCCTGCGTGCCCCCCGCCCTGTTTGAGCCGGACCTCTGCGAACGGGATGTCGAGCTCGTCGTGCACGACGATGATCTCGGTCACCGCCACCTTGAAGAACGCCGAGGCTGGCTGGACGCTGTCTCCCGAGAGATTCATGTACGTCTGCGGTTTCAGCAAGACGACGTCCTGTCCGAGCGCGGGTCCGCGAGACCAAACGCCGGAAAACTTCTCTTTGAAGTCCGGCAAGCCGTGACGCTCGCGAAGAGCGTCCACGACCACGAAGCCGACGTTGTGCCGGTTCTTGCCGTACTTCTTGCCCGGATTTCCGAGCCCGACGACCAGGAGCATGAAGCCTCGGACGTGGGAGGCGCCTTACTTCTTCTTGGCGTCCTTCGCAGGAGCGGCCGCGGCCGCACCCTTCGCGTCCTTCGCACCGGCAGCGGGACCCGCGCCAGCAGCGGGAGCGGCGCCAGCCGCAGGAGCGGCTCCTGCGACGCCAGGGACTGCGCCCGTAGCGGCGACGTCTTCGACCTTCTCTTTTTCGGGAGCGACGACCGCGGCGAGCGTCTGCTCGGCGGGCAACAACACCGTCACGCCCGGCGGCAGCTTGAGCTCTTGCGTCGAGACCGCCTCGCTCATGTTGAGGTGGGTGACGTCAATCTCGAGCTTGACCGGAATGGCGTTCGGCAGGCAGCGCACCGGTAGCTTGCGGTAGACCTGGCGGAGGATGCCACCCGTGGTGACGCCGGCGGGCTTGCCCGTGACGATGAGCGGGACCTCGACCTCGACCTCTTTGTCGAGCGCGACGAACGCGAAGTCCACGTGCTCGAGGCTGCGCGTGACCGGATGGTACGAGTAGTCCTTGATCATGACCGTGTGGTCTTTGCCGGCCACCTTCATGGAGATGACGGAGTTGCGGCCGCGCTCGCTCTTCAGGATCGTGATGACGTCCTTCGGCTCGACGGCGATCGGCGTGCCGGGTTGGCCCTTGCCGTACGCGACCGCGGGGACCTTGCCGGTCTTGCGGACTCGCCGGACTTCGCTTTTGCCGCTTGCGATTCGGGGGGTGACTTCGAGGTGGGTCATCGTGGACATGCGAGCTTCTCTTCGGTCTGAGGTTCGGCCCCGTGGGACCGGCGTTACGCGGGCGCGTGGAGATAGCAGACAACCCAAAAGCGTGCGAGCAAAACTTCGTCAGGCGAAGAGGGAGCTCACGGAATCGCTCGAGTGAATGCGCTTGATCGCCTCGCCCAATAGGCGGGCGATGCTCACCTGCTTGATCTTGGGGCACCCCTTCGCCGCTTCGCCGAGCGGCACGGTGTCGGTCACGACGACCTCCGCGATGGGCGAGTCCATGATGCGTTGGATCGCAGGGCCCGAGAAGACGCCGTGCGTGGCGCAGGCGACGACCTTCGTGGCTCCCTTCTCGACGAGCGCCTTGGCGGCACCGACGAGGGTTCCTGCGGTGTCGATCATGTCGTCCACGATGATGCACTGCTTGCCCTTCACGTCGCCGATGAGGTGCATCACCTCGCTGACGTTCGCGCGCTCGCGGCGTTTGTCGACGATCGCGAGCGAGGCGTTGAGGCGCTTGCTGTAAGCGCGCGCTCGCTCCACGCCGCCTGCGTCTGGCGAGACGAACACGGCCTGCGAGTCGAAGTTCTTCCTCAAGTAGTCCTCGAGCATCACCGGCATCGCGTAGAGGTGATCGAACGGGATATTGAAAAACCCCTGGATTTGGCCCGCGTGGAGGTCCACCGATACGACACGGGTGACGCCGGACGCGACGATGAGGTCCGCGACCAGCTTGCTCGTGATGGGCGTGCGGGGCGCGACCTTGCGGTCTTGGCGGCCGTAGCCGTAGTACGGCATCACCGCGGTGATCGAGCCCGCGGACGCGCGACGAAGGGCGTCGCACATGATCAAGAGCTCCATCACGTTGTCGTTGACGGGGCTCGAGGTGGGCTGGATGACGAAGGCGTCTACGCCTCGAACGTTCTCGTTGATCTCGACGAAGCTCTCACCGTCGCTGAAGCGCGTCGTTCGACAGCGCGACAGCGGCGTCTCCAAGAACGCGGCGATCTGCGAGGCGAGCTGCGGATTCGCATTGCCGGAGAAGATGCAAACCTTCTTGAACACTTCGCGCTCTCCGTTCGTGGCCCACTCGGACGCGCGTCCATTACCCGTCACCCTCTTGGGTGTCAACGGACGCAGGTGCGTCACTTGATCGAGATGCCGCCGCCGTCTGCTGCGTGGACCGGCGCATTCGTCGTCGAACCTGCGCCGTACCAGATCGCGCCCGCGTCCTGTTCGAGATCGGTGACGGTGATCCCGTTGCCGCTGCTGATGACGGAGAACACGTTGCCCACGCCATCGAACCCGTAGACGACGCCGCCCCAATACGCGATCCCGTAGACCGACTTGTGCTTCACGTCGCCGTAGTTCTGGATGACGTTGCCCGTGACGGGATCCACCTGCAACAGGCAGTCGCCGCAGCCGTTCCCCGTGACCGTGAGGAACGTGCCGCCACCCTTCACGGACACGACGTCTCCACTGGACGCAAAGCCATTGGACAGCGAGCCCACGTTCGTGATCTTGCCGGTCGTGGTGTCGATGCGGAGATAGTTCGAGCCGCTGTATCCGACGAGCGCCTCGGCAGACGGGTCCAGCGTGCCTTTCGGGACGAACGAGAGGCTGTTCGGGTACGAGTTGCCCTTCGAAATGAGCGTGCAGACCGCGTTCGTGAGGTCCACGGAGAAGAACCCGTCGAACGTCGTGAGGTACCCGTTGCCGTTCTCGTCCACCGCCAGATCAATCGCTTGATTCGTCAACCCTCCGAATTTCGCGACCGGAGCCAGCGTCTGCGTGAGGACGTCGTAGGTGAAGAGCGTGTCGGGGCTGTGCGCGTACACGACGGACGACGGCGCTGCGTCGGAGGCATCGGGGTTGATCGTGCTCGAGTCGGACGCATCGGGGTCCGTCGTCGAAGAGTCTCGAGGCGGCGACGTGTCCTTGCCGCCGCCCGAGTCCTTGCTCGCGGCGTCGGGCAGCGCGGGCGTGTC
>JAYVYD010000458.1:0-4523 GCA_043784605.1 Myxococcales bacterium | reverse complement strand
ACTCCAAAGGACCGATTGATTGGTGGAGGATCACCGGTGGGCCTTTCGCGGGAAGCTTCGCGATGCGATCCCCAGGTGGAGCGAGCGTGAAATCGTGGGGCTCAGTGTGCCCCGAGGTTCGAGGTGGCGTCCTTCCGCTTGTCGCGAGGGCCTGCTTGCCGAAGTCCACGCACTGACGCTTTGCCGCGCGCCTATGATGGCGTGAGCTACCCTCGCGCGGATGCAACCTCCGAGGCTTTGGTTCGTGCGCGCTGGTGAGGGCGCGGCGTATGTGACCGAGTTCATCAATGAGAGTCACGTCGCCATCGGATGGAAGGACGCCGGCATTGTCACGGCCACGACGACCGATGACCAGCTCGAGACGAGTTTCGCCGCTGCCTATCCCGACGCGCGGCCTGGAACTCGCCGTGTGTGGCTCGCGATCGTCCGACGATTCGTCCGCGAGCTAAAGCCTGGCGATGGCGCGATCACTTACGACCCAGACCGGCGATTGTACTTCCTCGGCAAGATCGAGAGCGATATCGAGCCTCGCCCACAGCACGAACTGAGCCGGATGCGGCGCGTGGTCTGGACGCAGCAGGTGCCGCGCGACTCGCTCACGGCTGCAACCCGCAATAGCCTCGGGTCAATCGCAACGCTCTTCCAAGTCACCGGCGACGCGCGCGACGAAGTTTTCGCGAAAGCCGTTCTCCTTGGGGCAATGTCTCCCGAGCTAGCGGTGCCGCCGGCGGTGACAAGGCCAGAGAGCGATCGGAACGTTGATGCTGCACGCACCGTGCTCGAAGACGACCTTGGAAGGGCGCAACTATTCATCGACGACAAGATCGTTGCACTTGCCTGGGACGACATGCAGGAACTCGTCGCAGCCATTCTGCGCGCGATGGGCTACCGCGCCCGCGTCTCACCACCCGGTGCGGATCGTGGCTTCGACGTCTTCGCCTCACCGGACGGGCTCGGCCTCCAAGAGCCGCGCATCTTCGTCGAGGTGAAGCACCGCAAAGGAAAGATCGACGCGCCGTTGCTCCGAAGTTTCCTGGGTGGTCGCAAGCCGAACGATCGATGCCTGTACGTCAGCACTGGCGGTTTCACCAAAGAAGCAGCCTACGAGGCCGAACGAGCCTCGGTCCCTACCCAGTTGATCAACCTCGAACGCCTGCGCGAGTTGCTGCTCGAGTACTACGACCGACTTGCTCCAGAGGCGCAGGCGATGGTGCCTCTGAAGCGCGTGTATTGGCCCGAAGGCTAGAACAAAGACTCACTCGTGCCAGGCCTCGAGGTGGCGGATCGCGAGCACTCGGTCAGGATTCAACGCCCGGCCGAAGAGCGTAAGGCCCCCATCCTGTGAGGCGACCAGCGCTACCCCCAATCCTTTTTGCGCCGCGCAGAATCGAATCGCCGAGCGATGTCGGTTGCCCGGAAATCTGTCCAAGGTGCTCGGCTTCGGCGGCGTCGCCCTAGGCTCGCGAGCATCCAGTTCAGCCACTGCTGGGACCACCTTCGTCTCGATTGTAACGCCAAAGCCTAGAATCGTCAGATCGGCGAGCATCAAAGTCCCTCCGTCGACTGCACTCAGTTGTGCGGCGTACTGGAGCGCCTCGCGGTGGCATTGCTCGGCTCGGGTCAAGCGGCGAGCGAACTGCATCCATCGCTCATCGCCGACACGTCCAGTCGCATTTGTTCGAAACGCCTGGTCAGCCTCGAATGCCTCCTTGAGAGCTACGCTGGGCGGATCGAACGTGTAGTGCGGGTGCATGTGGACTCCCTCCACCGGCTGAACGTCTACGATCAGGATCGAGCCTCCGTGTCCATGAGCGAGCACGCGTCGCGCGACACGCGCAAACTCTCGACCGACAGCGCCTGACATCGTAGGACCACGCATGATTGCCGGAAGAGTGAGTTCGTCTGGACCGGGGAAATGCGTCTGACCGCGCGTGTACCGCAGAACGTCCTTTTCCGCGAAAGTCACGGAGAGGACGCCGGGAGCGCTGGCATCGATCACAAGAAACGTCGGACGCATGTGCATATCGATGGTGAGAGCGCGGTCACCGATCTCGATCAAGCCCCAAATTTCAAGCGTGTCAGACGTCGAATTCAGTTGGATGCCGAGGCAGGTCCGTTTGCGGTCTGCGGCGGGTGCGAGCTTCGCGAGCTTGTCCGGAGCGAGGGGGACAGGTGCCGAGAATCTGCTGACTCCATGATGCAACTGAGCGGCAGCGGCGGCGCTCACGTATCCAAGCGTGAAGGTGGTGGCACGCCCTTCTTCCTCGAGAAGTGTGGAGAAGAACGCAACGTGGAGCAGTTCCCGCAGCATCTCGCGTGATGGTAGAGGTGCAATGTCCGGTTGCCGATACCCAGGATCTTTCAAGCGCATAGAGATTTCGGTAGCGAGGTCGGCGAGGTTTTCGAGAGCCATGTCGGCATGGTACGCGTGAGCGCCACGGACGTCCCGCGAAGCAAGTGAAGGATGCGGTTGTCGGTGAACCGATGTGAGGTCAGCCGCGCCCGACGAAAGCGGCACTGCGGTATCGCTTTCCCTCTGGGAGTTCGTAGCTAACGAGCAACCCCAGCGCGGCGAGCCCGTCGAGCACGTCCTCCGCGTCCTTCTCCTTTGCGCCTTTGAAAGCGCGCGCCACGTCGCTCGCGCTGTGCTCGGCGTTGGTCTTCACGACGATCTCGCGCACGGCGAAGATCTGCTCGGGCAGCTTCTTCGGCCACGCGACGGCGCTCGCAGTCACGGCCGGCGCGGCCTCGTCGTCTTCGTCGTCCGCGCCGACGAGCGAGACCTGCGCCATCTCGGGCTTCGCCTCGCTCGGGTGTTGGAACTCGGGCCGCAGCCAGTGGACGATCCCGTGCCGCTCCTCGTCCGCGCGAACCTTGTTGAGCGCGACGAGCCGCTCGAGGATCTGCTCGTCCGTCAAGTCGTGCGGCCACGCGTGCGCGTCGAAGACGGCGGCGTCGAGATCATCGTGCAGCTTCGTGAGCACCGAGACGAGTCCTTGTTCGTGGATGACCTTCTCTTTGGCAGAGAGCGGCTCAGCCGAGCGAAGTTTGTCGAGCACGTTGTACACGCCGGTGATCGTGAGCTCGGAGTGCACGACCTGCTGACGCTTGCGATGGGAGTCAAGCGCCTCGGCCACCTTCGCCACCCGCGCCCGACGAATGTCGTCCGTGACCGGAAACGGAAATGGCTCGAAGCAGGTGTTCTTGTTGTACCTCGGCCGGTCCTCTAGCGTTCTTCCCGCGGCCGTCTTTGTGTCGTCTCCGGTGTCACCCCTTCTAACTCTGAACTGCGGTGACCGCGATGCTCGAGCACGCCGATGGCTGGCTCCACACCGCGATCACTCTCGCCGCGTACGCCGGACTTCGGCAAGGCGAAGTGCGCGCGCTCGAGGTGCAAGACATCGACTTCGACCGTGGCTCGCTGCTCGTGCGGCGATCGATGTCGGAGGACGAAGTCACGACGCCCAAGTCGGGTCACGAGCGAGTCGTGCCGATGCTGCCGGAGCTTAAGGCGGTGCTCGTCGACGCGACGCGATCGAAGCTGACGCGTGCACGCGTTGTCGTGACGATCTCGGGCGCAACGCCAGGACGATCGCACGTCCTCGCGAAGTTGAAGAAGCTGCAGGTCCGGCACGGTTTGAAGGAGAGGTCCTTCCATGCGCTCCGACACTTCTTCTGCTCAACGCTCATCCGTCGAGGCGCAAGCATCGAAGCGGTGCGCATGTTGGCAGGCCACAGCGGGCTTGCTGTCACGCAACGCTATGTGCACGCAACTGGGAGCGAACTCGAGAGCGCAATCGCGAAGCTTGCGGGCAACTAGGGGGAAACGGCGCAGCGCGCATCCGCAACCACTTATAATTACTATAGAATATTCTGAATTTGTCGGGGCGAGAGGATTTGTATCCCTCGCTCCTCAACTGGCGGCTTCGCGTGCAATTCGCCCTGTTTCTTGCGGGCTCGTGATTTCGGCTCGTGACGCCGCGCTACCGGACGCGACCGGAAATCACTCCGCGTTTGGTAATGGGGTGGTAACGTCGCACCGGCGTCCACTTTGGAAAAAACCTGCACGCAAGGGTGGCTTCATACGCTCAGTTGCACAGCCCCGCTTCAACACATTGATGCCAAGTGCAGTCGCCAAGCAACTTGTACTGCGCCGTAATATCCGCGAAATTTGAGTAGCAATCACAGGCTGCAGCATCGATTGAGCAGGCGGATACGCAGACGCCATACTCGTCGCAATGCGGAGTTCGCGGCACGCAGATTTGGGTGAACGAGCAGCACTTTTCGCTCACGCATGTTCTACACGAGGCATTCGGCGGGAGGCCGCAGTCAGTCGAGGAGTCCATCGCGCCGGCGTCCGGCGAAGAGTCCTGTCCATTGCCGCCGTCCAGTCGCACTACCGAGAGTTGCTGGGCACTCGTGCATGCCAACATGCCCACAGCGATCGAGCCGGAGATGAGGACCAGTTGGAGCCAACGTGAGGACATCAGAGACCTCCGATCAAGTAAGGTGTAGTCTGAGGA
>JAYVYD010000457.1:0-14060 GCA_043784605.1 Myxococcales bacterium | reverse complement strand
GCGCCGCCCGTGTCGTTCGCGCACGGTCCGCCGCCGGTGATCGCGGCGCCGCGTCTACCGAAGTCGGCGGAGCGCATCGACGAGAGCTGGACTCCGTTTCAACCCACAGCGGTAGACGCGGCAGAATCCGCCGTCACCAAGGCACGACTGCCCTCGACAGATGACGTGTCAATCGACGTCTCGCTCGAAGATGACGACGCGCCGAATGCGCACGCCGTCGTGCCCGACGCGCAACCGACGCTCCCGTTCTTGCCACACGCGCCCAACCCGTCGGAGATTTCGCAAGACGACATCATGCCGGAGTCGCTGCCGACCGAGCGCGTGATGGCGAACCTGACTCGCTCTTCCGCGCCGCCTCCCCCGATGATGACGCGCGAGGCGCCGGTCGTCATGCGCCCAACGCCGGAGCCATTACGCCCGCCTGCCGCAGCGCTGGTCGATGACGACGAGGCATCGAACATTCCCGAGGTCGAGCCGGACCTCAGCGAGCCGCCGAGCGCGCGCACCGCGTCGGGCGCTTCCGACGAAGAGCTTGCGGCAGAGGACGTAGTGTCAGTCGAGCCTGCGAACAAGCCACGACCCTCTTCTTCGCCTCCGCCCGCGAAGGCCGAGACGGCGACCGCAAAGCACACACCGCCACCCGCACTACCCACGATCAAAGCGCCGCTCGTGATCGTGCCTCCAGGCATCGCCCCGGCAGGACCTACCGGCCTCGCTCCGCCGCAAGCGCTCGTCGACGCGCAGAAACGCAAGGGGCGCTTTTGGTGGGAGGAGCTCTTCGGCGACGACTTCATCCGCACGATGGCCAAGATCACCGACGAGCAGATCGCCGGAGAGGTCGACTTCATCGAGGACAGCCTGGGCGTCGCGAAGGGCGGAACGATGCTGGATCTCGCGTGCGGCACGGGTCGACACGCGATCGAGCTGGCGCGCCGCGGCTACCAAGTCGTCGGCCTGGATCTCAGCCTCGCGATGCTCGCGCGCGCCGGCGAAGAGGCCCAAGAGCGCGACCAGAAGATCAACTTCGTCCAAGGCGACATGCGCGAGATGACCTTCGAGAACACCTTCGACGGCGTCTACTGCTGGAACACGAGCTTCGGCTTCTTCGAGGAGGAGAAGAACGCGCTCGTCTGCGGCAAGGTCCACAAATCGTTGCGCGCCGGCGGCCAGTTCTTGATCGACGTCGTCAACCGCGACTTCGTCATCCAGCAGTCCCCTTCCCTCGTATGGTTCGAGGGCGACGGCTGCATCTGTATGGATGAGATGAGCATGGACTGGATCACCAGTCGCATGAAGGTCAAGCGCACCATGATGCTCGACGACGGGCGCACCAAAGAGATCGAGTACTCGATCCGCGTCTACTCGCTGCACGAGCTCGGCAAGCTCCTCCACGACCAAGGCTTTCGCGTCGCAGAAGTGAGCGGCCGCACCGCCACTCCAGGCGTCTTCTTCGGCTCGGCCTCGCCGCGTGTGCTGATTCTCGCCGAAAAGAAGTAACTCGGTCTCGACGTAAGTTGTCATCCTGAGCAATGCGAAGGATCCCCAGCCGTTTCCCGAGTTTGCAGAGAGGGGTCCTTCGCTTCGCTCAAGATGACAGTTGGGTGTTCCGTGCGATAATGCCCAGTTGGGTGTCCCGTAATAATGCCTAGTTGGGTGTTCTGTGAGATAGTGGCCAGTTGGGTTTAGTCCCGACAGGAGTGAGTCATGGCTGGATCGAGCTGGCGTACTGCGGTGATTGCTCTTGGTGTGTTCTCGACGTTCGCGTGGGGCGTCGTCGCCGGTTGCGGCGATGACAGCGGAGTCTCCACGTTCGTCCCGGACAACGAGGGCGGCAAGGGCGGAGACGGCGGACTCATCGGCGACGAGACGCAATTCGTCGGTAGCGACTCCGGCGGACCGGTCACCACGCTCACGATCCAACCCGCGGACCCGATCGTGGACGTCACCATCGACGACGGCGTCATCAACACCGTCCCCATCACGTTCACCGCGCTCGGAAACGGGACGCAGGTCGTTCCCGCGGCGTTCGCGTTGGATCGCGGAGAGCTTGGCAATCTCGTGCCCGCGACGGGCGTCTTCACCGCGACCGGCACGGTGAGCGGCACCGGCAACGCCACCGCGACGTGGGGCGGGCTCACGGCCAAGACCACAGTATCGGTACGCATCAAGGTCTCTCAGAACGGAAAGCCAAACCTGGACGGCGGCGCGCCCGACAGCGGCAAGCTCGGCGGCAACAACGGAGTCGGCGGAAACGACTACGGCAATCCGGTAGACCCGACCACGAAGACTCTATTGCAAGGTATGGCGCAGAAGCCCCAGAACGCGGCGGAGCTCGGCTGGCTGTATCCCTATGACAAGACGGTCTGGCCGCGCGGCGTGCTCGCGCCTCTGTTGCAGTGGCAAACCACTCACGCGAGCGCGACCAAGGCGTTGCGCATTCACCTCGAGCAGAAGCTCTATTCGTTCGACGGCTATTACGCCGTCAATCAATTCGTCAATCACCCGATCGATCAATCGGCCTGGAAACAAGCACTATTCGGCAACACCGGGGACCCACTGCACGTCGATCTGTACATCTCCGACGGCGCGACCGTGTGGGGGGCGATCTCCGAGGATTGGAAGGTAGCGCCCGGCATCTTGCGCGGGACTGTCTATTACAACTCCTATAATTCGCAATTCACCAACAATGCCAACGGCGCCGTACTGGCCATTCAGCCTGGCGCGTATTCACCCACCATTGCCATCAAGGGCACGGAGACGAGCTGCCACGTATGCCACGAGGTCTCGAGCGACGGCTCGACGCTCTACACGCAAGACACGACCTACTCGAACGGGACGTCCTACGACCTGACCAAGAGCGGAGCTGTGATTGCCAACTACAAGGGCAACCAGAACGATCGCAAATTCCTCTGGTCTGGCGTCTACCCGGACGGCACGTTCGCCCTCTCCAACTCGCGCCACGCGCGAGAGCACGCCATCCTCGACTCCGACCTCTTCGATCGCGCGAGCGGAGCGGTCGTGTCGAGCACTGGGTTCACGGACAAGGTGAAGGCGGCCGTGACGCCCGCGTTCTCGCCGAACGGAAAGCGAGTGACGTTCAATTTCTGGGAGGGTCCAGGCGCCGGCAACGTCACCGCTGGAGATGGTCACTCGCTTGCAATGATGGACTTCGATTGTGGACAAGCGGACGGCGGTAAGGCGTGCGGCGCGCCACCGTACACCTTCAGCAATCTGCGCGAGCTCTACAGAGACGGCGCGCACTTTCCCGGTTGGCCTGCGTTCTTGCCAGATTCGAGCGCAATCGTCTTTCACAACACGGTGCAACAATCGACCATCGCGCCCGACACGGAGCTATCCACGTGGGGCCACGCGCAGGCCGAACTATGGATTACCGATTTGGCCAATACGCCTCAACCGGTCAGGATGAACAGCCTCAACGGCTTGGACGGCGCGAACACGTCCTACCTGCCGACGAACAACCTGCACGGTGCCGACGCGAAGCTCAACTACGAGCCCACGGTGAACCCCGTGGCCTCGGGCGGCTACTTCTGGGTCGTCTTCACCTCGCGCCGCATGTACGGCAACGT
The DNA here is from genome assembly GCA_043784605.1 of Myxococcales bacterium. Taxonomy (GTDB): domain Bacteria; phylum Myxococcota_A; class Polyangia; order Polyangiales; family Polyangiaceae; genus JANYHY01. The sequence continues at coordinate 10,473 of JAYVYD010000457.1, read as the reverse complement.
CGCGGCTGGCGATCCGTACGACAACGGCAATGGCAACTACGCAATTTCCAAGAAGCTCTGGGTCGCGGCCATCGACATCAACGGAGCGCCCGGCAAAGACCCTTCGCACCCCGCGTTCTACCTACCGGGACAAGAGATCAACGCGGGCAACCTGCGCGGCTTCTGGGTCGTGGACCCCTGCAAGGGCGACGGCAATAGTTGCCAATCCGGCGAAGAGTGCTGCGGCGGCTTCTGCCGTCAAGACCCCGAAGGCGGCGGTCTTGTCTGCCAAAACAAGCCACCGCAAGGCTGCGCGATGGAAGCCGAGAAGTGCACCACGGACGGCGACTGCTGCGGAGCCAACAGTGGCATCAAATGCATCAACGGCTTCTGCAGCAAACAGAGTCCCAACTAAGGGCGTCGCGCGATTCGGCCAAGCGCCTCTGTCTTACTCGGTCTTGGGTCCGGCGAAGCGCTGGGTGATCGCGGGGATGTCTATCCCGGTGGCCGCGCGTAGTTGCTCTGCGGTCGCGATCGCCTTTCGCGCGAAGCTCGCGTCGGCTCCGGTCGAGCCGCTCGGGAGTACGGTGAGCTTCTTGATTGTCACTACCGCATCACCGCCGCTCATCGCTCCGACGAGGGGCAACAGCTTCTGCAGCACGAGCACCTGCCGCGCGGCGTTGCCCGCCTTCTTGTACGACTCGACGAGCGCCTTCAGCGCGGACGCTTGCGCCTTACCTTGCTCGACGATGGTCGCCGCGGCGCCGCGCGCGTTCTCTTCTGCGGCCTTTCGATCGGCCTCTGCGGGCTGCACGACCTCTGCGTCGAGCTGACGCTGCACTTGAAGTGCGCGTGCGCCTTGTCGCTCGATCTCGGCTTTAACTTGGGCGATCGTGGCGAACACCTCGCCTTCGGCCTCGGCGATCATGGCGACGCGCTTGCTGGTCGCATCTGCGATTCGCTTCTTGTACTGCTGGCGCGAGATCTCGAGATCGGCGTCGATGCGCGCGACCTCCGAGCTCATGGCGTTCGAGGCTTTTTGGACCGCCGCGTCCGCTTGCGCGTTCGACTCGGCGATGGCCGCGGACTGCCGCACGGTGGACCCGCGAATACGACCTATCGAAGTCAGGTATCCGACGTCGTCCGCGACGTTCTGAATCTTCAGGGTCTCGAGCGCGAGGCCCATGCGGTGCATGTCATGGCCAGCCTCTTCGATGAGCGACTGCGCGAAGCGAGTCTTGTCTTCATTGACCTGCTCGGGCGTGAGTTGCGCGAGCACGCCGCGAAGATTTCCTTCGAGTGTCTCCTTCGCAATGCGCATCACCTCGGGCCGCGGGCGATCCAAGAAGCGCTCGATCGCGTTGTTCAACAAAGGCTCTTCGCCTGCCACTTTGACGTTCGCGACTCCGACGACATTGAGCGGAATGCCACCGCGCGAATACGCATTACGGACCTCGACGTCGATCGTGAACATCGTCAAATCCAGGCTATTGACGCGCTCGAGCAGCGGCACGCGCAGGCTTCGACCACCGCGGACGACGCGATATCCATAATCGCCTTTCGCCCCCGAGGCCTTTCGGCCCGAGAAGATGAGGGCCTCGTTCGGAGTGCTCACATAGAGCAGATTGCGAACGATCAACACGAGCACCAAGAAGACGATCAGCGCCGTGACCGCGAGGACGATGATGATGCCCATCACTGCACCGCCTTCTTGTTCTCGGGATTGATCAGCGCGAGTACGTCGACGCCCATTGCGGCGCTCGTCTCACTGAGCACGCGCGCGACCATGTGCGGGAACGCGCCGGCGACCGCGCTCATGGACTCGGCGTCTCCGCCGTCCACCACCTCGAGCGAAGAGACCTGTATCTGATTCACGCGCCGGATTGCGGCGTAGACGATCTCGTCGAGCTGTTGGAGCACGTAGACCTCTCGGCCCGCACTGCCTGCCGCGGCCCATTCGCTCGCGACGATCCCCAGCGCCTCTGCGGTCGCCTTGCCGTTCTCGATCGTCGGAGCCGCTGCGCCTCTCGCGCGCGCCGCACTCGCCAGCGCTGCGGCCTCCGCCGGCAATACCGTGTCGACCTGTAGCGTGAGCTTGGCGAGCTCTGCTCTCAGTCGCTGCAGCTCCTGCTCCGCCCTCGCCCGCGCGGTCTCCGCGGCTACCGCGGCTTCGTACTCGATGCCCTTGGCCTCGGCCTCCAGCTTGGCGATCTCGGCTCTGAAATTGTTCTTCTTCTGCAAGACGAGCGACTCCGCCTGTTGCTGCGCGGATTCTGCTCGCTGACGCGCGAGCGCGACTGCCTCATTGACGGTTTGCTCGGCTTGGTTCTCTGCGTTCTGCGCGTCACGAAGCATCGTGGCGATCTGCGCGCGCCCTAGATTCACCAGGTATTTCTGTTCGTCGGCGACATGCTGCACCTTGAGTACGTCCAGCTCCAGGCCGAGCTTGTCGAAGTCGTCTTTCGCGTTCTTGACGAGCGTCTCGGCGAACTTCAAGCGATCTTCGTTCACTTCTTCTGGAGTCAATTGACTCAACACTTCGCGAAGCACACCCTCGAGCGTCTGCCGGGCGACGACCTGAATCTGCCCCGGGTTGACTCCCAAGAAGCGCTCTACCGCCTGCCGAACGTGCGTGGGGTCGGTCGAGATCTTCACGTTCGCGATCGCGTGGACCGCGAGCGGGATGCCACCCTTCGAGAACGCGTTGGCGACGGAGACCTCCACGCCGAACAGTCGCACGTCCATTCGAGAGACCGTCTCGAGCAGCGGCACGCGGATGCCGCGGCCTCCGTGAAGCACCTTGAAGCCGGCCTCCGTCCCGTCTGGCAGCCTGTGCTTTCGACCGGAGAAGATCAGGATCTCGTCCGGCGTGCAGATGTAGAGAAAGCGCGAGATGATGAACGTCAACAGCAACACGCCGACGATCACGCCGACCGCGATCCCTACGCCGAGCATCAAATCAGCCGGATCAATGCCTAGGTCGATGCCGCCGTCCGTTGCCGGATCAGACAAGATGATGGTCCCCATGGCCGGGGAGCCTACACCTTATCGTGGCCGCGATGGTGGACGCACCCGCTCTCCGTAGCCACTATACGGCGTGCGTCTTATCTTCACGGAGAATCTACACATGCTCGCGCTCCCCACCGGGCACCGATTTCCTATCGTCAAGTACGACAAGATCTACGCGCGGCTCTCGTCGCTGTTCCCGTGGGCGATGCAGCTCGGGGCTCCCGCCGAGACCGGCGATCTGCTCCTCGTTCATGACGCGCACTACGTATCCTGCGTCAAGGCAGGCACGCTCTCGGCGACCGCGGTACGTAGGCTCGGTTTTCCGTGGTCGCCCACGTTGGTGCTGCGATCCGTGCGGAGTGTGGGTGGCACACTAAGCGCTCTCGCGTGGGCGATGCAGGAGGGCGCGGCCGGGCACATCGCCGGCGGCACTCACCATGCGTTCCGAGATCGGGGCGAGGGCTTCTGCGTGTTCAACGACCTGGCCATCGCCGTGCTGACGGCGCGCCGCGACCACCACATCCGTCGGGTCGCCATCATCGACCTCGACGTGCACCAAGGCAACGGCACGGCGGCGATCTTCGCGGACGACCCAGACGTGCTGACCGTCAGCTTGCACGGCGCGCGAAACTACCCGTTCAAGAAGGAGACGAGCGGCCTCGACGTGCCGTTGCCCGACGGCATCGAGGACGCCGACTACCTGGCATCGCTCGGGCCTGCGCTCGACAGCGTTGCGGAGTTTCGACCGGAGCTCGTCCTCTTCCAAGCAGGGGTCGACGTGCTCGGCGGAGATCGACTCGGCCGCATGAACCTCTCACTCGCGGGCCTTCGCGCCAGAAATCGAGCCGTCTACGCGCTCGTTCGTCGCTTGGGCGTACCGCTCGTCGTGACGCTCGGCGGCGGATACCATCGTGACCTCGACAAGAGCGTCGAGGCCCACACCGGCGTCTACACGGATCTCGTAGAGGTGATGACTGGCTCTTATGGCTAGAGATGGAGCGCACGCTCACGATCCTAAAGTGGGCGTAACGTGGGCGCCGTGAAGAAGCCGCGAGCCTCATACCATCACGGAGACTTGCCTCGCGCTCTCGTCGCTGCGGCGGTCGCGCTCGTCGACGAAGGCGGCGACGAGACCCTGACGCTGCGGGCAGTCGCGCACAACGTCGGCGTCAACCATCGCGCCGTATACCGACACTTCGCGGACAAGCGCGCGCTCTTGGCGGCGGTCGCACTCGAGGGCAATCGCAATCTGCTCGTCGCCGTAGACGCCGCGCTCGCGAAGCTCCCGAAGAAGGCGCACACCCGGGAGCGACTCTTGGCGATCGTCGCCGCGTACGCCACCTTCGCGCTCTCTCACCCGAGCCACTACCGCGTGATGTTCGGTCCTCGCCTCAACGAGGACGGTCGCTTTCCCGAGCTCGAGGTCGTCTTGCAACGCGCGCTCGTGTGCATGCAGGTCGAGATCGGCCGAGGCGTCGAGGCGGAGGAGCTCCCGCCACAAGACTTGCTGAAGTCCGCGCTCTCGCTCTGGTCTGCGATGCACGGCGTCTCCACGCTATTGTTGGAGCGCAGGCTCCGCGCCAAGCCCGCCCGGGCCGTCGCGTTCGCGGTAAACCTGCTCACGCCGTTGGTGAAGGGCTTCGCGACCCCCTGAGCGATTCGGCAGTAGGGGCTTGCCGAAGCTCCCGTCCGTCCGTAATGTCGCCATTGGAGACATCACCATGCAAGCCGCCGTCGCTTCGTCCTCCGAACCTCTCACCGTCCGCGCGCGGGACGGGGCGCGCCTCGCGGTCGACCTCGTCCTGCCCAAGAGTCGCGCAACCGCGGCGATTTTGATCGCGCCCGCAATGGGCGTGAAGCGCTCGTTTTACGAGCCATTCGCACGCTCCCTCGCGGACGGCGGCGCTATCGTAATGACGCTGGACTACCGCGGCATCGGCGGCAGTAAGGACGCCGCCACCCGCAAGACACGACTGCACGACTGGGCGGAGCTCGACCTCGCCGGGGCGATCGACCACCTACGAAGAGAGTACCCGAAGCTCCCGCTCCGCTACTTCGGTCACAGCGTGGGTGGGCAGCTCTTCGGACTGTTGCAAGATGCACCGATCGAGCGCGCGATGTTCGCGGCCAGCCAGAGTGGCTATTGGGGCCATTGGGACGGAGTCTCTCGCGCGATCATGGGCGCATTGTGGTTCGCGGCCGTCCCCACGTTCGTCAGCGCCCTCGGCAAGCTCCCAATGAAGGCGCTCGGTCAAGGCGAAGACATCCCCGGAGGCGTCGGCCGCGAGTGGGCCGAGTGGGGACGCCAACCGCGCTACATCGGCACCTACGCAGACACGCGCCCGAAGTGCTTCTTCAGCACGTACGAGGGCCCCCTCGTCGCCTACGCCATAGAGGACGACAACTACGCCCCGCGCCGAGCTGTACAAGGATTGCTCACCGAGTTCCGAAGCACCGAAGGCGAACTACGCTTCGTACGCCCGATGGACATCGGCCAAGCCTCCATCGGACACTTCGGCGCACTAAAAAAGCCAGGCCTATGGCCCTCGATGCAGAGGTTCCTATTGTCCGAATAGGGGACTCGACACTCGAAAAGCCAACTAACAGCCCGCAAGCGAGACGAAGCCCCCTTCTCTCTCCCCCAAAGCCGCCTGCGACCGGCAAGACCGGCGGAGCCGCGCGGCGCTTTTTTTTCCGGTCCGCACACCTCCTACGAAGTGATGCATCTTACCTAGACCCCAAGCGACAAGCCCAGAAGTCAAACGCGGGCCAGAACGAAAAAGTGCTGCGCGGTCCGCCGAGCACCAACCCCCCCAATCGCGGCCACGCCCCATCCACCCCGCGTGCAGCGGGTCAATGATAAGGTCACACCCATGAAAACGCGCGCGGCGATAGCCTACGAAGCCGGCAAGCCCCTGGTCGTCGAAGACGTAGAACTAGAAGGCCCGAAGGCCGGAGAAGTACTCGTCGAGATCAAGGCCTCAGGCGTCTGCCACACGGACGAGTTCACCCGCTCGGGCGCAGATCCGGAAGGACTGTTCCCAGTCATTCTAGGCCACGAGGGCGCTGGCATCGTGGTGGACATCGGCGCCGGAGTGACGAGCGTCAAGAAGGGCGACCACGTCATTCCGCTCTACACGCCCGAGTGTCGCGCGTGCAAATCGTGTCTCAGTCGCAAGACGAATCTTTGTACTGCAATTCGAGCGACTCAAGGCAAGGGCGTCATGCCAGACGGCACGAGTCGCTTTAGAATCGGCAAGACTCTCATTCATCACTACATGGGCTGCTCGACATTCGCCAATCACACGGTGCTCCCTGAGATCGCACTCGCAAAGATTCGGCACGACGCGCCCTTCGACAAGGCCTGTTACATCGGGTGCGGCGTGACCACCGGCGTCGGCGCTGTGCTGAACACCGCGAAGGTGGAGCCAGGCGCGAGCGTCGTCGTGTTCGGCCTCGGCGGCATTGGACTCAATGTCGTTCAAGGGGCGCGCATCGCGGGCGCCGACAAGATCGTCGGCGTGGACCTCAACCCCGCGCGCGAGGGCTTGGCGCGCAAATTCGGTCTCACACATTTCGTCAATCCGAAGACCGTGAGCGGCGATCTGGTCGCGCACTTGGTGGAGCTCACCGGCGGAGGCGCAGATTACAGTTTCGAGTGCGTCGGCAACGTGGAACTCATGCGACAGGCCCTCGAGTGCTGCCACCGCGGCTGGGGCGTCTCCGTGATCGTCGGAGTCGCGAGCTCCGGACAAGAAATCAAGACCAGACCGTTTCAATTGGTCACTGGGCGCGTGTGGAAAGGTACCGCATTCGGCGGCGTCCGCGGCAGAAGCGAGGTACCACGCATCGTCGATTGGTACATGGACGGCAAGATCGACATCGACAGTCTCATCACTCACAAGTTGCCATTGGCGGACATCAACAAAGCCTTCGACCTGATGCACTCCGGCGAGTCGATCCGCACTGTCATCGAGTTCTGAATGACCGAGCGCGTCTGGCATCCTGAGCGAAGAAAGGGCCCCCGCCATTTCTCCTGGACCGATGTCTACAGCGGCACCATCGTGTCGTGCGCGATTGCAGGGTGTGGCGGCGTTCCGACTACGTTGGCCTCCGCGCAGGGCATCGCTCTCGACGCAACCAGCGTGTATTGGACCGTACCCAACAACGGAACCATGATGAAACTCGCAAAGGCGTAGAGACCCGTCGAACGCATCACAAGCCAAGAATTGCACGCCATAGTTGGGGTCTAATCCCTTTGTGCACTTGGGTCTGTGGGTCGACGAGCTCCAGCGGGTCTCCATTCGCAATGGAAGCGTTCTCGGCGACGGTCAGAGTGGCGTCCGGCCCAGCGAAGTATTGCATCTGCGTCGAATAGCCGCCGAAGCCGCCACCGTGACCATAGAGCGTTCCCAACGAGCCGCCGTCCTGCGACTCGACACCGAGCCCCCATCGTTGCCCCTGCACCACGGGCACGCTCCGCGTTCGCATCGAGCATGGTGGGCGATAGGATCTGCCCCTCGTTCAATGCGCGCCAGAATCGGCCGAGATCGCGCATAGAAGATATCATGCAGCCCGCGGCGTTCATCACTGTGGGATGGGTGCGGCCGGTCATGTCGCTCCAGCCCGCGCCGTCGTCCTCGTAGCCCTTCACGAAGTCGCCGACGACAGGCTCGAAACCGTAGACGAACGTCGCCGAGAGCCCCATCGGATCGAGGATGCGTCTGCGTACTTCTTGTGGCCACGTGCTGCCCGAGGCCACATCGATGATCTTCCCGAGTAGTAGATAGTTGGTATTGGAGTATGCCCACGACCCTGGCGGCTTCGCCCCGGACTGTACATTCGCGGCTACGGCCAGCTCGCGGAGACTCCACGCTCCAACGGCATCGGAGCCCACGAACACAATGTGGAACAGAAAGAACAAAAAGTCAGGAGGTATGAGAATCAGAGCCGCCCGATCTTTCCGATCTTTTGTGAACTCAAAATGCGCCGCTGACTGACACACCGTGCCCGACCGGACCTTGTATGGCTTTCATGGTGATGACACCGAAGGCGACCTGTTGTTGTTGGAACGGCTTGAGACCGTCCGCTCGCAGCAGTTCGGTGATCGACATCACCAGGTTCGGCAGCGCAATGACGAGACTCAGTGTGCCGCCCATGAGCTCAGCGTCGTGCAGCGAGCAGTTTTGCCACGCGCTTCGCTCGCATTGGAGCGCACCCGAGTAGAGCAGCGCAGCCGACCACCCACCATCGAGCGTGCCGGTGACCGCGCTCGCGAGACCCCACGTACGCTGCGCCGTCTGCGACTCACTCTGGAGAGCGAACCCGCTACCCGTTGCGGTGATCACGCCGGCGGCGTTGGACGCACCATGGGCGAGCCCCAACAGAGTGCCTGTCGTGAGATCCGAGCGCGCGGGAGACTGCGCCAGTGCGGTTGTCGCTATGACGGCGAAGGCGATCATCCGTCTCTGCATGACGCATTGATTAGCAATCCGCGGGCCGCCACGAAGGGGCTATAAACGCAGACGATCGGCGTGTGCGTGGCCGTGATCGGTGTGCCGCGAGTTCACACTCGGACTATGGCTTCAGCTCTTTGGGAGCGCGGGTCACGTGGACCTCGACGCCCTCCACCTCGTCGACGATGATCGACTCGCCCTCTTCGAGAGGCTCGTCCGCGCTTGCGTCGTAGTCGATGACCGAACCTCTGATCTCGACGCGCACCTTGCCGCGTCGCTCGGCCGCGACCGCGACCACTACGCGCCCGACCTTGCCGATGACGTCGTTGCTCTTCACGTTGCTCGTCGCAGACCGCGTGAGCAGCCGGCGAAGCACCGACACCGCGAACACGCCAGAGGCCGCGCCGGAGACGAGTGCGAGCGCAAGCGTGACCCACGGGCCGGCAAGGTGAAGGAGCGTGAGCAGCGTGCCCACGAGGCCGAAGGCGAGCAGCAAGAACGACCAGAAGCGAAGACTGGCGAAGAACGTCCCGAGCCCAGCCTCGCCGTCGTGATCGGCGCCGTGAACCTCGTGGCCGCCACCGGTATCATGGCCCGCGAAGATTTGAATCGCGACGACCCCGAGGGCCATCACTAGCGTCGCGATGTACAAAACTATCACGCGGCAAGGCTACGCGCTTTTGCGGGCGCTCGCTTGACCATCGAGAGCCACCGGTCCACCGTCGCTGAATGCGTCTTCACCCTCTCATCGTGTTCGCGTTGACTGGGTGCGTCTCGTCGCTCGATCTGTCGGGTCAAGACGAGACCGTCACTCAGCGTGACGACAACTTGCCCGATCCGCTCGCGGACGATCGCATCGAGGACAAGCACCCGCAGTACGATCCGGGGCTGACCGTCACCGAGAAGTTCGACGGCTGCGAGGCGACCGTGAACATGTCCGGCGCGGTCACCAAGCTAGACATCATCCCGTTCGAAGGCGCGGACGCGCCCTACGCGACTGCGCTGTATCCGAGCGTGTCTGCAGCGAACGCGGCATTCTCTGCTCGAGAAGTGCTGCCCTCGATGGAGGTCGTCAATCAGGGCCTCAAAGCGTTCAATGACGGTCTCTATGCCGCAATCTAGCTCGGCGTCGAGGACGGGCTGGACGGCTCGCCCATCAACAAACTCGCGTGGCTCTCCGACCTCGCCCTTGCGCTCGAGGCACGCTCCAACGGGCAGCCGTTGATGTCCGATGCGGAGCAGTACGTCTCTGCAGGTTTGAAGCTCGGAGGCGGCAACACTCCTGCGAGCGCATCGCCAGGGTGCGAGGTCCAATTTGCCAGAGCGGATCTGATCGACGATGACGTCGAGGATGTTCCCCGCGGGCCCGCACCGCACCATAGCGCGATGACAATCCAGGATTGCCCGCAAGCACGACTCCGGCGTCGGCGTGACCCCCGAACGACATCGGCGTCTTGAGGCGGTTCTGGAGGAACCTGTCTTGTCTGAAGATCGCCGACAGCTTGGGCGACCACGTATAAAAGCCGATCGGCCGCGAATGAATCGTGTCTGCATCGAAGGCCGCGATCGGCGAGTCACGGCTAGCTCGGGCCTTTACGATCGCCAGCTCTATGCGCTTCAAACACTGTGGGTCCCCGATCAAGCCGCCGAGAAGGACCACCTATGTCTTACTCGCAACTACGAGAAGAAGGTCGTCGAGACGTTCAAGATCATGCTCATCGAGTCTCGAGAGACGCACGTCAAACAACTCGGCGAGTTCTCGGCAGGCGTCTCTCTGCCTGCGCCGGACTTCGACGTTCATCCAGAATTCCCGGTAGAGCCCTTCCCCATCTTCTATTTGCGGACCGCGCGCGCGTACGCGTTCTTGTCCACTCTGCTCCAGTCGGTGCTGGGCCCCGCGTTCATGAATCAGACGAAGCGACTGCACGAGGACGGCTCGCGGAGCGGCAGTCTGGCGATCGAGCTCGAACAGAAGACGAGCATGCTCTATGGCCTTCACCTCGCGACGGCGGCCTCGCTCGGGATGCGC
>JAYVYD010000456.1:0-24353 GCA_043784605.1 Myxococcales bacterium | reverse complement strand
ACGCAGAGCACGCGTTCACGGTCGTGAGCGCCGCGATGGTGCGGAAGCTAGGACCCGCAAAAATCAGGGATGCCACGCGGGTCTGCTTCGAGCGCCCGGGTCACGCGGCGCTCTCCCTCTCTCTCTCGGGCAGCGATCTTTTGTTCACGGCGGGCCCAGCGCTCTCGGCGGACATGACGCCCCGCGGCGACTGCGCGCTCGCGAAGCGATGGTCTCAAGACGTGTTCGGTGTTCCCAAGACCCACACCAAATGAGGTACGCTCTAACGCCCCTCCAATGACCGTAGCCGTATTGTGCATCGGGACAGAGCTCACGCGTGGCGAGCTCGTGAACACTAACGCGAGCGACCTTGCGTCGAGCCTCACGGACCTCGGCTTCGAGGTGCTCGAAGCGGTCGTCATCGACGACGACCGCGGGCGCATCATCGCCACGCTCGAGCGGCTCGGTCGCATGGCGAGGGTGGTCGTCTGCACTGGAGGTCTCGGCCCCACCACGGACGATCTCACCACCGAAGCGGTGGCCACCGCGATCGGCGTGGCGCTCAAGCGCGACGAGGCGTCTCTCGAGCACATCCGTCGCCGCTTCGAGAAGCTCGGCCGCGCGATGAGCGAGACGAACCAAAAACAGGCCGATTTCCCGGACGGCGCCGAGGTGCTGCCCAACCCGATCGGCACGGCTCCTGGATTCACCGTGCGCATCGGCACCGCGCTCTGCTTCTTCATGCCCGGCGTGCCCCGTGAGATGAAGCAGATGTTCGAGGAGCAAGTGGTGCCGCGCATCCGCGCCCTCGCGCCGAACACGTCGCACCAGATCCGTCTGCGCACGTTCGGCTTGCCCGAGAGCAACGTTGGCGAGAGGCTCCTTGGCATCGAAGCCACGAACCCGGGCGTGACGATCGGCTATCGCGCGAGCCTCTCGGGGATCGAAGTGAAGGTGCTCGCGCGCGCCGTCACGTCCGGCGCCGCGCGGGAGCTCTGTGAGAAGGCGACCGTCGACGTGCGCACGCGTCTCGCGGACATCATCTATGGCGAAGGCGACGACACGTTCGCGGGCGTGGTCGGTCGGACGCTTCGCAACAAGGGGATGACGCTCGCGATCGCGGAGTCCTGCACCGGAGGTCTCGTCGGTCACCTACTGACGAGCGAGCCCGGCGCGAGCGACTTCTTGTTGGTAGACGCCGTGACCTACGCGAACACCGCAAAAACAAGGCTCCTCGGCATCGACGAGGACGTCATCCGCGGTCATGGCGCGGTGAGCTCCGAGGTGGCCGCGGCGATGGCCGAGGGCGTCCGTCATGTCAGCGGCGCGGACATCGCGCTGGCGCTCACTGGCGTCGCTGGCCCGTCTGGCGGCTCTCCGGACAAGCCCGTCGGCACCGTCTACATCGCGGTCACCACCGCGGCCGGCACCACGGTCAAGCATCGCCTCTTCCCGGGAGACCGCACGATGATCCGAAACTTCGCCGCGTACGCCGGCCTCTTGATGGTCAAGCAAGCCGCTCAAGCCTGATCCGCACGGACCTTTGAGGTGTCAACGATTGTAGGCGCATCGGGCGCCGATCCAGGGCTCTCGGCGGTCCGTCTTGAGCTCGACGCGCGCCCACGTGCGCAGCTCGGTCGCGAGCGTCGACTTCCACGAGCCGCCGTGCACGACGCCGATGCCGTCCGAGACGTCGTCGTCCACCCACTCCGCGACGTTGCCTGCCAGATCGTGGACGCCTTCGCGCGTGTCGCCGTCGCCGTGTGCGCCGACCGTGTCGGGTCCGATCGCACCGCGCGCACAGGGTCCGCTCTCGAGCCCCCAAGCGCCGCGCCTGCACACGGCGCCCGTGTCGCCCCACGGATATCGCCGCGGCTGCGAGCCGGCAGCGGCGACCGTCCACTCGTCGTCGGTCGGTAGGCGACCGCCCTTTTGCTTGCATAGCGCACGCGCTTCGTCGCGTGAAATACGGCTGATCGCGCGCGCGCCGTCGTCGCTCAGCTCGAACGCGTCGATCGCGAACCGCTTCGTGTGCAGGGTGCGCGGCGCGACACGACCCTCCGCCTCCCAATCCGCAGGTCCGACCAGCACGGTGGTCTCGGCGATCTCCACGCGCACGTCCGCCGCCTTGCAGCGCCCGCCCGTGACCACGAGCGGAGACGGACACGCGCTCGCGCTCACGCATGCGTCGGTGCCGGAGGCGCAGCATCTTGCGCCGCTCTGCCTGAAGCCCCAGCCGCACGGCTCCGTGGGATCGGGCGCGCCCACCACCACGGCTACGCACGCGATCGCCGCGACGAGCGCGACGAACCACGGCACCCGGCTCCGTGACACGTCAGCTCTTCTTGATCGACACGGACAACACGCCGATACCCTCGATCTCGACCTCGAGCCTGTCGCCGTCCGAGAGCGGACTGACGCCCTCCGGCGTTCCGGTCACCAGCAAATCGCCCGGCTCGAGCGTCATGGCCGCGCTGCAGTACGCGATGAGCGCGGGGACGTCGAAGATCATGTCGCGCGTGCGGCCGTCCTGTTTGGTTTGACCGTTGACCCGGCAAGCGACGCGGAGATCGCGTGGGTCGAGGTCTGCCTCGATCCACGGTCCCACGGGGCAGAACGTGTCGAACCCCTTCGCGCGCGACCACTGACCGTCCTTCTTCTGCAGATCCCGCGCGGTCACGTCGCACACGCACGTGTAGCCGAAGACGTGCTTCATCGCGTCTGCCGCCGAGACGTCCTTCGCGCGTACGCCGATGATCACGCCGAGCTCGGCTTCGTGCTCAACGCGCTCGCTCTGCCTTGGCAACACGACGCGCTCGAACGGACCGATGATCGAGGAGCTCGGCTTGAGGAACAGCAACGGCTCTTTCGGTGGCTCGTTGCCGAGCTCCTTCGCGTGTGCGGCGTAGTTGCGACCGATGCAGAGCACCTTTCGCGGCGAGACGGGCGCTCGGAGCGCGTCCTCCTCGAACGTGATCGTCTCCCCCGTGAGAGCGCCCCCGAGCCACGGCGCCACCGAGAGTAGCTCGGCTCGCCCATCCCCTTGCACGGGGTCGATGCGGGCCCAACGCAGGCCGCTCGACGTCTCGATCCTCGCGTAGCGCATGGACTCGGCCGTAGCAGTAGGCGCTGAACGACTCAAGCTTCGTCGGGCGCGCGACCCGTCACGCGAACAATGCTTGGCCTACGCGGCAGGGACCCTGTTTCAACCCGGAAATCGGCCTATAACAGCGGGCCATGGCAGACGAACAGCCCAAGCCCTCGCCGCGTCGATTCCTGCCCCTCGTGCTGCTGCTTCTGGGTGGCGTCGCGTACGGCGGATATCGCATGTATACCGCAAGTAAGCCGTACGAGTGGAGCGGCACGGTGGAAGCGCGCGTCGTGTCGGTGGGCTCTCGCGTGGGCGGCCGCGTGAAGGAGCTCAAGGTCCGCGAGGGCGACATGGTGCACACGGGGGATGTGCTCTTGGTGCTCGAGTCGGGCGATCTGCAGGCGCAGCGACTCATCGCGGCGGGCCAGCTCGCGCAGGCGCAAGCGACGCTCGAGAAGCTGCAGAAGGGGGCGCGCCCCGAGGAGATCGAGCAAGCGCAAGCGCGCGCGCAGACCGCGACGAGCGCGTACGAAGAGACGCGAACGGGTCCGCGGCGCGAGCAGATCGCGGCGGCGTCTTCACGTCTGGACGCCGCGCAAGTGAACGTCGACAAAGCGCAGAGAGACGACGACCGCGTCCACCAGCTGTTCGGCAAGCAAGCGGTCTCGCAGGCGGAGGTGGACAACGCGGACACTGCACTGAAGGGCGCGACCGCGCAGAGAGACGCCGCCAAGCAGCAACTCGCGGAGCTCCAGAACGGGGCGCGCCAGGAGGACCTCTCTCAGGCGCTCTCGCGCGCTCGCGAGGCGCAAGCGCAGGCGAAGCTCGTGACGAGCGGGACGCGGGCGGAAGATCTCAAGGCGCAGAAGGGCGTCGTGGACGCGGCGCAAGGTCGCCTCGATCAGATCGACGTCGCGATCGCCGAGCTCGCCGTGAAGGCGCCGACGGACGGTCGCGTCGAGGCGCTCGATCTGCGCGTCGGCGACATCCTCGCGCCCAACGCGCCTGCGCTCACGTTGCTCGAGGACGGTCAGCTCTTCGTGCGCATCTACATCCCCGAGACTCACCTCGGATCGATTCACCTCGGGGACGAGGTGCCCATCAACGTGGACTCGTTCCCCAACAGGTCGTTCAAGGGCAAGGTCGAGCACATCAACGGCGTCGGCGAGTACTCGCCTCGCAACCTGCAGACCGCCGATGAGCGCGCCGATCAAGTGTTCGCGACGCGCGTCGCGCTCGAAGAAGGCAAGACCGAGCTTCGCGCGGGGATGGCGGCGTTCATCACGGTCCCGAAATGACGGACGACTACGAAGCCAGCGACGAGCTGACGATCGACGTGAACGACGTGTCGCGGAAGTTCGGCGACTTCTACGCGCTCGACGGCGTCAGCCTCAGCGTCAAGCGCGGCTGCATCTATGGGCTGCTCGGACCCAACGGCTCCGGCAAGAGCACGCTCATCCGCATCTTGTGCGGTCTGCTCGCACCGAGCGGCGGACACGCGAGCGTCATGGGCCTCGACGTCGCGACCAAGGGCGAAGAGATCCGCCGACGCATCGGCTACATGAGCCAGCGCTTCGCGCTCTACGAGGACCTCACCGTCAGCGAGAACCTCGACTTCTACGCGCGGGTCTACGGGCTCTCCGGCGAGCGCAAAAAGACGCGCAAGCAAGCGGCGATCGATCTCACCCACATCGGCCCGTACGTCGATCGCCGCGCAGGGCAGCTCTCCGGCGGCTGGAAGCAGCGGCTCTCGCTCGGCGCAGCTCTCATGCACGAGCCCGAGGTGATCTTCCTGGACGAGCCAACCGCCGGCATCGACCCCGTGGCGAGGCGCGAGCTGTGGGACCTGTTGTTCAAGCTCGCGGCCGAGGGCATCACGCTGCTCGTCACCACTCACTACATGGATGAAGCCGAGCGCTGCGGAGAGGTCGGCTACCTATACCTCTCGAAGATGATCGTCTCCGGAACGCCCGACGCTCTGAAGACACACAGCGCGGTCAACAAGGCCGGCATGCGCCGCGTGGAGGTGACAGCCGCCCGCACCGCGCGCGCGCTCACATGGTTGCAGAGTCAACCGTTCTGCACGGGAGCCACGATTTTCGGCCAATCCGTGCACGCCGTTCTCGAGGCCAACGTCGACGACGCGCAGCTCTCTGCCAAGATGCGAGCCGCCGGGTTCGAGGACGCCGTCTTTCGCGAGATCGCGCCGTCGCTCGAGGACGTCTTCGTGGCGCTCACACAAGAGGCCGCGCAAGAGCGTGCCGCGCAGGGAAAGGCGACGTCCTAGATGGCGACGAAGAAAAAGCAGAGCGCACCCACCAAAAACGTCGGCACCGCGGGGACCATCTGGAACTCGTTCTTGGCGATCCTCTTCAAGGAGTTTCTCCACATCCGCCGAGACCGCGCAACTCTCATGACGGCGCTCTCGATCCCGATCTTCCAGCTCTTGCTGTTCGGGTTCATCGATCAGAACGTCCACGATCTGCCCACCGTGGTGGTCGACCAAGATCAGACGCGCGAGAGCCGCGACCTGATGGACAAGCTGCGCGCGACGCACACGTTCGCCATCACGAAGGTGACGCCGGATCCGCGTGAGGCGCGCAGTGAGATCGCGGCAGGGCGCGCGCGCGTCGGCGTGGTGATCCCGCCGGACTACCACGACAAGAGGAGCCGCGGCCAAGAGGCGAAGGTGCTGATCTTGATCGACGGCTCGGACTCGGCGGTGAGCGCGCAGGCGCTCGGCGCGGTGACGGGGCTCGCCGCGCAAGTGAGCCTCGAGGAGATCAACAAGCAGGCGGCGCTCACGGGCATCACCCGCGGCGCGCCGTTGTCGACGCAGCCGATCATCTTGTTCAATCCGGACGGGCGCACGGCGAACTTCATCATCCCGGGCCTCATCGCGATCATGCTGCAAATCGTGGCGATCGTGCTCACCGCGATCGCCATCGTGCGCGAGCGAGAGAAGGGCACGCTCGAGCAGCTTTTGGTGACGCCGATCCACCCGCTCGGGTTGATGCTGGGCAAGCTCGCGCCTTACCTCATCGTGGGCGTGGTGGAGACCGCGATGGTCTTGTTCATCATGCGCTTCGGCTTCGGCGTACCGATCCGAGGGAACTTGGTCTTCTTGTTCGCGATGGCGATCATCTACTTGTTCGCGCTGCTCTCCTTGGGCCTGTTCATCTCCACGCGCGCGCAGACCCAAGCCCAAGCGCAGCAGCAAGCGCAGATGTTCTTTCTGCCGTCGATCTTCCTCTCGGGGTACATCTTCCCGACAGCGGGGCTGCCTTTGGTCTTGTACTTGATCGGTCGCCTGCTGCCCGCCACGCACATGATCGAAATCATGCGCGGCATCGTCCTCAGAGACGCAGGCCCGCGCGAGCTGATGCCGAACGTCCTCGCGTTGTGTTTGATCAGCGTCGTGCTCGTCTGGGCGAGCGTCCGACGATTCCAGAAGGTTGCACTATGACCACCGTTCGACTCGCATTCTCGCCGGACTCCGACGACATCTTCATGTTCTGGCCCATGCTCAACGGCAAGGTCGACACGGACGGCATCACGTTCGAGCACGAGCGGCACGACACCGAGCGCCTCAATCGATTCGCCGAGGAGGGAACGATCGACGTGTGCGCCGTGTCGATCGCGCACTACGCCACGCTGGCGAATCGTTACCTGTTGCTCCCGCACGGCGCGTCGGTCGGTCGTGGGTACGGGCCCGTCGTCGTCGCGACCTCGCCGCGGACGCTCGAGTCTCTCGCCGGAAAGCGCATCGGCATCCCGGGCAAGCGCACCACCGCGTACTTGGCGCTGCGGTTGTTGCTCTCGGACTTCGAGCCCGTCGTCGTGCCGATCGCGCCGTACGCGCGGGCGTTCGAGGCCGTTCGCTCCGGCGACGTGGAGGCGTCGCTGCTCATTCACGAGGGTCGCCTCACCTACGAACGCGAAGGCTTCGTCAAGGTGTGTGACGTGGGTGAAGCGTGGCTCGCGCGAACCGGCCTCCCTTTGCCGCTCGGAGGCAACGTCATTCGCCGGGGCCTGGGCGCAGACTTGATACGGCGCACGTCCGCCGTGTGTCGCGCGTCGATCGCGTGGGCGCTCGATCACCGTGAAGAGGTGATGAGCGCACTGCTGGCCGAAGAGTCACGAACCGACCTGAAAATGAGCCGATCGATGCTCGACGAGTATTTACGCATGTACGCGAACGCCGACACGCGAGAGCTCCCTGCGGACGCGCGCCTGGCGGTTTCGACGCTCCTCGAAGAAGCTTTTCGCGTCGGCCTCGTCTCACAGAAGGTCGTGGCTGAGTTCGCGCCCTGAGCCCCCCGACGAGGCGGTCGAAGCCTACAGCGTGCGATAGAAAAGTTTGGCTATGACGGTGTTCGTTGCTCCTAGACGCACACCCGGTAAATTGAGCAACACGGCTCAATGCAGGTTTGGTCCGAACGACTCGCTCGGGGAGACGGCTTTGAGTGAAGGTTCGTGAGTCGCGCGTCGTGTGCGTGACAAGGAGATGTGCATGGTCGGTTCTCGGGCAGTGACGTTGAGCGCGGTGTTCGCGATGATCGCCGGATGTTCGAGCAGCGCACCCGTGGAGCAAGCGGGCTCGACCTCCAGCCCCATCCAGGGCGGCACGGACGACCTCAAGCACTCCTTCGCCGTCGGCGTCTGCGTCGGCTCGCCCGGCAATTGCCAGCTGATCTGCTCGGGTGCCCTCATCGCGCCGAACCTCGTGCTCACCGCGCGCCACTGCGTCGATCAGTCGCCCCAGCAGATCGACTGCACCCTTCCGTCCACGAAGTTCGGCGCGCAGCACGCGGCGACCAACTTCTTCTCCATCACCACCGACGGAGACATGAGCCAGGGCACCACCGGCTGGCACGACGCCAAGAAGATCTATCGCACGCCGGGCAACGCGTTCTGCGGCAACGACATGGCCCTGATCGAGCTCGTGGACAACGTGTCCCTCAAGGAAGCCGCCGGCACGTTCGTCACTCCGGTTGTGCAGTACAAGATGACCGATCACACGCGCTACGCCTCGACCGTGACCGCGCTCGGCTACGGCATCGACGCGCCGAACGCGCTGAATAGCTCGGGCTCGCGGCGCATCCGCCAGAACATCAACCTCGTGTGCATCCCCGGCGACGCGAAGATCGACTGTGGAAACACCGGCGGGCAGCTCTTGCCGTCGGAGTTCGAGTCCGGCGACGGCACCTGCGAAGGCGACTCGGGCTCGAGCGGGTACGAGCAGAAGCAGTTCAACGCGTCGAACCCTGTGAGCTTCGGCGTTCTCTCGCGCGGCGGCAGCACCAGCACCGCGTGCTTGGGCGGGGTGTACACGCGAACCGATGCGTTCAAGGACTTCATCGTGAACACGGCGATCACCGCAGCCGCAGACGGCAAATACACCGCCCCGCCGTGGACCCAGCCGCCTCCGCCGCCCTCGGACGGAGGAACCCTCGCGCCAGGGCAGGGACAGCTCGGCGACCCCTGCGCGGACAATACCTCGTGCGCGTCCAGCATCTGCGGCTCGCGGGACGGCACCACCTACACTTGCACGCAAGCGTGCGACGGCACGAACGTCTGTCCGTCGGGCTTCGCGTGCGATCCGGCCTCGAGTCAGTGCTTCGCCGCGCCAACAGCCCCGCCGGGCGCCACGACGAGGACCGTCACCACGACAGGCTGTGCGATCGCGCCCGCGCCCGATCCGACCAAGCCCGTTCCGTGGGGCGCCGGCGCCATCGTCGGCATCATCGGCCTCGTTTACGCACGCCGCCGTCGTTCGCGCCCCTGATCACGCGGCCAGGAAGCAGAAAACTAGAACCAAACGCTCAACATCGAGCATCGTAAGAGGTGATGTCCACCGTAGTGCTCGAGTCGTCGGCCCGACAGGCCGCCAGCTTCGATGCAGTACGCCGCCGTGTCTTCCTCGAGATGCACACGCGCACGCGGCGCTGGCTGGTGCTGTTCATCATGCCCACCTACCTGACGTTCGCGCTCGTGCTCGCGCTGTCGGGGAGCAAGACGCGCGCGCTGATCGCGGTCGGGGCGTTGGTCGTTTGTTTCGGCGCGGCGTTCAGCTCGCGACCCTCGCTCAACGTCACGCCGTTCGCGTTCGCGCTCCTGCACAGCACCATCGTGACGGCGGTCAGCGGGGGCATTTGCAGTCCGCTCTTGCCGTTCATTCTGCCGATGGTCGGGTCCGCGGCGATCATCGTCCCGGAGAAGCGCCAGAAGGTCTTGTTGCTCGGCGCGTTCGCCGCATCGTTCGTCGCGCTGGGCTTCGTGTCCGCGCAGCCTTGGGGCGCGCTGCCGGCGCCGTTCATAGTCGACGGAAGCCTCACCACCGCCTACTTCATGACGACCGCGTGTGTCGCTACGCTCTCGGTCGCGAGCTCGTTGCGCATGGGTCTCGTGATCACGCGCGCGTACGCACGGATCGCCGAGGAGCTTGCCGCGCACCGGGAGGAGCTGTGCGACGCGGGCTCCAACCACTCGCGTGTGCTCGAGGGTGTGGCGGCGCGGTTGGCGCACGAGATGAACAACCCGCTCGCGTCGATCAAGGCCCTCTCTGCGCATGTCGCGCGGAGCTGCACCGATGAGAAGACCGCCGAGCGCGTCGCGTTCGTCGCGGTCGAGGCGGAGCGCCTGCGGACCATCGTGGACGGCTTCATCAGCTTCTCGCGGTCGCTCGAGGACCTGCGGCCCAGCATGCTTCGGCCTCACGAAGTCGCTCGTGAGCTCGCGACCATCCTCGAGTCTCGGCTCGCCGATCGCGGACAAGTGATCGAGGTCATCGGCGACGAGAAACTGGAACTCGAGGCCGACCCACGTAAGCTTCGACAAGCGCTTCACAACCTCGTGCAGAACGCGATGGAAGCCTCGGCTCGCAACGCAGTGGTCACCGTGGCGGTCGTGCTCACCAAGGACACGCGCGTGCGCATTCGCGTCATCGACCACGGCGAGGGCATGACGCCCGAGGTCTTGGAGCGTATCCAGCGCCCGCACTTTTCCACGCGCCAGGGTCAGTCGGGGCTCGGGATCGCCCTCGCGCGCGCGATCATCGCGCAGCATGGCGGCGAGCTCCGGTTCGAGAGTGAGCCAGAGCGCGGGACCACCGCGACGATCGAGCTGCCCTACTGTGCGCTCGTCACACCCGAGGGCCTGCCGCGTCCCGAGGTCGACGTCTCCACGTGCGGCCGCAAGAAACAGAAGCCGCCAGCGTGGTAGGCTAATTCGTTGAAATGCAGCCGCGCGTCCTAGTGATCGACGACGACGCATCGCTTCGATACACGCTCGAGGCCGTGCTCACGGACGCGGGTCTGATCGTGGAGACCTGCGACGGCGGTGAAACAGGGCTCGCGGCGTTCGAGGCGCGCGGGGCGGACGTCGTGCTCACGGACCTCGCAATGCCGGGCATCGACGGCATGAAGGTCCTCAGCACGCTACGCGCGCAAGACCCGAGCGTGCCCATCCTCATGCTCACGGCGCACGGATCGGAGCGGGTCGCGGTCGCGGCGATGAAGGCGGGCGCTCACGACTACCTGCCCAAGCCGTTCGATCCGGACGAGCTCACGCTGATCGTCAAGCGCGCGATCGAGACGCGCGAGCTGCGCTTGCAGAACGCGCGCTTGCGCACGGAGGCCTCGCTTGGTCGCACCATCATCGCCGAGAGCCCCGCGCTTCGCCGGGTGCTCGACATGGTCGCGCGCGTCGCGCCGAAGGACGTCACCATCCTCTTCAGCGGCGAGAGCGGCTCGGGCAAGGACGTGGTCGCCACCGCAGTGCACGCGCACTCTCGGCGCGCGGACAAACCGTTCATCCGCTTCAACGCCGCCGCGATCCCGTCCGAGCTCGCAGAGGCCGAGCTCTTCGGTCACACGAAGGGCGCGTTCACCGGAGCGATCGCGGCCAAGCTCGGCTACTTCCAGCAGGCGGACAAGGGCACGTTGTTCATCGACGAGATCGGTGATCTCGCGCTGGCGATCCAGGCCAAAATCCTGCGCGCGCTGCAGTCGGGAGAGGTGCAGCCCGTCGGCGGCAAGGCCGAGACAGTCGACGTCCGGTTGATCGCCGCGACGAACCGAGACCTCGCCGCGGAGGCGAAGGCAGGCCGATTTCGCGAGGACCTATTCTATCGGCTCAACGTCGTCCCCATTCGCGTGCCGCCGCTCCGCGAGCGCAACGAGGACATCGAGCCGCTCGTGCACGCGTTCGTCAAGCAGTACTCCGAGCGCTACGGCATGGTGCAGGTCTCGGTCGAGCCCGCGCTCTTGCAAGCGCTGAAGACTCACGCGTGGCCAGGCAACGTGCGCGAGCTCGAGAACACGGTGGCGCGGCTGCTCGCTCTCGCTCCCGATGAGCGACTCACGCTCGCGCTCTGGCGCTCGCTCGACGAGCCGAGGACCGCGCCGCTCGCGAGAGGCGCCGCCGGAGATCCGGGCCCCGCCCATCCGCTGCGCGCCCGCGTCGAGGCGTTCGAGCGCAACATCATCGCCGAGCAGTTCGAGGCCTCGGGAAAGAACCAGAGCGAGACCGCGCGCAGGCTAGGCGTGTCGCGGCCCGCGTTGATCGAGAAGCTGCATAAATACGGATTGGTCGAGAGATCATGAAGCCCAACGCAGCACGCTCGATCGAAGCGAGATTGATGCTTTGATCGATAGGCGAGCTTTCCTCTTGGGGGCACTCGCGATGGGGTGCTCGCGAAAGGCCTCACCGGTGACCGCGGGTCCACGCGTCGTATCGCTCTCTCCATCGACGACGGAGGCGATCGCCGCGGTGGGCGCCCTCGGGTTGCTCGTGGGCAGATCGCGATACTGTGACTACCCGCCCGAGGTGAGCGCCCTGCCGGACGTCGGCGGGTACGTTGACCCGAACCTCGAAGCGATCGTGTCGCTCTCGCCCACTCTCGTCGTTGGAGCGCGAGGCCCCGCTGGCGCGAGCGTCGTCGACAAGCTCGACGCGCGAAAGATCGACACGTATTTCCCGCAGACCGAGTCGATCGCGGAGATCCTCGAGATGATCCTCGGAATCGGAGCACGCGTCGGTCGCCGGGACGAAGCCGATCGCGTCAAGGGTGCGATCGACGCTCGTGTGGCCACTATCGAAGCGGCGACGCGCGGGCTCCCGCGCGTGAAGGTCGTACTCTTGTTCGGCATACAGCCGATCTTCGCGGCCGGAACCAAGAGCTTCGCCGACGATATGCTCAGGCGAGCGCACGCGGAGAACGTGGTTGTCGGCGCTGGCTATCCGGCGCTCGATCTCGAGGCTCTCTCAGCGCTCGACCCAGACGTGATCCTCAACGCCGCTGCGCGCGCGGGTCACGGCGGCGAGTCCGTTCCGGCGCAAGCGTTGGGATGGCGGGGTCTTCGCGCTGTGAAATCAGGCCGAGTGGTCGACCTCACGGACGAGACCGTCCTTCGCCCAGGCCCACGCGTCGCAGACGGACTCGCGACGCTCGCGCGAGCGATCCATCCGGGCGTGGTCGTCTAGCTCAGTGACGTCAATTGGCTAGGTTGCACTTCCAAACGCCGCCAAGGTCCGAGGAGGTACAAAAGTGCGAGCTTTGGTAGTTGCAGCACCAAGGGCCGAACTGGCCCTTGCAGGCGTGATCGTCGATCAGACCGTTGCAGTCGTTGTCCAAGTTGTCGCACTTCTCAGGAACGGGATCCGCAGGCGGGCAGTACTGCCCACCGTCCGCGCAGTGCCCGGTGCCCTTCAAGCACTCGCCGAGGACCATGCCGCCATCCGCCCCGGTAAAGCCGGCGTCCGGATCGACGTCGCACTTACCGAGGTTGTCCAGGCCGTCGTCCACGAGGTCGTTGCAGTCGTCGTCCCAACCGTTGCAGATCTCCATCTGCGGAACGATGCCGGAGAACGCTTCACACTTGAGTTGGCGAGCGGCGCCGCACACACGCTTGCCTGCCTTGCAGACGTTGCGCTCGGTGCCGTCGTAACAGCCGATGCCCGCGTCCGTGTACTTCAGGTCGCAGCTTGGGATCGCAAGCGCAGTTCGCGCCGCTGTCGTCGCACATCGCGACCGCGGCGTCGCTGTCGTCGACCACGGGCGATGCCGGACTGCAGTACACGAGCATCCCGAGTAGGGCCGTCACGCCGCAGCAGCCAAGAAGACCCGCGCTCGCATTCCGAACCTCCTAATTCAACTACGCCGAAGTCACTGACTGAGCACGCAAGTGTAGCCCCACTGGATATAGCTCGACGAGCCGCATGTGTAATACGAGCCCGAGTGGCAGCAGTAGTTGGAGAACGAGTTCGGGCAGGACTTGTCGTCCACCTTGCCGTTGCAGTCGTCGTCCTTGCCGTTGCACTTCTCCACAACGGGATCGGAGGGCGGGCAGTATTGGCCGCCATCTGCGCAGTGCCCGGTGCCGTTCAGGCACTCGCCGAGAACTGCGCCGCCGTCCGCGCCCGTGAAGCCCGCGTCAGGATCGACATCGCACTTGCCGAGGTTGTCCAAGCCGTCGTCCACGAGGTCGTTGCAGTCGTCGTCCCAGCCGTTGCAGGTCTCCATCTGCGGAACGATCCCGGTGAACGATTGACAGGTCAACTGGCGACCCGCGCCACACACCTTCGAGCCCGCCTTGCAGACGTTGCGCTCGGTGCCGTTGTAGCAACCGATGCCCGCGTCCGTGTACTTCGGGTCGCAGCTCGGGGCTTGGCAGAGATCCACGACGGGAGCGCCGCCCGCATCCGCCGACAACGCCGAGGTGCCGGGGACGTCGTCCACGATGCCGTTGCAGTCGTTGTCCAGGTAGTCGCAGACCTCCGGGGTCGGCGTGGTCTGCCCGACGCAGTCGCTCGTGATGCCCGCGCCGGTGCACGTTCGCTTGCCCGACTTGCAAGCACCCTTGTTGCCGGTGCCCTTCGGCCCCGTGTAGCAATCGACCGGCAACTTGAACTTGCCAGGATCGCACGCGCAGTTAGCGCCGCCGTCATCGCAGACCACGGCAGCAGCAGCGTCGCTATCGTCGACGACCTGAGCACTCGGGCTGCAGTAGACCAAGAACCCGAGCAGCAGACCACCGGTCACTGCGCCCAACACGACTTGCGTTCTCATGTCTTCACCCGAAAAAAAAGAAAAAGGACACTGGCGGATTGGATCCTAGCGTGACGAAGCACTTCGTCTATGTAAAATTGCACGTGCTCGTTGCGCGTGCGTCATGGTGACTGTCCTTTGAAGAAGCTCCGCGTCGACGTCGCGCTCGTGGAGCGTGGGCTCGCTCCCACCCGTGCCAAGGCGCAGGCCATCGTGCTCGCGGGCGTGGTGTGGAGTGGCGACAAGCGGCTCGACAAGCCGGGCACGCTGATCGCCGAAGACGCAGAAATCAAGGTGCGCCGTGCCGCGTCCGCATTCGTATCGCGTGGCGGGGACAAGCTGCTGGGCGCCCTCGAGTCGCTCGGCGTTTCGGTCGTCGGTCTGCGATGTCTGGATGTCGGCGCGTCCACAGGGGGCTTCACAGATTGTTTGCTGCAGCGCGGCGCAAAGCTCGTCGTCGCCGTGGACGTCGGCTACGGCCAGCTCGCCCAAACGCTCCGGACGGACCCGCGCGTCGTCGTGATGGAGCGTACGAACGCACGCGCACTTGACGCGGCAAGCATCGGCGGCGTGGTCGATCTCACGGTCGTCGACGCGTCGTTCATCGGTCTCGGCAAGCTCATGCCCGCGATCGCCGCGTGTACCCGCGTCGGCGGTGAGCTGGTCGCGCTGGTCAAACCGCAGTTCGAGGTCGGGCGCGAAGAGGCAGCGCGTGGTCGCGGGGTCGTGCGCGATCAGGGCGTGCGCGCTCGTGCGATTGACGCCGCCGCTTCGAGCGTCGCGCTCTCCGGCTTCGAGCTGCTCGGCCGCTGCGACTCGACGGTGCCGGGGCCGAAGGGAAACGTCGAAGCTTTCGTTTGGGCGCGGCGCGTGGCGACAGGCGGAGTACACAGCGACGCGTGACCACGCCGCGCAAGCCGTCGCTCGGCGCCATCTTCCTCACCATCTTCCTCGACCTCGTCGGCTTCGGAATGGTGCTGCCGTTCTTGGCCGAAGAGGCGCGCAACACGTTCCACCAGACGGCGCTCGTCGGCTCGCTGCTCGGTGCGGCGTACTCGCTGATGGGGTTCTTCTTCATCCCCGTGTGGGGTCAGCTCTCGGATCGCGTCGGCCGCCGCCCCGTGCTCGTGGCTTCGGTCGCGGCGACTGCGATCTCGAACATCGGCCTCGGGCTCGCGCTCGCGTACGGCACGAGCGTGGTCTGGCTCTTTGCAATGCGCATCTTCGCCGGCATCGCGACCGCCAACATCTCCACCGCGAGCGCGTACATCACGGACGTCACGAAGCCCGAGGATCGCGCCAAGGGCATGGGCCTCATCGGGCTGGCGTTCGGGCTCGGTTTCATCCTCGGACCCGGCTTCGGCGGGCTGCTCGCGTCGATCGACATCAACCATCGGCACGGACCTCTCGCGTGCTTCGCGGCGGGCTCGCTGAGCGTGATCAACTTCGTGTGGGTGATCATCGGGCTGCCCGAATCGCTCCCCAAAGAGAAGCGCGCGGCGAGTCCGCCCTCGCGTTTGCGCTTCGATTTTAAGGCGATCAAGAAGACGTTCGCGGACCGCATGCTCGGACGGGCCGTCGTCGTGAACCTCGTGGCGGTCACGGCGTTCGCCAACCTCGAGCAGACGTATCGTTACTTCAACAAAGACGAGTTCGCGATGTCCGAGCGCGAGACCGGCATCGCGTTCGCGATGATCGGCATCACGGCCGCGGCGGTGCAGGGCGGGCTCGTGCGTTCCCTCTCGGGCAAGGTCCGGGACAGCGTGATGCTGCGCTGGGGCATCACTCTGCAAGTCGTCGCGTTCTCGCTCACGGCCTCGTCACCGAGCGTAGGCCGGTGGCTGTTGTATGTTGCAGGTATCGTCCTCGCGACAGGAAACGGCCTCGCGCAGCCCGCGCTCGCGTCGTTCGTGAGCAAGCGCGCGGGCGAGACCGAGCGCGGCGCGATCATGGGTACGAACCAGTCCGCCTCGAGCTTGGGTCGAGTGCTCGGGCCCGCGATGGGCGGTTGGCTCTACGGCTCCGTCTTGGGCACTAGCTCGCCGTTCTGGGCAGGTGCCGTGGGCATGCTCCTCGCGCTCGCCTTCGCATGGTCGCTGCGCGACGACTAAAGGACCAACACCCACGCGTCGTAGAGCGCATGCGCCCAGACCGCCGCGGCGAACCCGCGCGCCCAGTAGATGGTCGTGAGCACGAGACCCAGCACCCAGCGGAAGACGAACGAGCGCAGCTGAAAGTCGTCGCCCAACGGCCCTATGTAGTGCACGCCACTGAAGATGGCCGCGCATGCCACGGCCCAAACGATCCCGAGTGCGAGCTTGCGAGTCTTGGACGCTTGCTTGAGCAAGAGTCGTTGCCCGAGCGTGCCCACCAAGAAGAACAAGAGCACGCGATAGGTGAGCTCTTCGTAAAAGCCGGCGCCGAGCGACATGATGAAGCCAGGGAACCCGCTCAGCGTGATCTTTCCCATGAAGAGGTGCTGGTCGACGAAGCCGCCTGCGAGCCTCAAAACCAACGCATACACGACGCCTTCGACCGCGATTTGAGCGAATTTCCAGGGCCGAAACGTCTTGCCGCGGCCGAGCCAACCGAAGACGCCAGCGAGCGTGAGGCCGATGCCGGCCGTGATGACCAGGTAAAGCGTCTTGTCGCCGGCGGCGACGCTCAGCAGCGCGCCGGTCACGAGATCACTCGCGTTGCGCACGTTCAGGAAGACGACGCCGAGGTGATAGACGAGGAACACCGGCAGCGTGAGCCCAAGGTCTACCCACGGACCGGGCTTCTCCGCGAGCTTGTCGTGAGAGGCTGCGTCCGGCTCGGGCATGGGCGCAACATGCGGCGCTTTTCACGCGCGCGCTAGTCTAGTTGCGCGGTGACTTCGGGCCCGCGTGCATGGTGATGACTTCGGCGCCGTCGTCGAGGAGGCTCTGACTCGCGCGATCGGTGGCCACCTCGGCGGCCTTGCGCTCCTGCCAAGAGGTGAGGCCGCTCGACGCGGTCACACGATCGTCGAGGTCCACGACGCGGTCCGTCTCGCAGTCCACGGCCCTGGCGCCGAGCGCACTGGCCATCGCGTCGAGCACCTCGAGCGCGTCTGACGCACCTTGCACGTGCAACAGCACACGCGCGGCGGAGACGAGCTCGAGCTCGATCACGAAATCCTCGGTGCGGAGCACGCCGAACGAAGGACTCATCCACTCGATCGCGCACGAGCGCCGGGCGCAAGCGCTCTCGAGATCGCGCACCACCGAGTCACGTGCACCGAACGGCGCGAAGACGTAGCCCAACGGTAGCTCGCTCACGGCCGTGACGGACAACGGCAAGCGCACGAGGAGCACGTCCCAGGGCATTGGCTAGCCGACGACCGCGACACGAGAAAGCATGGGTTCAGCTTGTACGTACCGGGGCCGTACAAATTCCCGTCAGGTGCCAGGGCGCAGGCGATACACGATCGCGACCACCACGATCCCCCACAAAACCAGGTTCAAAACGAAGGGAACGTCGCGCAGCATCTCTTGGGTCGGTGACTCCGAGCGACGACCACGACCGGCCTTGCCGCTCACGAGCATCAAGAAGCGCAAGATGCCAAATACCGTGAAGGGGCTCGTGAGCCACAGCCACTGCGAGTGGAAGAACTCGCTGGTCGCTTGGTCCAACGTGTACGCGACGTACG
Source organism: Myxococcales bacterium (assembly GCA_043784605.1). GTDB lineage: Bacteria > Myxococcota_A > Polyangia > Polyangiales > Polyangiaceae > JANYHY01. The sequence continues at coordinate 6,560 of JAYVYD010000456.1, read as the reverse complement.
TGAGCGCCGTGGCCGTGCCGGTGAGCCCGAGCGCAATGTTGAGGCTGCCCTTGCTGTACGCCTCGAGCGCCGCGCGCTGCTTTCCTGCGGTCTCGAGTTCAAGCTCGTGCCGGCGCTTGCCGAAGCCCAAAAACAGCGCGAGCAGCGCGGTGCACGCGATCATGTAGCCGCTCACGTGCACGCGCGTGGCGTATCCGCCGGCGAGCACGCGCAGCACGAAGCCCAACGAGATGAGGCCCACGTCGAGGAACGCGATCTTCTTGAGCTTGAAGCTGTAGGCCATGTTCTGGACGAAGTACGCCGCGACGACGGCCGCGAAGTAGACGTCCAGCATCGCGGCCACCGCGAGAGACGCGATCACGAGGCCCGCGGCCATCAGCTTCGCGAGCGCGATTGGCACCTCGCCGCTCGCGATCGGGCGGTTGCGCTTGACCGGGTGAACGCGGTCCGCCTCCACGTCCACGATGTCGTTGATCGCGTAGACCGCGCCCGACGTGAAGCAGAACACGAGCGTCGCGACCAGCGCGCGGACCGCGACGGTAAGGTTGAGCGCGGGGCCTGCCGCGGTCGAGAGGAAGACGTCCTTGTGGAAGAACATGGGCGCGAGCACAAATAGGTTCTTCACCCACTGATGCGGACGCAGCGTCTTGATGAGACCCTTCGCCACGCTTCGCTTGCCCTCGCCGCTCGCGCGTTCGGGCTCGCCTTTGGGGTCTTCGGCGCTGCTCATCCGGCGCGGCCTTCATACCGTGTCATCGTGGAAATGCCAAAAAAAGCCGCGGTTCGGTCCTAAGGTCGAGAATCGATGAATCGCATGTTGCTCTGCGTGACGGTGAACTCGATGGCGGCGATCCATCGACTGCAAGGCTCGTCCGCAAGCCACGGGAGACGTGGCCCCTCCGTTCGACGCCGCTGACGTCCCGCGAACGACGGACACCGTCGCGCCTCCGTCATGGGAGTCGGCGATCGCCCTCGATGTGAGCGCCCCTCATGCGAGCAAGCAAGCGGACGCGAGCGCCAAGCACGGAGAGACCAAGCCAGCCCCTACAGCGCACTCGCACCCGGTGGGTTACATGGCGATCAGCCCCTACTGAGCGCCATCCTGGGGTGATGAAGAAGCGCCGGATGCTGCTGTGCGTGACCGCGACGTCGGTCGTTGCCGCAGTCGCATGCCACGACAACCGCTTGGGCGAGCCCGCCGAAGTTGGGAAGGTCGCGCCCGCCAGCGACGCCGACGACGACATCGCGATCGGCAAGCACGCGCTGACGCAGGACGCGGACACTCGCATCGGCCGCATCGCCGCGGATGCGCCCGCCGCCGCGCCGGCCGCGACATGAGCCGAACCGAAGGAGATGTTTGATGGGTCAACTGTTCGAACTCGAGTGGCTCGGCGGCGCGTCAGAGCACTTCTTCCGCCGCGCTCGACCCGACGCTTCGAGCGTTCCGTGGGGCACGATCGACACGAGCCGCTACTCGCCGGAGTTGCTCGCGGCCGTCCGCCAGTCGTGGACCGAGGTGTCGATGAACGAGTACCGCGCGGCGGCGTCGCCCTCTCCGGGCTGCGGGTGTTCTGGAGAGGCACGCCCAGCGCGGTCGTGGACGGCGTCACCGCCCGCGGCTTTCCGATCACGCACCTGCACGAGCTCGGGTGGCTCGAGTCCGCACGCGCGATGCCTCTCGCGCGCGAAGTGGCCGAGGGGCTCCTCGCTCCGCTCGAGCGCTACGGCGTGATGATCGGCGCCGACACGCGCGCCTCGCTCTTCGGCTGATCCGCTGGCTTGCGCGGCAAAAGGATCTTCGGCTCGGCGAGTAGCTTGGCGACGACGCGCTCTCGCCTCGCCCCGAGCGCGACGATCGCCGCGTTCTTCACATCAAGAGGCAGTCCCCTGGCTCGACGGACGACGACGACTGCGACGTCGAGGTCGTGGATCTCGCCGAGGCGCTTCTGGAACTTCGCCGCCGCCTCCGCGCAAGCCCCGAAGTGAGGCGGGAGCGCAATGGCGAGGACTTCGGCCGCGTATCGGAGACCCTTGTACGCGATGCGCAGCGCGTGCAAGCCGAGGACGTCGGTCGTGTCGGTCGTGTCGCGCTGCGTGACGGTTTCGTGCGCCCTGCCGACGCTCTGCCGCGCGAACTTCGCCAGCAGTTTGTCGCGCGCTGGATTGATCGGCAACAGAAGGAGCGCGCGGAGACGATCGCTGGCGCGTGACAAGTCACCCGTCATCAGGCCGCGCACCACGGTCTTGCGCAGCCCGACTTCGCGCCGTTTCCGCATCGCGAGCCACACCGTGAACGCCGCGTCTTGGATCGCGAGTTCGCCGAGCGTGGTGAGTAAAACTTCCGCGTCCCGTAGGTCGCCCGTCGAGCGATGCACGATCGTGTACGCCGCTCGCACGACGTCCGCGTAGTGACGGCCGAAGATCGGGCGCGCGAGCTTCAACAGCACGCGCATGCGACGGATGCCGACGCGGAGATCGTGTACGGCCTCGTCGTCCGCGGAGCGAAGCACGCGCGGCAACGCGCGGGCGATCTCCCGATCACACGTCTGCAAGGCGCGAACGAGGAACGGCCCCGTGAGTCGCCGGGTCATTCGTCCTCGGCGACCGTGACGATCGTCGACGGCTTGATCCCGCAGGCCTTGTGGAAAACCCTCCGCGCGGCCAGGCGCACGGCCTCGAGCGACGACTCGCGGTCCCGCTCGCTCGTCGCCTCCCACGCACTCCGGGTTTCGCGTTCGGCGTCTGCGATCGTGCGCTTGTTCGTCGCCTCGTCGAGCACTCCGCGCGTGGAGACGCTCGCGCGTACGAGCTTGCCTGCGCGCACCACGAGCGTGACCACGACGATGCCCTCGCTCGCCATCGCGCGGCGCTCGCGGATGACCTCGGGGGCGACCGCCGAGCCGTCCCAACACCACACGCGGCCCGTCTTGACGCGCCCCACTTTGCGGAGGCCCTCGTCCGCGTGGAGCTCGACCACCTCGCCGTTCTCGACCACGGCCACATCGGGCACACCGCACTCGCGCGCGAGTGACGCGTGACGCGTCAGGTGATGGAGCGTCCCGTGGAGCGGAAAGAAGCTGCGCGGCCGGACGAGCTCGAGCATCCGCTTCTGCTCGGCGCGGTGCGCGTGGCCGCTCGTGTGTATGCGGCGATCGCTCGCCCAGGAGACGACGTTCACGCCGCGCCGGAGCAGCTCGGTCATCATCGCGGACACCTCGAGCTCACTCCCTGGGATCGCCCGTGACGAGAGGATCACCGTGTCACCCTCGGCAAGCGCTAGACCGGGGTGGTCCGCGCGCGCGAGGCGACTGAGCGCTCCGCGTGTCTCGCCCTGGGTGCCCGTGGCCACGGCGAGGATCCGATTGCGCTCGAGCTCCCGCGCGCGCGACGCGGACCACGCGAGATCGCTCGGCCACGCGAGGTAACCTGTCGCCTTCGCCACCGCGGCGTGACGCTCCACGCTGCGCCCCATCGGCACGATGCGGCGGTTCGTTCGTCGCGCGATGTCGCCGAGCATGCGCAGCCGGTGGACGTTCGAGGCGAACATGGCGACGACCACCGCGCCCTCGGCTCGCGAGATCACGTCGTAGAGCGCAGCGCCAACGTCCGTCTCGCTCGCCGTGGTCCCCGGCGCGTCGATGTTCGTCGAGTCGCTCATCAACAAGCGCACGCCTTCGTCGCCGAGCTCACGAAAGCGGGCCTCGTCGAACGTCTGTCCGTCCGGCGGGTTCTCGTCGAACTTGAAGTCACCCGTATGAATCACCGTGCCGGCGGCGGTCTTGATGGCGAGCGCGGTGGCGTCCGCTATCGAGTGCGTGACGCGGATGGGTTCGATCTCGAACGGGCCCACGCGGAACGGCTCGCGCGGCGCGGTGGCCTCGAGGCGAGCGTGCTCGAGGATCTCGTGGTCCCTGATGCGGTCTCGGATGAGCCCGAGCGCATAGGGTGGCGCCCACACCGGTACGTCGAAGCGACGCAAGAAATAGGGCAACGCGCCGATGTGATCCTCGTGGCCGTGCGTGATGATCACGCCCGCGATGCGGTCTCGATAGGCCTCCAGCGCGCCGAGCTCCGGGTGCACGACGTCGACGCCGAGTCCGCGGTGATCGAACGTCACGCCGCAGTCTATGAGGATGACTTGGCCCTCTTGCTCGATCGCGAGGCAGTTCATCCCCACCTCGCCGAGACCGCCGAGCGCGAACAGTCGAGCCGTGTTCGCCGTGCTCGCCGTGCTCATTACCTCTTGCTCTAGAGCAAGTGAGCCCCAGATGAAACCTAGGAGCATGCTAGTAGGTCCCGTTCTCATGTCCGGTGTCGGAGACAGACGCTTCCTCATCGTCACGGGTAAAGGTGGCGTCGGCAAGACGACGGTCGCGGCGGCCCACGCGCTCTCGCTCGCTCAGCGCGGCAAGAAGGTCCTCGTCGCGATGTGCAACGCGAAGGAGCGACTGAGCGTGATGCTCGGCTGCGACCTCATCGGCTCCGAGGTCATGCAAGCGGCGCCGAACGTGTGGGCCGTCAACATGACGCCTGACCGCGCGCTCGAGGAGTACGGCGCGCTCGCCCTCAACTCGAAGGCGCTCTACACACTGCTCTTCGACAATAAATACGTCCGCACGTTCTTTCGCGCGGTGCCCGGGATGCAGGAGTGGTCGCTGCTCGGCAAGGCGTGGTGGCATACGACCGAGACGGCCGCGGACGGCTCGCTCAAGTACGACGTCGTGATCCTCGACGCGCCCGCGACGGGGCACGGCCTCGACATGCTGCGCGTGCCTAAGGTGATCGTCGAGATCGTTCCGCCAGGAATGCTGCGCCGGGACGCCGAGCGCGCGTGGGCCATGTTCCGTGATCCGTCGGCCGCGGGTGTCGTGCTCGTGACGCTCCCCGAGGAGATGCCGACGACCGAGACGCTCGAGCTCGCCGCCGCGCTGAGAGACGAGCTCCACTTGCCCATCGCGCAGGTCGTCGTGAACTGCGTATTGCCTCCGCTGTTCTCACAACAGGAGCGCACCACATTGATCGACGCGAACGCACACCTCACGGGTCGCGGTGGCTCGGCGATCACCGCGGCGGCCGCGCGCTCGATCCGCGAGCGCTTCCAGGCGGAGAGCCTCGCACGACTCGCGAAGGAGCTGCCGATTCAGCCGGCGTTCCTCCCTCTGTTGTTCGAGGACGCGGCAACCCCACGCGCGATTCGGGAGCTCTCCAAGCGCGTCTAGCGCGTTGACATCGTGTGAGGGGCACACCATCCTCGCCGCGTGCCCGTCACCTACGAGTATCCGCGCCCCGCAGTCACCGTCGACGTCGTCATCTTCACGATTCGCGCCGGGCAGCTCGCGGTGCTCTTGATCCGCCGCGGAAAGCCGCCATTTCGTGGGTTATGGGCGCTGCCCGGCGGCTTCGTCGATGCGAGCGAGAGTCTGGAGCACGCGGCGGCGCGCGAGCTCCACGAGGAGACCGCACTCACTGGCATGCGGCTCGAGCAGCTCGGTGCGTTCGGGGATCCCGCGCGCGATCCTCGAGGGCACACCATCAGCGTCGCGTACTTCGCGTTCGCGGTCTCTGCCGGCACGCGTGGCGTACGCGCGGGTGACGACGCCGTAGAAGCAGAGTGGCAGCCCGTCGCGCAGCTTGGCCTCGATGACGTCACGGCGAAGGGCGCACTCAAGCTCGCATTCGACCATCACAGAATCCTCTCGTGTGCACTCGCCCGATTGCGGCAAGAGGTGTCGCGACTCGGACCGACGACGGTCGTCGATTTTGCGCCCGCACGCTTCACGCTCGGCGAGCTGCAACACGTCTACGAGGCCGTCATCGGCCAGACGGTCGACAAGCGAAACTTCCGAGCGCGCCTGCTCGCGCAAAAGATCGTCCAACCCGCGGCCACCGAGCGACGCACAGGCCGTCACAGGCCGGCGCAGCTCTACCACTGGGTCATGCCCAAGGAGGTCGCGGCCCCTGACCCGACTGCGAAATCGAAGTCCCGCGCTCCCAAGAAGAGCAAACGAAAGCCGAAGAAGCGCCGATAGCTCGCGCTCTTGGAGCTCCCGCTTGCGAGTGCCTGGGGAGTCGGAGATCATGCCGCATGCCGCCGCTCCATTCAGCGCTCACGACGAGCGCCCTGTCACTCGGACTCGACGCCTTCCTCGCCGCCACGGCGCTCGTGCATGCTGGCCGGGGCAACGCGCGCGCGACGTTCGAGTGCGTGCTGACTCCGAAGGCCGGCGAAGGCTTCTTCGTCGTCGCAGGGCTGGAGGCGCTGTTGGACGCGCTCGAGCGCTTTCGGCTCAAGCCGGACGAGCTCGAGTGGCTGCTCACGGTCGGCGCGATCGATCCGACGATGCGCGATCGCCTCTTGGACGCGAACTTCGTGTGCGACGTCGATGCCGCTCCAGAGGGGACCGTCGTGTTCCCTGGCGAGCCGGTGATCACGGTCGAGGGACCGCTGTGGCAGGCGCAATTGATCGAGAGCTGGGTCACGAGCTCGATCGACGCATCCACGCGTGTGGCCACGTTCGTCGCGCGAAGCGCCATCGCCGGTGAGGGCGCCGAGATCATCG
>JAYVYD010000455.1:0-30732 GCA_043784605.1 Myxococcales bacterium | reverse complement strand
CCCCGAGCAGCGTGCTCTTGCCGACGCCGGAGCCTGCGAAAAGCCCGATTCGCTGCCCTTCGCCGAGCGTGAGCAGACCGTCGAGCACGCGCACTCCCGTCGGCATCGCGCGATTCACGGGGCGCCGTGTGAGCGCGTCGGGCGGATCGCGATCGACTGGAACCTGCTCGCCGCGTGAGAGCGCGGGCTTGCCGTCCATGGGTTGCCCGAGGCCGTCCATCACGCGCCCGAGGAGCGCATCGCTCGCAAGCACGGTGAACGCCCCGCCAGTCGCTTCGACGGTGTCGTCTGGACCCACGCCCGTCAGCGAGCCGAGCGGCATCGCGATCGCTTCACCGTGATCGAACCCCACGACCTCGCAGACGAGCGGTTCACCGCGTCGCTGCACGCGCACCAGATCGCCGACGCGCACACCCGGCATCGAGAAGCGCATCGAGAGTCCGGTCACGCCGATGACGCGCCCGGTGGCTTGCAACGTAGGCGTCGCAGCGAGTCTCTGGCGAAGAGCGTCGAAGTCGACCACGTGAGCAATCTATCAGATGGGGTAGCGTCCCCAAGCGCGGACCGTATGAGGCGTCGCTTCCACGACGCGGGTTACAAAAAGGTCGGGGAGATCAAAAGAGGAGGAGACCCAAAAAGACTTCCGGATCTTCTGATCTTTTCGTTCACTCCTCTGCGGGCGTGCAAATCGCTACTTCGCCGCAGTTCGCTTGCGTGAAGCGTTCGCGTCCGTGAGCTCTTTGTCGAGCTCTCGCATCAGCTCTTTCGCGCGCGACGACAGCTGCGTGGGCACGTCGACCTTCACCTCGACGACGAGCAAGCCGCGCCCGCGCCCGTCCAGGCGGGGGATGCCCTTGCCCTTCAAGGTGATCACGTGATTGGGCTGGGTTCCGGCGGGGATCGTCACGCTCACCTTCGCGTCGTCGTTCTTGGCCTCGAGCGCGTGGACCTCGATCTCGGCGCCGAGCGCGGCCTCCGCGACCGACACGTGCGCGCGCGTCACGATGTCTGCGCCGTCACGCTCGAAGCGTGCGTCCTCTTCGAGGTCTATCTCGACGTACAAATCGCCTGCGCCTGCCGGTCCCGGCATCCCGTGATTGGGGACGCGGAGTCGTTGACCCGCGTCGATCCCGGGCGGAAACGAGACGGTCACGCGCTTCGACTTGTTGACGGCGCCCCCACCGCGACACGTCTTGCACGGCGTCTTTATGAACACACCGCGACCCTGGCAGCGTGCGCACGGAGCGGTGAACATCACGAAGCCACGCGCGCTCGTGACCTGACCGGTGCCGCGGCACGGACCGCACGCCTCGGGCTTCGTGCCATCCCCCGCGCCGCTGCCTTTGCAGTCATCGCACACACCTGGCGCTTGCACGCCGACGTCTTTCTTGCAGCCGAACGCGGCATCCATCAGCGTCAGGCGCTGTTGAACGCGCAGATCGGCGCCTCGCCCACGACCGCGCCCCTGGAAGCCAAAGCCGCCGGTGAACATCTCGCTGAAGAGGTCCTGCATCTGCGAGAACATGTCTCCGATGCCGCCCTGACCGCCGCCTCCGCCGCCTTCGAGCCCGGCGTGCCCGAACTGATCGTAGACCTGGCGCTTTTGGTCATCCGAGAGGACCTGGTAGGCCTCGTTGACCTCTTTGAAATTCGCCTCCGACTGCGGATCCCCTTGATTCCGATCCGGATGGTGGCGCAAAGCCTCGCGTTTGTAGGCCTTGCGTAGCTCCTCGGATGGCGCAGTGCGCTCGACGCCAAGGACTTCATAGTAACAGCGCTTCTCGCTCATAGTGTGTCGCTTCTCACGTACGCAAGACAGCGTCCGGCGTCAAAAGTAAGTCTCGGGGATGACCTGTCAACGTCGCTGTTGCTGCAGCTGGTGGAGGAGCGCGGACTGACGCTCGAGCTCACGACGGGCCTCGAGGAGCGCCTCGCCAGACTCGGCCACGATGCGCGCCGCGTGCTCTTGGGCGAGCGCTTGGCGAAGCGCGTCCACCTCGGAGTCGAGCCCGAGCGCTGGCCCGCTCGTCGGTGCGATTTGTTGCCCCAGAAAGGTCTCGAGTTCTTCGATGCGCCAGGCGCGCGCTTCGAGCTCGCTCTGTCGCCGGGCGGCTTCCAGTGCTGCGGCGTCGAGCTTCTTCTTGAGCTCCTCCAGGCGGGTTGCCGACTCGTCCGCGAGCGGACGCAGCCCTGTGTCGGCCTCCTCGAGTTGCGCGACCAGCTCACGCGCCACCCGCTCACGCGCCCGCGCCTCGTGCTCCTGCGTGGCGATGGTCGCGGCCCGCGCTTGGAGCTGTTGCTCGAACGCGTCAACCTCGGCGGCGTGGATCTCCTCCAGCTGAGAGAGCTCCGCCTCGAGCTCCGCCACTCGCAGATCATCCCCCGGCGGAGGGAGGGACGGCGGCGGCAAGCTGCGCACGGCGTCGATCTCGGCGAGCAACACGAGCGCCTCTTCGGCTTTCTTTTGAAGAGATTCTTCGGTGCGATTGAGTCGGGCGCGGGTCAGTTCGACGGACTCTTCTGCCAGCTGCAGACTCGTCTCGAGGACGGCAACGCGCTCGTGCAGCACCCTCGCATCCATGGCCGACTCTGCGGCGCGCTCTGCAGTTGCTCGAGCCGATTTTTCAGCCGCAAGCAGGTCCGTTATTCGGTGGAGCTCGTGCTCGACGTGCTGGCGCGCGGCGCGCTCTTCGTCGAGCTGCGTGGACTGTAGGTCTACCTGTAAACGCGCGGTAGCGAGCTCCATCGGTTGCTCCGACGGTGTCGCTTGAGAAGAATCTTGCTCGGCCTCTGGCGCCTCGACGATCGCGTACGGCGCGAGGTGCACCGACGACTGCGACGCGAGAGCCACAAACGCCAGCGGAGACCGCGGCTCGTCCATCAGTTGCGTATCCACGCTGACTTCGACGTCGTCCGTGCGCCCAAGCTCGGCGATCGCGACACCCGAGAACGGCACCTCGGCGTGCATCACGACGCTGGCGAACTGCAGGGCGACGGTGTCGTAGAGGCGGTAGTACGCCTCCTGCTCGACGTGCTGCGTGGCGACCAAGAGCGCGCCCTCGACGCCGAGGACCCTGCGCAACCGGGCGAGCCAAACCTGTGCGTCGGGCAGGTCGTCGAGATCGGGGACGATGGCCAAGTCGAATGCGCCGTCGCGCACGTCAAAATCCCCTGTCGGAAGCGGCATAACCACGACACGAGACCGGAGTTGATCCCCGCTCGGGGTGGGCTCGAAGACGTGCACGCTCCGCGCGCCTAGCGCCACGAGCCGCTCGGCCTCACTCTCAGCCAGCGGCGCGATGACAAGCACGCGCTTTCCGACGATGAGCGGCTCGGCATAGACCACGAGCGCGGAAGTGAGCCATTTCGACATCAGGGTCCGGGCACGTTAGCAACGGACTGGGCGGCAAAGGAAGAGCCGCACGCGCTTGGACGCCTCAAGCGGTTGCGGTGGAACTCAAGCCGCGACGCTCTTCGGCGTTGAGCCAAATGCATGCATCACGCACGCGTCGATCGACCATTCGCTCGGCCCAAGTGCGTGCCAAGGCGCTCGCGGAGACATCGGAAGGCCACTCGGGTGAGAACGAGAAGACGCGCTCCTCCGGCTTGCGACCGGGCTTCGCGCACGCGCCACTCGCGACCAGCTTCGCAGACGCGGGGCTGTCCTCGTGAACGCGAACGAGCACCTCCATGCTCGCGATGAGCGTGCCGACCCGCGGCTCCCATACCGTCGCGATCTCCACCCCGAACAGCCCAGGGATCGGCGCACGCGGAACGAGCAGGAGGCGGACCTCGTCGGGACGGGCGGACTGCGCGGGCATGCGCGCCCATGGGGTGACCTTGAGAGTGGGGTCGCCGCTCAGACGTTCGTAGATCGAACGCAACACGGACGCTTGGCGTCGTGGTCCTGCTGCGAGCTGCGCGCGTGTACCCGTCACGAACATCGGCGCGACCGCGAACATGAGCAGCCACGGCGTGTCCCACTCGCCACTGCGCCGAGCGAGGACCCAAGACGCCGCGGCGATGATCAGCACGAGCGTCGCCAAGGCGCGTCTTCCGGCAGTTCCGTGCGCGTCCCACGCGCTTCCCGAGTCGTCGCGGCCGAATGCGTCGCGGGGCCGGAGGGCGACCCACTGGCCCGGACCTCGCGCTCCTGTGCTGATCTTCGCGCGTAAAATGAGCGCTACGGTCGTGACCGCGACGAGCGCACCCGCGACGAGCGGGCGACCGAGCATGCGCTCGTAAACTGCGCCACCGATGCCCAAGAGCGCGATAAAAAAGCCAGCGCTAGCGGGGAGGCCGCTCAAACGTGCGCGGGTCCGATCGCACTCTCTCGAGAAGCTGCGGCGCTTGTGCGCCCACGCCAGCGCGTAGAGGAGCCCGAGTCCGGCCGCGATGAACGGCCCGCGATCGAGGCGCTGCGGCGAAGGCTTCGTCGGCGCTTTTGCGACGACCGAGGTCGCGGCGAGCGCGGTGGGGTCGACGCGGATCGCCCACGTCACCGAGTCTGCACGCGGGACGTGGGGTCGAATCAACTCCAGCTCGTCGCGATCTGCGGTGCGCCGCGCCGTGGCGAGCACGCCGCCTTGTTCGTCTTTGATGAGTCTTGGCTCTGTCGGCGACGCAGGCAGATCGAACACCACGCGCGCCCCATCGATGCCCTCGTTCAGCGGCGGAGCGACGAACGTGATGCGTGTCAGCGCACCATCTGGCGCGATCCGGCCTTGGCGAAGGTCGATGTGGTAGCGAAACGAGAACGTGTAGTCTCCACGTTTTAGTGCGTCTTGCGTGATCGCTTGCGCGAACGCGTCGCCGTCTCGACCCACCGAAATCGCGAAGGTCCGACCGTCATCCGCGGTCACGGTGCCCTGCGGCTCGAACACGGCGTCTGCGGGATAGCTCGGCAGAGAGAGAGAGCGCATCGAACCCGCGACGACCCTGAGCGCGATCTTTTGTTCGACGACCGCTTTCGCATCGCGATCGATCACGATTCGTGAGTCGCTCCCCGTGAGATGCCACTCGTTGTAGGTCGCGTGCGCACGGCCCGCTCCGAGGACCACCATCAGGCAAAGAAGCAAGCGGACGATGCGCGAAGGCATATCTCACATCTACTTACCTGACGAAGCTTGGCCAACTTGTCGTCGCCTTGCTCGATCATTTGTCGTCTCCTTTGGCGAACGACAACAACCGAGTGGATTGGCTACGCCAGCTTCATTTCGAGCGCGCAATGACCTCACGGAGCTCTTGGGCAAGAGACCGCATGAGGGGTCGAGGTAGAGGGTCGCGCGGAAACGCCCGCTCCGCCAAAGCAGTCACACGGCGCGAAAGAGCCTGAATTTCCGCCCGGGGGAGCTTCCCCGGGCCGACGATTCGATGGCAGAAATACGTCCGACAGCCGAACGGCCGGCTCGCGTAGATGCGGCAGCGGTTTTCGTCGCTCAAGAAAGCACAGCGACGAGAGTCCTTCACGAGGGGCAATCGCTTCTTGGGCAGACCGCCGATCGCCTTCGCCGCATGCAGGACCTCGACGAGCTCGACGGTCGTCGGCAGCGGCTCGCGACCCGTGATGGCAAAGTCACAGCACTCGACCGAGCCTTCGCACGAGTACGGCGCCAGCAGCGCGTCGACCTCCGCGTAGATCGCATGAAGCTCGGCGCGCGCGGGATAGTCAGTCCAGCGGGGCTCCTTGGGCACGCCGGCGTAATACCATCCGAAGCCCATTTGGAGTAAGCGGTCTGAGTGTCGGACCGAGCTCTCTTCATCGGTACAGCGCGTGTGAGACGCGCGCTGTCGCTCGTGCGGAGATTCCTGGTCGGGCTGCTCTTCGACCCCGCGGTGATCGGCGCGCTCTACATGCTTGCGCTGACGGCGTGGGCGTCGCGAGCGCCCATCGTCGAAGCGAACGATCACGCGCTCGGTGCCCAGGCGCGCGAGGTCGGCGACATGGTCGCCACGCACTTCGCCGACGACATCCGCAAGATCACGATCGCGATCGCGTGCGCCGCCGCGACCGTCGGTGCAGCGCTTGGGCTTTTCTCCACGCTTTTGGTCAAGCTGCGCGATCGCGTGATGAGGCGGGCCAGTCGAACACGTGGGTCGCGTGCGCGCTCGACGTTCGTCGTGCTCGTTGCGGTGCACGCATGGCTCTTCGCGTGGGGCATGGCGCGCGCCCCACAGGCCTATGTGGAGAGTTTCTACGCCCGCGGCGGTCTAAGGCGCGCTCTGCAAGTGACCGCGACGGATCTGCTCGGCGCACGGGTGTGCTTCTGGTTCGGCATCGCGGTGATGGTCGTGTACGTCGCAGGTCCACCGTCGGGTTGGCGCGCGTTGCCGGGGCGAGTCGCGCGACGGATCCGCGCCGTGACCGCGTTGCTGCCGCAGCGGGTGTCCGCTTCGATCGCGATGGTGGCGCTTGGCGCGCTCGGGCTGTCTCGTCTCCCTTCCGCGAGCGCGGCCGACGCGCGCAAGCCCAACATCATCATCCTCGCGGCAGACTCGCTGCGTGCGGATCGACTCGACCCTCGAACTGCGCCACACCTCTGCGCGCTCGCCGATCGCGGCACGCGCTTCGATCGCGCTTACGTGTCTCTCCCTCGAACGTTCCCTTCGTGGGTCACGATCCTCACGGGCAGGCACGCGCACCACCACGGCGTGCGCAGCATGTTCGCGCGATGGGAGGACCGCGCGCACGACATGGATGCGCTGCCGGCGCGCCTTCGCAAGGAGGGCTATCGCACCGGGGTTGTCAGCGACTACGCGGGCGACATCTTCGGGCGCGTAGACCTCGGCTTCGACGACGTGCTCACGCCGACGTTCAACTTCCACGAGCTCATTCGCTCACGCGCGATCGAGCGTCAGACGCCGATGATGCCGCTTTTGGACTCTCGCCTCGGACGCGCGGCGTTCCCGGTGATCCGAGAGTGGAACGAGGCCGCACGCGCGGACCTGCTCGCCGGGGACGCGGAGCACGAGATCGATCGCCTCCGCGATTCGCCGTTCATGCTCACGGTGTTCTTCTCGACCGCGCACTTCCCGTACGCCGCACCGTCGCCGTACTACTCGCAGTTCACGGACCCGGGATACCGGGGTCGATTCAAGTACCACAAGCCCGTCGGCCTCGGCGGCGACGACGACCCGGACGCCGCGGACGTCGCCCAAGTGCGCGCGCTTTACGACGGCGCGGTGCTCAGCATCGACGACGCCGCACAGCAAATCATCCTGCACCTCGAGCGTCGAGGCCTGCTCGAGAACACGATCATCATCGTCACCGCCGATCACGGCGAGACGCTCTTCGACAACGGTCATGGGCAAGGTCACGGCGATCACCTGTTCGGCGACGAGGGCACGCACGTGCCGCTCGTGATCGTCGATCCACGCAAAAACAAGGGTCGGCGTGAGGGCTCAATCGCGCGCGACGTCGATCTCGCGGCGACGGTGTACGACCTCTTGGGGGTCCCCCCTCCGAGCAATCTCGACGGGCGTTCGCTCGCTCCTGCGCTCGAAGGGCGCGCGCTGCCTCACGCGCTCGCGTACGCAGAGACCGAGCTGTGGATGGGCGACGTGCCTGCCCTCCCTGACTCGCTCCGCTTGCCCTACCCGCCGCTCTCGCACTTGACCGAGATCGACGTCGCACACGACTACGAGATCGTGCTCCGCCGCGAGGTGACGGAGGTGACAACGGTCGCGCGGCATCGCATGGTGAGAGACGAACGCTACAAGCTCCTCTACATGCCGACGCGCTCGGGTCCGGTATATCTTTTGTTCGACACCGCGAGCGATCCTGCGGAGCTCGTTGATGTGTCATGGATGCATCCGGAGGTCGTCTCGAGGCTGAAGGCCGAGCTCTGGAGCTGGATGCTCGCCGATCCGAAGATGATGGAGCGTGGCGGGTTCTTGGTGCCGCGAGAGCTCGGCGACGTCGCGGGCGGTGCGCTCCCCGAAACGATCCGCATCGACGGCGATGGGCCGAAGGGAGGTGTGCCTTGACGATCGCGGGCACGGTGAAGTCGGCCGTTGTCGCCGCGTGCGTGCTCGCTTGCGCGTGGGTGGCGCTCGCGGAGGGAGGCGCGCGAGAGCCGCGACCCGCTTGCCCAGAGCCGACGAGCGCCGTGCTCACGAAGCCCGTGATGGAGAAGACCGGCGAAGGGCGACAGGTCACGGCGCGGCTCATAGAGCTTCTCGGTGACGCGCGGTCTCACACGCCGAACCTCGAGAGAGGTCTCGCCTTGCTCGCGCCCCACTGGCGCCAGATGCGACCGCCCTACGCCGTGATCGACGGCGACAACAAGCGGCTCGCGACCTCGATCGCGCTGCGTACGAGCGGCGACGAGAAGCAGTGGGCCGTCGCGACCGCGAGCGGCGGGACTTGGACGCCAGACGCGCGCACGTGGAACATGTCGGAGGGGAGCTTCGATCAGCGCGAGTCGATCTTCGCGCCGACTCCGTCATCGATCACGTTCCGCGTCACCGTGCCGACGGGCGGAGCTCTCGAGGTCGCGCTCGGGACGGCGAACGTGGCCGGAGACGCGACGACGTTCCGGGTGGTGGTGCACGACGGCGCGACGTCCAAGGTCGTGCTCCTCGAGCGCGCGCTGCCCGAGGCCACGCGTGACTGGGTGGAGCGCGACATCGATCTGTCGGAGTTCGCGGGCAAGGGCATCGAGCTCGAACTCGTCACGGAGGCGAGTGCACGCAACGGCTTGGATCCGGCTGCTTTACCGAGGCCAACGCGTGATCCGGACGCAGGCGTGACGGAGGCGGTCGCGCCCAGCGGCGGTCCGACGCTCGCCTTGTGGGGCAACCCTACGATCACGAGCCGTGGCGCGACGCATGTACCCTACAACGTTCTCTTCATCGTCGTGGACGCGCTCCGAGCGGACGCGATCGCGAGCTTTCACGACGACGCAGAAGACGACCGGAAACGGCACGCGAAGTACCCGCCGCTCGATGCGCTGTTGCCGAAGGTGCCTGGGCTCGTGCCCAACCTCGACGCTCTCGCGGCGCGCGGTGTCCGCTTCACCCACGCGTACTCGGGCGGCGCGTGGACGAGACCCGGGACGCTCTCGATGCTCTCGGGCGAGCGCTCGAGCGAGCTCGGCATCGATACCTTGTCATGGGTGCTCGCCGACGCGATGACGAGCCGCTTCTACGCGTCGTCTCCGCCGCTGTTGCCGCTCTTGCTGCGACCGCGAGGCGTCGCGACGCGCGCGTTCGTCAACAACTACTTCATGGTCGGGTACGCCCCCGTCGGCGTCGACATGGGCTTCGAGCGCGTGGACGACCACCGCTTCCGGACGAAGGACACGGCGCTCGTGACCAAGAGCGCCGTGTCGTGGATGAGGGCTCACGCGGACGAGAGGTTCTTCGCGTTCTGCAACTACAACTCGCCGCACGAGCCGTGGGAGCCGCCCGTTGTGTTCATGCCGCGCGTGCCACCGCCGCCCGCGGGCCCGCGAGACGCGATCATCCGTCTTTACTTGGCAGAAGCCGCCAAGGACGACGAAGCGATCGGCCTCTTGTTGCAAACGCTGGACGACCTGAAAATCAGGGACAAAACGCTCGTGATCGTGACGGCCGATCACGGCGAGACGTTCTCGATCGACCACGACGGCAGGAGCGACCTCGACAAGATGCGCGTGCGCTATCACCACGCCGTCAGCAACTACGAAGAGACGACGCACGTGCCGATCTTGATGTCGCTGCCAGGCGTCTTGCCGGAGAACGTCGCCGTCGCCGCGCAGGTTCGCAACGTGGACATCGCGCCGACGGTGCTCGAGATTCTCGGGATGGATGCGTCGCCGAAGATGAGCGGTCGATCGATGCTTCTGCTCGCGCGCGGGCAGACCGAACCCGACGAGCGCGTGGTCATCAGCGAGGGTCGGGGAACGCGCGGGGTGTTGTTCCATCAGCACCGGCTCTTGCTGCGGGAGGGCAAGGCGCAGACGACACACATGGACGCGGACAAGGACATTAAAAAGAGCGAGGAGCTCTACGATCTCGAGTCCGATCCAGGAGAGCGACACGACATCGCCAAGACGAACCCCGAGCTCTTGAAGGAAATGCGCGCGCGGTACGAGGCCGCAAGGACGAACGTGCCCGCGGCGGACGCCTCCGTACAAGTGCCCGAGGCCGGCGAGATCCCGCGCGTGCGACTTCGCTTCGCAGGAGGGCCGAGCGCGCGACGCGTCAGCGGCAAGCTCACGTGCGGTGACGGTAAGACACCCGCGACGATGACCTTCGAGCTCGTGAACCTCACCAAGGACGACGTGCGATCCACGCCGAGCGAGCTCGATCTCGCGTTCATGACCGACCCTGACTCGCCCGTGGGCCTCGACGTGCGCGTCACTCCACCGGCCTCGGCGCTGCGCTGGGAGGTCACGCTCGACGACGCTCCCTGGCCTAAACATGCGGTATACACGGGTCCGTTTGGACTCTTCGACGCGAGCGCAGAAATTGGCCTCGTGGACGAAGCGAGCCGCAACGCCGCGTATGCACTCAGGCTGCCCGAGATCGACCCGCGCCGCGACGTGGGCCTCTTCGTGACCCGCGAGCGCAAGGGCGAGGCGACGAGCGCCGCGCGCGAGCACACGGCTGGCGAATCCGACGAGATGGATCGCCTGATGAAAGCGTGGGGCTACGCGCACCCGAACCGCAAGCCCTGACGATACGTGGGAAACCGGGTGACTCTCGATCGCGTCCGGGGATAACGTGTGCGGCCGATCGGATGAGACTCGCGACGCTCCTCGGACCTGACCTCAAAGAGATCCTGAAGGAGGATCCGGATCAGGCGCGCGCGCTGCTCGAGGAGCTCCACGCCGAGGACATCGCCGACATCGTCAGCGAGCTCGAGCCCGAAGAGGCCGCGATGCTGCTGCAGCGGCTCGAGCCGCAAGACGCCGCCCCGATCTTCGAGCGCCTCGAGGAGCACGAGCAAGAAGACCTCGTCGAGGCGATGCCTCCCGAGTCCATCGCGCGCATCGCGAGCGAGATGGAGCCGGACGATCGCGCGGACCTCTTTTCCACACTACCCGCGGCGATGGGCGACGCCCTCATGGCGACGCTCTCGCGCGTCGATCCCGAGGCCGCCAACGAGGTCCGCGAGATCGAGAAGTTCGCCGACACGGCCGCGGGTCACTTGATGACCACGAAGTACGTATTCGTCGCTCCGAGCGCGACCGTTCGCGGCGCGCTGGACGCCGTGCGCGCGTTTGTGAAGGAGCACTCGGACTCTCCCGTCTACAACGTGTACGTGCTGCAATCGGGCTCGCTCTTCGGCCTCTCGTCGCTACGCGAGCTGGTCGCCGCCGAGGAGACCGCGTCGATGGCGGACGTCGCCAGGCAGAACGTGATCAGCGTGCCGCCCGACATGGACCAAGAGGAGGTCGCGCGACGCATGGCGAAGTACGACCTCGCGGCGATGCCCGTCGTCACCACGGACGGCAAGCTGCTCGGCATCATCACGGTGGACGACATCATCGACGTGCTCACGCAAGAGGGCACCGAGGACGTGCAGCGCATCGGCGGCGTCGAGCCGCTCGACGTCCCTTACTTTCAAACGAGCTTTTTGGACTTCATCAAGAAGCGCGGCGTGTGGCTCATCATCCTCTTCGTCGAGGAGTTTTTCACGCAGACAGCTCTCCGCTACTACGACCCGGTCTTCGAGGCGATCAAGGGCGCGAGCTACTACGTGCCGCTCCTCATCTCCACGGGCGGCAACTCCGGCTCGCAGTCGTCCACGCTCATCATTCGGGGAATGGCCGTCGGTGAGATCAAGCCCAAGGACTGGGGGCGGATCATCTTCCGCGAGATGGGCATGGGGCTCGTGTTGGGGCTTATTTTAGGCACGATCGGCTTTGCCCGCGTGCTCATGTACCGCGACCAGCACGTCAACTTCGCCCTCACGATCGCGATCACGCTCGTCGGGATCGTCATGGTCGGCTGCACCGTTGGTTCCATGCTGCCGCTCATTCTCAAGCGCGTCGGCATCGACCCCGCGACCAGCTCCACGCCGTTCATCGCGAGCTTGGTCGACGTGCTCGGCATCATCGTATTCGTCCACGTCGCCAAGATCGTCATGGCCAGCGTCATCGCCTCGGCGGGAGGCCCAGTCGTTCACTAACGTTCTTTTGGACACGAGTGATGTGGCTCGGGCCGCACGCCCGTGGTTCACTAACGAGAAGGCAGGGGAAGTCATGAACAAGCAGCTCTTCGGTTTGGTCGTCTTGTCAGCGGCGCTCGCGTGCGGCAAGCCCGCGGAAGATCCGTCGAGCGAGAACAACGCGGACTCGGGAACGGGATCCGGGGAAAACACGGACACGCCCACGCCGAGCACCACGGCGACGACGCCCAAGCCTCCGGCCACGGTCGAGGACAACACGCCCAAGGTCCCCTACGACAAGGAGTCGGTGGACATCAGCCTCAACCGCGCGACACGCCAGGTGAAGGACAACTGCGGCGCCGTGAAGGACGATCAGGGCAAGATCGTCGGGCCGTGGGGCAAGACGACGGTCACCGTTCAGCTCGGTCACAACGGGCACTCGAAGGGCGCGACGTTGAAGTCGCCATTCGAAGGCAGCGGCGTGGGTCGCTGCATCAACAACGCTTTCAACAACCTCATCTACCCGCCGTTCGCGGGCGCCGACACGACCTTGGACTGGGAGGTCGAGGTCTCTCACCCAGACAACGTCGTAAAGAAGCCCTGACTCTCGGCGCGCGTCGACCCTATAAGCCATAGCCATGCGTTTTTACATCGTTGCGCTCGTGGCGCTCGCAGCTGTTGCGTGTGGCAAGCGCGCGAAGGGGCCCGCGTACAAAGTCGTCGAGCTGTCGATGCACGGCGAGAGCGTGTGCGCGGCGATGCAAGACGGCACGGTCAAATGCTGGGGTGACAACACCGGCGGGCTCCTCATCGCCGGCGCGCCTGCCAGCGTCACGGTCCCGACTGAGGTTCCAGGCATCGCGGGCGCAGAGCACGTCAGCGTCGGCGACGGCTTCGCCTGCGCGATCACCACCAAGAAGGCGCTCTGGTGTTGGGGAAGAAATGACCACGGGCAGCTCGGCGACACCACGACAGATCCGCGCGCGATGCCGATGCCTGTCGTGGGAATAGATGCGGTCGACGCGATCGCCGTGGGCGACTCGCACGCATGCGCTCTCGCGCACTCGGCCGTTCTCTGCTGGGGCGATGGCGGCTCCGGACAAATCGGTGATGGATCAAGCGTGCAGAGGACGAAGCCGGTCGCTGTCGCGATTGGCCTCTCGACCGCGATCGCCGCGGGTGGCAACACGTCGTGCGCCATCCTCGATGACACGTCCGCGAAGTGTTGGGGCGAGGGGTCGGACGGACAGCTCGGCAACGGCAAGCGCGTCTCGTCTCCGAAACCCGTGACCGTCGCCGCGCTGGGGCTCACCGCGATCGCGATGAGCAACCGGCACGCATGCGCGCGCACGCTAGACGAGCACGCGACGTGCTGGGGCGACGGCGCATCTGGCGAGCTTGGCGACGGCACGCACGAAGCGCGTCTGCAGCCCACCACCGTCAAGGACATCGCGGGCGTGACGCGTGTTGCCGTCGGCGATTCACGCAGCTGTGCGCGCATCGGAGACAGCACGGTCCACTGCTGGGGCGACGTCCCCGAGGCTACCCACGGCGCAGAGGAGCGAGTTCAAGGGATCTACGAGGCCTCCGACGTTGCGATGAGCGGACGCTCGCGCTGCGTCGTGATGAAGGATCTCTGGCTGCGCTGCTGGGGGGCCAACGCGCACGGCCAACTCGCCGACGGCACCACCACGGACAGCCCCGTTCCGACGCCGATTCACTACTAGGCTTGCGGGAAATGGGCGCATCATCGATCATCTTAACATGCGCCTCCACTTCGGGGTCACGGTAGGGCTCGTTGGCTCCGCGCTTGCGGGTGTAATCGCGATCGCCTGCGGGATCGAAGAGGGTGGAGTCGTCGACGCCGTGGACGGCAGCAGCAACGTCGATGTGTTGCAACCCGTGGACGCGATTGGGTCCAAAGACGTGTCCGCAGTCGACACCTATCTGCCGCCGAGCTGCGGAGATGCTGCCGGTTGTCTACCGCCCGTGCCCGCGGGTTGGCAGATCCTCACGGTGCTCCCCGATCCGGACGCGAGCTGCCCTCAGAATTTCAATCAAGCGGACCTGCAGTCCGATCCGCAGCTCGACCTCGGCGCGTGCGCCTGCGCGTGCGCGGACATGAGTGACGCCGGGTGTGGCGGGCCCGTGACGTTGACCAACAGTCCGAACGGCCCGTGCTGGGGCGTCGGCTCGACTCAAACCGCTCTCGCCGCCGGCTGCACGGTGACCGGTGGAGCGAACCCCAATCTGTTCCTCGCGTATGACGCGGGAGCGCCGAGCATCGCCTGTGGTCAGCCCACGCCCACGGGCTCGAAGAACGGTTCGTCCACGACGCTGCGCGTGTGCCAACCCACCTGCGGCGGAGACTTCTGCGGCTCCATCGTGAACGGCACCAAGGCGTGCATCTTCACCAACGGTGACGTCCCATGTGTTGCGCCACTTGGTGTCAAAACGCTCGTGGGCTCGGCGGTCGACTACCAGTGCCTCGCATGTCCCGCCTGCACTCCGAAGGCCGCGAGCTGCACCGTCGCGGTGACGCTCTACGACAACTCCGACTGCACGAAGAAGAACGTGAGCTTCACGGTCAAACCGGCCTGTACCAAGTGGCCGGCGAGCGACCAAGGGAAGTCGGCGGAAGTGGCGATCACTCCGCCCAGCGGTCCGTTCTGCTCGTATGCGACCGTCGACCCCGGCGGAGACGCAGGATTCGTAGGACCGCGCACGGTGTGCTGCACGAAGTGACGCCCCAAAGACGTCACGGGTTTGCCCCTTCGCCGAACTTTGGGCCATGCTGTAAGGTACAACCATGCGCCTTCTTCGACTCAGCCTGGCGATTGGCTCGCTCGGCGCGCTAACGATCGCGGTCGCCTGCGGGATCGAGGACGGCGGCGTCGTCGACGTCACGGAGGCCGGCGTCGCGGACAACTTCGTCCCGACGGACACGCTGCAGCGACCCGACACGACTCCCCTCCCCGACGTCATTCAAGCGGACACCGAACCGCCGCCGAGCTGTGCGGACGCGGGCGCGTGCCTCCCGGAGTTCGACGGAACGTGGACACCGTACTTGCACATCGTAGGCAGCGGCGGGTGCCCGCTCACCGACGGCAGTGTGCAGGCGGACTACCTGGATTTGAAGCAGCTCAAGTTCGATCCGAGCGCGTGCGTGTGCGGCAACTGCGCAATGGACGCCGGCTGCACGGACCCCGTGGTGACCGTCGGCACGAACGCCAAGTGCAACAATGTCTACGACGGCGGCGTCACACCGCAAGACGCGAGCTGTGCAGACCTTGGTGCGAGTCCGGAGGCCGGCCTTGTCTCCATCTCCGTATCCACGCAGACGGCATACGCGTCGTGCAGCGTCTCGCAGACCGGCAATCAGGGTTGGGACGCCGCGGTCGCGTCCGTGTGCTCGAGCGCGTGCGGCTTCGATTTCTGCTCGGCTCCCCAGGGCGCATACGAGAGGTGTGCGCTGACGAAGGGCGTTCACGCGTGCCCGAACGGATACAAACAATACTTGCTCGACCGCCCGAACACGCCCGCTGCCTGTACGGCCTGCACGTGCGACGGCGGCGCGTCGTGCGGCGGAACGCTGACGATGTTCACCAGCAGCGACTGCACAGACGCCTCGACCTCGCAGACGATCGCCAATCAGGGCTGCGTGGACGCCGGCAACGTGTCCGTGCGATCCGCGATCTTCGACGCGAGCATCAGCACCACCTGCAAGGCGAGCGCATCTACGCCGTCACTCGCGCCGACCAACGGCGAGCTCACGCTCTGCTGCAAATAACCGATCGCGCCGAAGGCACCATCGTCGGAGTCGAGTAGCGTGTCGCCATGACACTGACCCTGATCACGGGAGCCTCTGGTGCTTTGGGCTCGACGCTCGCGCGCTCCCTCGCCGCCAAAGGCCACACGCTAGGCCTGCTAGACACGATGCACGGAGCGTCTCGCCTCGCGGATCTCGCCGTAGAGCTCAAGGGACGCGCGTTCTGCAAGGCGGCCGACTTCGCGAACTCGAACGACCTCGGCATCGCACTACGCGCAATCGAGAAAGAGGCCTCGGCGAGCTTCACGGGAGCCGTGCTGGTCGCGGGCGGATGGCGTGGCGGCAAGCCTTTGCACGAGAGCGAAGAGGCCGAATACCGCGCGATGATGGATTCCAACGCGGACACCGTCTACATGGCACTCCGCTGCGTTTTGCCAGGCATGGTCCAGCGCGCGCATGGCAGCGTCGTCGTGATCGGCTCGCGCAATGTCGAGCGACCGTGGACCGGAGCTAACGCCGCGGCGTACACGGCGGCGAAGTCTGCGGCCGTGGCGATGGCGTCGGCGGCCGCCGCCGAGGTCTTGCAGCACGGCGTGCGCGTGAACTCTGTGCTCATCAGCACGATGGACACACCCGCCAACCGCAAGAGCATGCCCGACGCGAATCCTCAAAAGTGGGTATCGCTCGAGAGCGCCTCAGCTGTGATCTCATTTCTATTGTCGGACGAATCGCAAGACGTGTCGGGCGCGGAGATTCCTGTTTACGGCCGAGCGTAGTAGGCATTCGCCATGCGCATCGTGAGCGTCGGCGGCGGCCCCGCGGCCCTGTATTTCGCAATCCTCCGGAAGAAGTCTCACCCGGAGGACGACATCGTCCTCTACGAGCGAAACTTGCCGTATCAAACGTTCGGCTGGGGCGTGGTCTTCAGCGACGAGACGCTCGCGCAGTTCGAGGCCGCGGACAAAAGCTCGCACGATCTCATCACGAGTCGCTTCGCACACTGGACGGACATCGACGTTTTCTACGGCGGAGAGCGCGTTCGCTCCACCGGCCACGGCTTCGCGGGCATCTCGCGCAAAGAGCTCTTGAACGTGCTGCAACACCGCTGCGAGGAACTCGGCGTGCGCCTGGTGTTCGAGCATGAGATCGAGGATCTCGACGCCCTCCGCAAGAACGCCGATCTCTTGCTGGGCGCGGACGGCGTCAACAGCAAGGTTCGCAGCAAGTGGGAGGACAGGTTCTCGCCCACCATCGACGTACGCAAGTGCAAGTTCATTTGGCTGGGCACGGACCTCCGCTTCGACGCGTTCACGTTCATCTTCGAGAAGAACGAGCACGGCGTATTTCAAGTTCACGCCTATCCATTCGACGAGAAGCACTCCACCTTCATCGTCGAGTGCGACGAAGCGAGCTGGCGCGCAGCGGGGCTCGACAAGACGACCACCGCGGAGACCGTCGCCTACTTCACGAAGCTATTTGCCAGTCAGCTCGAGGGGCACAAGCTGCTCACCAACAAGAGCGAGTGGCGTAATTTCCCTACGATCAACGTCGAGCATTGGTACTTCGACAATGTCGTCTTGATGGGAGACGCCGTCCGCACTGCTCACTTCTCGATCGGCTCGGGCACCAAGCTCGCGATGGAAGACGCAATCGCGCTCGAGAAGGCCCTGCGCGAGAGCTCCGACCTCGGCCTTGCGCTCGCCGCGTACGAGGCCGAGCGTAAGGACATCTCCGCACGTACGCAGCGCGCTGCTCAAGATAGTTTGATGTTGTTCGAGAACGCCAAACGCTACGTCGGAGTGCAGTCTCCGCTCGAGCTCTCGTTCAACTTGATGACGCGCAGCAAGCGCATCACCTACGACAACCTGAAACTGCGCGACCCGGCGCTGGTTCAGCGCGTCACCGAGGAGTTCAACAAGAAGCGCGGCAACGCGGACCTCTCACGACCTCCGATGTTCACGCCGTTCACGATAGGCGACGTGACGGTGGACAATCGCGTGGTCGTCTCGCCCATGTGCATGTACTCGGCGACCCGCGGCATGCCGGACGACTTTCATCTCGTTCACTACGGCGAGCGCGCTCTCGGCGGCGCAGGGCTCATGTTCACGGAGATGACGTGTGTGTCGCCCGAGGCCAGGATCACCCCCGGATGTGCAGGGATCTGGAGCGACGAGCAAGGCGCCGCGTGGAAGAGGATCGTCGGCTTCGTTCATCAGCGCTCCAATACCAAGTTCGCGCTGCAGCTCGGTCACGCGGGGCGCAAGGGCGCGACGAGGTTGATCTGGGACGGTATGGATAGGCCACTATCGACTGGCGCGTGGCCGCTCGTGGCCGCCTCGCCGATTCCCTATTGTCCAGATAGCCAAGTACCGCGAGAGCTGGACCGCGCGGGGATGGACGAGGTGATCGCCCATCACGTCGCCGCGACCCAACACGGACTCGAGGCCGAGTTCGACATGCTGGAGCTCCACATGGCGCACGGATATCTTCTCGCGACTTTCCTATCGCCGCTCACCAACGTTCGCAACGACGAGTACGGCGGTGACCTCGCGAGGCGTGCGCGTTTCCCGCTCGAGGTGCTCCGCGCAATGCGGGCCGCGTGGCCCAAGCGCAAGCCGCTCAGTGTCCGAATCTCCGCGGTCGATTGGCAAGACGGCGGTCAGAGCGAAGAGGAGTCCGTGCTTTTGAGCAAGCTCCTCTGCGAGGCGGGCGCAGACATCATCCATGTCTCCACGGGTCAGACGACGCCGGACGCAAAGCCGATATTCGGCAGGATGTGGCAGACGCGCTTCTCGGACCGCATCCGCCACGAGGCGCGCGTACCGACCATCGCGGTCGGCAACATCTCGACCGGCGATCAGATCAACACCATCATCGCCGCCGGACGCGCGGACCTCTGCGCGCTGGCGCGACCGCACCTAGTGGACCCTCACTTCACGCTTCGCGCCGCCGTAGAGCAGGGCGTCGATGTGCCATGGCCGAAGCCGTACATGGCCGGAAAGCCGTCGCCGCGCGCCAAATAGTTTCGTCGAACCTTTTGGCGCGAGCGGTTCTTCCATTTCAGAGGCGCGCAAGAAGCCGCTCAGAAGGGTCGTTATCATCATGTTCGGAGAATTTTTTCGCGACGGCGGCTGGGGTATGTATCCGACTGCGATTTGCGGCTTCGCGCTGCTCGCGTCGGGCTTTCTCTACTTGCTTCGTCCCGAGAGCCGCTACACGCCGCTCGTGTTCTGTCTGGGGTTCATGACGCTCATCGCGGGTGTGCTCGGCATGCTCACGGGCCTCATCACCACGTTCCGCTACTTGCAGAACGTCGCTCCGGCGGACCAGCTCAAGATCGGCGCGCTCGGCTTCGCGGAGTCGACCAACAACATGGTGCTCGCGCTCATCCTCACCTTCTTGGCCGCGCTGCCGACGCTCGGCGGCGTAGTCCGCAATCTGCGCCGTTCCGCGACTGCTTGATTGGTCATGCAATCGGACGAGGCGCTCGTAGAGAGGCTCGTGGGCGGCGACATGGCCGCCTTTGACCTCCTCTATCGCCGGTACGAGGGGCCGCTCTTCGGCTTCGTGTACAAGCAACTAGGCGATCAAGCCGAGGCCGAGGACGTCTTTCACGAGGCGTTCATGGCCGTCTTGCGTGAGCGTGAGTCGATGAAGAGGGTGGAGAGCTTTCGCGCGTGGATATACCAAGTAGCGCGCAACCTGTGCCTCAACCGCGTTCGCTCTCGCAAGCGCGCAGACCGAGCGGTGCAAGCCGAGGCGAAGGCCCCCGTCGTACCTTCGGCGCACGCCGAGGAGCTGCTCGCGCAGAGCGAGGCCCCCGCGGCATTGAAGCGCGCGGTGGCGCAGCTGCCCGAGCCGTTCGCTACGCTCTACGAGCTGCGCACCTCGGGACTCTCCTATGAGGAGATTTCGCAGACGCTCGGGCTGCCACTCGGTACAGTGAAGTCGCGGATGCACGAGATGGTCGGGCGACTAAGAGAGGAGATCAAACCGTGGACTGCGAACTGATTCAAATCGAGCTAGTGCCTTATCACTTCGGCGGGATTGACGACGAGGCGCGCACCCGCGTGGAAGCGCACTTGCTCGCGTGCCCGGCTTGTTTGAAGGACTTCCTCGCACTCAAGCGCTCGATCGAGGCGCGCGAGGCTCGCCCCACCGCAATGGCGAAGGCACGCTTGCGCAAGGCCATCATGCGAGAGACCGGACACGAGGACGCCGGCGTCAGCTGGTCTTGGTGGGAACGGCCGCTCGCGGTGGCGTTCGCAGGCGCGGCCATGCTCGCGGCCATCATGTTGGTCCACGGAGTGGAGAGTACTCCCGGCGAAGCGCCTCACTCGTTGGAGGCTCCTAGGTAGTTGGGCGTGCCCCATCTTGATGGATAGTGGCATGCCCTAGGTTGATGGATGGTCGCGAGCCCCATCTTGAAAGGTCGTGGCGAGCCATCTTGAAAGATGGGGCATCGGGCAGAAGAATCTGCAGTCGATCAAGCCCGCACAAGGCGGGCTCACCTTTCCCTAGTCAAGCTCGCACCGAAGTCGCTAAATGACGGGGCGCGATTCCGGAACGAGTTGTCATCCTGAGCGCAGCGAAGGATCCCCCGCCGTTTCACATGTCCGCGGCGATGAACGGGGGTGCCCACGTCGCACAGGGGATCCGGAGCGAAGCGAGCGATGACACTTCGGTGTTCCCGAATCGCGCTCTGTCATTCAACTGGGAGCCCGCCTTCATGGCGGACTTGATCGACGGTTCAATGGTTCTGCCCGATGCCCCATCTTTCAAGATGGGGCTCGGCTTGATGACGGTTCAATGGCTCTGCGCGATGCCTGAATATGGGCTCGCCGGTGGCGATAAGCGGTTATCGCATTCCGACTGCGCGCCTGCATTGGTCGATGATCGGCGCGGCGGTCTTGCGCGCGCGCTCTGCGCCGTCCTTCAGTACGTTCTCGACGAACTGCAGATCGCTCTCGAGCTGCTTGCGGCGTGCTCGCGCGGGATCGAAGTGGGCGTGAAATAGCTCCAGCAGTTGAAGCTTGTAGTGGCCATAGCCTTTGCCGCCCTCGCGGTAGCTGCGATTAATTTCGGCCATGTCGGCCTCATTGGCAAATAGCGAGAGCAGTGCGTGGATCGAATTGGCGTTGGGGTCCTTCGGGGACTCCATCGGAGTCGAGTCGCTCTTGATGCTCATGACCTTCTTCTTGGTCGCGGCGTCGTCCGCGAAGAGGTCGATCGTGTTGTCGTAGCTCTTGCTCATCTTCAGACCGTCCACGCCGGGGACGGACGCGGTTTGGTCCTGCACACGCGCGGAAGGCAGGCGAAGGATGCCCTCGATTTTGCGGGTCTTCGGGTTCTCGTCGCGCTTGGGATCGTAGCCGGGCACGTACGCGAGATTGAATTTGGTCGCGAGGTCGCGCGTCATCTCCACGTGCTGCACTTGGTCCTTGCCGACCGGCACGACATCGGACCCATAGAGCAAG
This sequence comes from Myxococcales bacterium, assembly GCA_043784605.1. Taxonomy (GTDB): domain Bacteria; phylum Myxococcota_A; class Polyangia; order Polyangiales; family Polyangiaceae; genus JANYHY01. The sequence goes on along the minus strand of JAYVYD010000455.1, from coordinate 9,389 downwards.
ATGTCCGCGGCCATCAACACGGGATAGGTGAATAACCCGATATCGGGCGATATCCCCTTTGCGACTTTGTCCTTGTACGAGTGCGCGCGCTCGAGCATGCCCATGGGCGCGACCGCGGACAGATACCAAAATAGCTCGGTCACCTCGGGGATGTCCGATTGGCGAAAGAGTGTCGCCTTCGCCGGGTCGAGGCCGAGCGCCAAGAAGTCGAGCGCCGCGTCGAGCGTGAGGCCACGCATCTTCTCACCTTCGCGCACCGTGGTCATCGCGTGCAAATTCGCGATGAAGTAGAGCGCCTCGCCTTCGTCTTGGAGCTCGATGAACTGCTTGATCGCGCCGAAGTAGTTTCCGAGGTGGAGCTTGCCGGAGGACTGAACGCCCGAGAGGATTCGCATGACTCTCCGTGTTTAGCGGAATTGGGCCCCGATGCCGACCCCTTCACGATGCTTGGGGCGAACGGGGAACTTGAATTGCGCGCGGCTGTCCGACACGATCGACCCATGCGCTCGGCCTTTCGCGTGATGCTCGCCGCTTCTGTGGCGCTCCACGTCGGCGCCGCCGTCGTGTTCACGCATCGCTCCGCGCCGAAGGAAGAGTTGGCAGCACAGCCCTCTGCGCTCAACGGCGAGACCTTCGATCTCTCGGAGGCCGTGAAAGCAGCCCCCGCGAGCACGCCCGCGCAGACGGACGATCCGACGGGCGCGCCTGATCCGAGCCCTGCACCTGGACCTGCGGCGCATGTGACCTCGACGGCGCATGCCGCGCCCCACGCCGCAACACTGTCGAACGGCGCGACGGCGTCCGAGCCAGAGGTGTTCGGCGCGGTGGGTGATCGCAGTGCAGCGGACGTCTCTGTCGCGTTCACGCGCGCTTTCCCGCAAGCCGCCAGTAGCGATCCCGAGTGGGCCACGATCGCACTCGGGTCTGCGGGCGCCGCGACGGTCGAGCTCGATCTCGACGAGACTGGCAAGCTGACTGCCTTCACCGATCCCAAGCTGGCGAGCCCCGCGCTGAGACAAGGTATCGATCGCACTATTGCGTTGATCGGCGGGCGCACGTTCACGTCCACGGGACGCGCCGTCGAGCTACGCGTGAGCGCTCGCGTGTCCGCGGACGAAGTGCACGACGGACTGCACGGTAATGTCTTCGCAATTGGCGGCAGCTTCGCGGGCGGTGAAGGCAGTGCGTTCTTCGCGCTCGCGTCGGGTAGGCGCGTGGACATCAGCGTGCGCGCCGTTCCCCGCTGACGTGAAGCGGGGGCTGTGACTCTCGTACGGCGAGTGTGAACGCCGCGCACACTTGCATCGTAGTCATGAGGGCACGAAGGAACAATCGCCTGGGAATGTCGGTGCAGCATGACGATTGCGAAGTAGTGGGTGCATGCATATTCCTACTTTCCTTCACCGCGCGCCCGTTGGCTACGCGCTCTTGTCGACATGTTGTGGCGGCCAGATCGACCCCTCTTCATTGGAGCCACCCGGACGACCGCCCCTGCCCTCTCCGTCGAGTCAACCCACCACGACGACAACGCCGAAGACCTTCGCTATTCGCAAGGTGTGGTCGGGCGAGAGCGTGCCCCTCAGTGATCCACAAGAAGAGAGGACGCCCACACCCCCTTGGGAGTCCATAGGTTTCAACTTGGATGGCAAGTCTACGACTCAGCACTCCACGGACGTCTGCACATTAGTCGCGCCGAACTGCAAGCCATAGGTTGCAGAGGAGGTGATCTCCTCAATCCACTTCTGATCTTCCCGATCGTTTTGTGGACCCTCTGCCAGGCTCGCAGGCCACGCAATCAGGCGACTGCGCTCGTTTGCTCGGAGATGTCTGCGGCCGGAACGACGATCCCGCGCTTGGCGAGCGGGGCGACGACCTCGTTCGTCACTGCGTCGAGGAACGCTCCGTCGAAGCTCGCGCAAGGGAGCGCCCCAAGGCCTTCAATTGCGGCGCACTCGCGGTCGAATATCGCGCTGAACGATCGAATGGTGGAACCGGCGACGACGGCGAGATGTGCGCGGTCGCGATCCGTGAGGTCGGCCCAGTCGAGGAACCACCACCCGAGCTCCGCGTGCTGCGCTTCGTCACGCAAGATGCGCGAGATCACCATTTCGATTGTGCGCGATCCGGCAGCGCGCCGAGCCTGCTTCAACATAGGCACTGTCAACGACTCGCCGACGCAACATGAACGCACGACGATCTCGGCGGCGCGGAGCAACGCCCCCTCACCCGAGGGCGGGCGAACGAGCTTTTCATAGTTCACTTCCAGTGGGAGCGCGCCGCCGAGCGCCATGGCGACGCGTGAAGCGAGCTCCGCGTGGAACATCTCGTCCCCCACGAAGTCGCCGGCGGCGGCGATCAGGTCGATCGGCGCGTGTGCGGCAAGAAGGTGCGCCGCGATCTCCGCGAAGGCCGCGCCGCTCGCGTACTCGCTGAACGCACTTCGCGTCCATACCTCCCGAGCGGCGACGACCAAGTCGGGCGTTGCCTCTCGGGAGATGTCGCTCCAATCAATCTGCTCGAGGCCAACGCGACGCTTGTCGAGTCGCTTCTGCCAGAGGCCGCCTATGGCTTCGAGAGAGAACTCTGTCATAGCAAACCCTTCTCCTTGATGGCCGCGCAGAACTGGCTCGCGGTCGCGCCCTTGGCATTGATGTTACCCACAAGCGGGTAGCCTTGGTCATCGCAAATGCATCGGAAGTGCGCATGATCCTTAACGGCGTCGTCGAGGAGGGTGAAGGAGAGCTCTTGGTTGAGCGACTTCAAGTCACACGTGGACGTCGCATCGGCGCTCGCGTCGGGGCCCGCATCGGCCTTCGGGGACGTCGCGTCCGGCGTGGCGTCTGGCTTCGGGGTGGTCTGCGCGTCCGGCGGGTTGATGGCGTCGCAGAACTCGGCGACGCTAGTTCCCGAGCCCTTGCTATTGATGTTTCCGGGGAGCGGATAGCCTTGACCGTCGCAAAGCGGGGCGAAGTGCTCGCGGTGCTTCAAAGCGTCAGCGAGGCTCGTGTTCGAGAGCTCATCGGCGAGCTGCTGACGAGTCTCTTGGTGAACTGAAGGGTCGATCGCGCCGCTGCAAGCGACGGAAGCGGAGGCGGTAACGACGGCAAGGATGGAGTAGGCTTTTCTCAACATGATTGGGCATATCGCAATCGCCGCGCCACCCGTTTTTCACGATTGATTTCATGCCACCGAGTTCATGGGCGCGCTTGCGTTACCATTGCCGGGCGGAGGGCGGTTACCGGCGGTTACCAGCGCTCTCGCGGGCGGGCCTTCCCAGGTTTGCACGCCGGATCCGGCCAGATTGTAAGCATGCTTACAATCCGTTGGGCTAGGAGTCGCGGCAGGCAACTTTGGTCGCGCTCGAACGTTCCATGTCCATGCGCCGTCCATCCATCGCCGCTGCGTTCGCGCTCTACGCGTTGCTCTACGTCGTCGCGAGCTGCGTATTTTATTGGGACGGGTTCTTTCGCTATTGGTCCAACGGGCCGGAGGTCTGGACGACCGACGTCGCGTTGCCGATCACGGGCAGACCCGACCACTACTCGGTGGTCCCGTTCTCGCGCTTCGTGGTCTTCGCCGCCACGATGGGGGCGCTCGTGTGGTGTGCGCGAGCGATGTTTCGCGGGGACCCGCGCGCTCGCCTCGTCGGCTTCCTTCTGTGCTTCGGTTGGCTCGCTCCCCAAGCGCGCTACCTCGCCGCGTACCTCCACGACTTTCAATCCTTCGGTCTCGCGTCCGCATGGAGTGCGGCAGCAGCAATGGTCATCGTCCCCGCTGCGTTGTTGTCGAACCCTTCAGTGGTCAAGAGCTTCGCGCCGCACGAGCAGAAGCTCGCATGGGCGAGCCTCCCTTACGGAAAAGGCCGGTTGGTCGGTCTTGGTGTCGCACTCGCCTGGTTGTTCTATGGCGCTGACCTCTATCTCGCGGCCTGGCCGTGGATCCCTAGCAATGCCGGATTGGTGTTCGGCGTGTGTTCGGCTTTCTTGTCCATCACCAGCTTTGTGGGCCTCGTGAACCTGAAGACGTGGGCAATCTTTGGTGCCTTGCTGAGCGCCCTGTTCGCGGGTGGCTTCTTGATCGCGGCGCGCGCTATCGGCCTAGAGAATGGTGCGATCGAAGCTGGCTCGTGGATCGCGTGGGGGCCGTCGATGCTGCTCGCACTCGTTCCCGTCGCGATCGTGAGCGCGCTCACGTGGCCGCTGCTGGCGGCGATGGGTCGCGTGACCACTCGCGGGTATTAATTATTCGAGCGTCGACAAGGCGTCATAGATAGTTTCAGGGAAGCCCCAACACCCTTACGGGGACGGAGCTCGATCGATGGGTACCATCACCCAGCTGTCCGTGAGTATTCTCACCCCAACACATGACCTCGCCCGACGTCCTTATGACGCAGCAATGCCACCCGCAGGAGATCGCCGCGATGTCGGTCGGCAACCCAACGACTGCCTTGGGTGTACTGCGTGAAGTGTTGGTCCCGTCACCGAGCTGTCCCTGGTCATTCCGCCCCCAACACATCACTTGCTTGGATTGAAGAAGCGCGCACTGGAAGTAGGCGCCTGCAGCAAGGGCTACGGCGGGAGCAGGAAGTCCCTTCACCGGTCCTGGCGTCCACCTCGGAAGTGTCGTGCCGTCGCCCAACGCCCCGTCTCGGTTGTATCCCCAACACTCAATGCCACCCGTCTGCTCGAGCGCGCACGTGATGTCCCCGCTCATTTCCATGCCGATCAACTCGGCGGCAAACCCGCCGGGCACGTCGGTCGGCAACAGCAAAACACCGTCCTGTAACCACCCGACGTGGCTCCTGCATCTGCCGTAATAAAAAGCTAACGCGCGCCGAGATAGCGCTTCGACCCTAACTGTCTCCACCACGCCCCGATCGAAGTGACCGCGAACAGGGGCGTGTCATGATCGACGCCCACTCTCACGAAGCCGGCATGGGCGCCGACATCGTATGTGCCATAGGGAATGGCTTTGTCGGCGGCGTCGCTGGGGAAGTCGTGGACGTCCACCAACTCGGGCTCGCCTTGCGGTTGCCACTCGCGTCCCCCATTCTTGACATTGCCGATCAATTCCTTCTTCTTCGTGTCCACGGAGATCACCGGAACGCCGCGCTCAATGGAGTCGTTCGCCTTGGCGCTGATGTGCTCGAACTGCGCATTGCGGTCAGGATGCTGCGCACCTTCGACGGATTCATTCGGCGCCTGCAAGCTGTAGCTGTGATCGCGTAGCGGCTTTCCTACTGTCTTGTTGCTGACCCGAATCCCTTGCACGAGCAACTCAGCGGCAAGCGCCTATGTGCTCTTGCACGTCCACCGCAAAGAGGACTCCGGATCACCTCGCGTGATTGGATCGACCAGCTTCTGCAGCGCAAGCCACACCTCTGGACGCTCAATCTCGAAGGGTCGCTTTCCCGTGCTGCGCCGAACATTGACGACGTCTTCGCGGCGAGTTCCTGGCCTCGTCGCGTCCTTTCCGCACCGTGCTGATCGCCATACCCGTAGCGCGCGCCACCGCTGCCACACCGCCGTAGCCAATCGCGCCCGCCTCGGTGCCCGCCCAAAGTCGACGCGCTCGCTCGTCCGCGGTCGCCTTCAGCAGGTGCTACTTCTGACGAACAAGGTCCTCGGCGTCCACATCAAACGTAGATCATTTCGGCGCGATCGTGTCGATCCCCTAAATGCACTTTCTCGTCCCCCTCGGGCGCGACGTCCCGAACTGATTCGCTCGAGCGTGCGGCGTGAGCGCCACTTCGCAGATTCTTTCGCATCAGTCCGATCGGCAATCGCGCGCATCATGCTCACGCGGCTCCAGCGATGTCCAAGTTGCCTTAGGCCGAACTCACGAAACGATCGAATCTGTGCGTGCTCGGCCAAAGGCCAGCAGTAGTGCTACGTGAGTCTACAGTAGACATGGGCTGCCCCCACCCCCGGCCTCCTCTTGGCTCCACGTGCGTCCAGGACGATGCTCCGAGCGCATCTTGTTACTCTGGCTTTTTGCTTCGCCCCCTCTGCCTACGGCAGCGCGCAGGCATGTTTGGGCGGGCGATGGCAATCCACTAGCCCCGGCTTTTGCTCGGGCCAGTAGTACGTCATGGGTCAGGGAGGGCACTACCGAGCCGAGCGGATCTCGATGTCCAGGCCGTCCGAGTGCTTCTTCGCGTCGCCTTGTGCGGCTCGCATGTTCGCGTCGGCGAGGCCCATCTCTACGAGCTGTCTTGCGAGGAGCTCATCGTGTTCCATCATCAGAGGCCGAGTGCGTGGACGCAGTACCCATCGAGGCGTCGTCGGGAATCCCACTACGGGCATGGGTGTCTTGTCGTCGAAGCGCTCGGCGACGAAGTAGTTGCGTGTGACGATGATGAATAGATCACTCTCTCGTCCGAGCAACAGTTCCATGCGTAAATCATGCATGTCATTGAGCACGATCGCCTCGAATTTGCGGTTCAAAATGGCCTGCCCGAGATCCGGGGGGAGCGGTTCGCCTGCGCGAAGTACGTCCACGAGCGCGTTGAGGTGTGGGTGGCGCGTTCGTGTGACGTGGCCGCGGCCGAGCATGAGTACGTCGCCGTGGTCGCCCTCCATCTCGTGGACGCGCTCCACCACCTGAGCCGAGAAGCGACGCGCGTCATCATCGGGCACCGCCTCGTTCGGGTCTGGAGCAAACGCTCCCACCTGCAACGCGAACGCCCCGAGCACGACGAGGATCCCTGCGCGTGACGCGTTCGCCTCGAGCTTCGACGCGAGCACGCACGCCGCAGGCACGGCGAACGCGGTCCAGAACACGAGCACGTTGGGCCAGCCGCCGACGTGCATGCGACTGGTCGCAGACGCCACGAATCCCGCGGCAACGAACGCGACGAGCACGAGCCACGGCTCATCGATTTCCAGCGTCACACGGCGCAAGCGCGCACGCGCGACGGACACGAGCGACCCGAACGCGCCCAACGTCGCCAACGTCAGCAGCGGGGCCTTCGAGAGGTCCACTATGAAAAATAGTGTGATGTACTTCGCGGCCATGCCGTGCGCGCCTGGCAGCTTCACGCAATAATAGGCAAACCATCCCTGCGTGGAGATCTGCAGCCACGCGAACAGCGGCACGAGCACCACGGCGGCTCCTGCAGCGAACGCGAGCGCGCGCTTGGTTCGTCCGCCGAGCGCCAAGACGAGCGGGACAATCACGATGAACGTCGTGGCAGGTTGCTTCACGAAAAACGCGGCACCCGCGAGCGCGCCCGCCACCGCCGCGCCGATCACACCTTTCGAGCGCGCGAGCACAACGGCGCTGACGGACAGCATCGCGACCATGAGGGGATCGCTGCGCTCGGTGTCGAACCACGCACATACGTAGCCGAAGCAGCCGATGAACAGCGCAGGCGCGAGCGCGGCGAAGAAGCGCGATGCGCCCGCCTGCTTGGCCAACAAATGCGCGCTGCCCGCCGTGAGCAACGAGCTCGCGATCGACACGGCGCGCGCGCACGCGACGGTGGGCGAGAGCGCCGCTACGAGCCAGTAATAGCCGGGCGTGTAGATGAACGGGATCCACTCGCTCGAGGGGGCCGCGTAGATCGGCTTGTGTTGTGCGACGCGCTCGACATGATCGAGTACCGCGCTCGTCATCCACTCGAGCTGGCCCGGAAATGAGAATCGCGCGGCGATGACGTAGACCACGACCACCACCATCGCGCCCATGAAGAGCGCGCAGCAGGCGCGGGCGATCTTGACCACGGGGTCCGACATGCGCCGACCAAGCTACCGGATCGGAGCCCACAACTGGTATGCCTTCGCGCGTGAAGCGTGGCCTCACCGTCGTCCTCCTCGTACTTGCGTTCGTCGCCGGCGCGCTAGCCCAGGCGCGCTGGGTGAACGTAGACAGTACGACCCACGACCAGCTCGCGTACCTCGCGCAGGCCCGCATGCTCGCCGAGACCCACGAGGAGGCACCTACCAACCGCATCGAGATGCCCGCCTTCCCCACGGTGTTGAGCCTCTTCTACGAACAGGGTCTCGACGACGAAGCGTGGTTCTGGCGCGCGAAGCTGGTGGCCATTGGCGTGGCGCTCCTCTGCGCCGTTGCCATGGCGCTCACGCTGCGGCGCGTGCTCCGAGCAGAGAGCGCGCAGCTCGCCACGATCGCGATCGTGTTCTTCGTCTTCATGTTCCGCGCCGCGTATGTGCAGACCGAACCGCTCTACTATCTATTGTCGTTCTGGGCGCTGCTCGCGATCGACGGACTGTGGCGAGCACCAACGTTCCCGAGAGCGTTGCTGGCAGGCGCACTCCTCGGCGCGGCGTGGCTCGCGAAGGCCTCCATTCTCGTCGCCGCGCTCGTCACTCTGCCGCTATTTCTAGCCCGAAGCGCCATCGATTGCGCCCGCAAGCGTCTGCTCGTCCAGTTCGTGTCGCGCGTGCTGATCACCGCGAGCGCGGTGCTCGGGTTTGGGCTCGTCATCGCTCCATACGCGAGAAAGACGCACGAGCTTCAAGGGCGTTGGCTCTACAATCTCGCGCCCGCGTACGTGATGTGGTGCGACTCGTGGGAGGACTTCATCGATCACATGCGAAGGCTCGGCCCGGTAGAGGGCTGGTCCAAGCTCGCAGACCAGACGGCAGTCCCGACTATGACGAGCTACCTCGCGTCACACTCAATCGGACAGATCGCATGGCGGACAATCGCGGGCGCGGCGCTCGTGCTCGGTAACCTCATAGTGTCTCCGTTCGGTCCAGTCGTCGTGGCCATGGTGGTCGTCGTCGCAATGCTCGGGCGCCAGAAGGTGCTCGGACGAATGCCATGGCGCGAGCCGACTTCGGGCGTGTGGTTCGTCGTGTACTTCGTAGCGCACGCCACACTTCAGGGCTTTTATGCGCCGATCGGCGCGGGAGCGCGCTTCTCCCTCGCGCTCGCGATCCCGGCGTTCGTGTTCCTACTCCGCGCACTGGATCGCCACGCCTCCGAGTCCACATGGCCGCGCACTCGCGTCACACTCATGCGCGCGACATGGGCACTGTTGTTCATTGCAGTTCCGATCGCAGCGTTCACGCTATACTGCGGAGGCTGACGTGAGAGGCCGCCTTCGCGCGGCGATACATTTACGGCTCTCCCGCGTGAGCGCGGAATAGGGTCAGCCGTTCGCGCCAGTTTTGTTCTGACGTGTGCGCGCAAGGAGAGCCTCAATCTCCACGTCGTCCTCACCGAGATACAGATGGCTAGACTTGCCGGGAGGCGGCGCGCCGATCGGAGCGGGCTCCGCGGTCTCCCAAATGGGCGTCTCGCCGGAAAGCACCTCGATGACGTCAGCTTCCGTCGCGATCACGAAATGGCGGGCGGCTGGCAGGACGTCCTGAAGGTAACCGGTTTCCCACGATGCGAAGCGGGGCGACTCCCCAACCGTG
>JAYVYD010000454.1:0-4200 GCA_043784605.1 Myxococcales bacterium | reverse complement strand
CGCGAGCGCGCTCTCGTCCACCGCGACGACCTCTCGCGCTCCGCCACGCGCCGCGGCCATCGCGAACGGACCGATGTAGCTGTACGCATCGAGCACGCGCTTGTCCGCCGAGAGGTGCTCCACGCGCGTGCGCAGCGGCCGCTGATCGAAGTAGAACCCCGTTTTTTGGCCTATTTCGAGCGGGATTTGATAGCGCAGCCCGCGCTCCTTGAAGTTGAGCTCTTTTGTCTCCTGTCCGATGACGACTCCGCTCGCCGCGTCGAAGCCCTCGGTCTTCGCCATTTTCACGGGCGTGCGATCGACGATCGTCTTGCACCGGCTGACGTCGAGGATCGCTTGGAGGATGAGGGCCTCTCTCGCCTTCATGCCGAACGTGAGCAGCTGCAGCGTCGCGACGTCGTCGAACACGTCGACGATCAAGCCCGGCATTCCGTCGCCGTCCGCGTGCACCAGGCGATAGCCCGTGGTCTCGGGTCCGGGGAGCTTGAGCTCACGGCGCCACGCCATCGCTCGCGACATTCGCGCGTGAAAGAAGTAGCCGTCGATGCGCGTCGTCTCGTCGCGCACCAGCACGCGCACCGGGATCGCAGACCCCGGCGAGTAGAAGCCACGCCCGAGGAAGTTTCCGCGCGGATCGACGACATGCACCTCGTCACCCGCCGTGGCGCCACCTTCGATGCGCTCGATAGCCTGAGCATAAATCCAGGGGTGCCCCGCCCAAACGGGCTGAACATGACCTGGCTTCAAGCGGACGATCGGCATGAACTCCGATATAGTCGTGAAGCGGACCCGGTGAAACGACGAAGCCACCCGTTGTGCTCGCCGCGTTGACCGAAGTTCACAGTCGCCTCGACGGACCCCACTTTTTTGCTAGAACCTGCGCTGGCACCTGCGTTGCTACAACGTAGACTTGACGTGCTTTCAAGGAGGCACGACGCCATGACGACCACGCGGCCCAACAAGTCCCTCCTCTCCCTCTCTGTCTTCACGCTCGTCGCGCTCGGCGCTGGCGCTGCGTCTGCCCAGCCGGCTCAGCCTGGATGTCCTCCAGGCAGCTGGTTCTGCGCAGACACGCAGGTCCAGCCTGCAGCGCCTGCGGGTCAGCCGGTGGCGCCTCAAGCGCTTCAACCGTTGCCCCAGCAGCCTGTGGCGCCTACGCAGCCGCCCACGGTCATCTACCAAAACGCGCCGCCGACTGCGCCGCCGGTGGTCGTTTACCAACCTGCCCCGCCGCCCGTCGTGGTCGTGCGGCAGCCCGAGTATCGAGGCTACTATTATCGCCCGTATCAAGCAGGGCCGCCGTATCGCCAGAGCGAGTGGGGTTTGAACCTCCGCTTCGACGGCGCGGTTTTCGGCGCGAACAAACACGGGGATGGCGGCATGGGCGGCGTTGGCGCCGGCCTTCGCTACAAACTGAACCCCTACTTCGGCGTCGAAGCCGGCGCGGACTGGATCGTCGGGCGCGATTACAACTCGATGCGCCGCGCGGAGACCGCGTTCTCGCTCACGGGGATGCTCTTCGTGAACCCCCGGTCGCGTGCGCAGGTCTACTTCCTCGGCGGCATCAACTACTCGGTCGCGCGGGTCACGGACGACTCGACGACTCCCATGGGGGGTGCGGGCTTCAGCAACAACGAGCTGACGTCCACGTACAACTACTTCGGCGGGCAGTTCGGCATCGGCATGGAGTTCCGTGTCTCACGTGTCCTCGCGCTCAACCTCGACATTCGCGGCGTGATCCGCAGCCGCACGGACGACGCTGCGAAGCAGAACCCCGAGTTCAACGACGGCCACGGCCGCACCACGAACACCTCGGGCGGCGCGGTGTTCACGGGCGGAATGACGTTCTACTTCTGAGAGCGCGCTAAAGTCTTGGTGTGACTCCACGCGCGAAGATCACGGCTTGTCTCTCGGCCGGAGCGATCTTCGCGCTCGCCGCTCCGACCACGGATCTGTATGCGTGCTTGTGGATCGGTATGGCGATCCTCGCGTTCTCGCTGCGCGTCGATGGCGCGCCACCCGCGACGACTCGACAGCGATTCTGGGAAGGCGGGCTGCGCGGCGCGGCGTTCGGCACGGCGGCAAACGTCGTCGCGCTGCGCTTCGTGCCCGACGTCATCGCGCGCTTTACGCCACTGCCGTGGGCGGTTGGTGTGGTCGCGCTCGTGTTGCTCTCGATCGAGCAGAGCGCGCGGTGGGCCGTCGTCGGACTATTGACGAGTCATCTGTCGCGCCGCGGAGTCCCACGATGGCTCGCGTTCGGCGCCGCCGTGTTCCTTGGCAGCTTCGTCCCTGTCGTGTTCCCGTGGACGGCGGCGGGTGGCGCAACGCCGTGGCCCGAGCTGGTGCAGCTCGCGGAACTCGTCGGCGAGCGCGGCGTGACGCTCGTGATGGCGCTGACGAGCGGCTTGGCGGCCGAAGCGATTGCGCTCGCCCTCTCGCCCGAGAGCAGGCGACGCGCGGGCGTCGTCCTCGCGCTCACGCTCGCGGTTCCCGGCGCTTGTTGGGTGTTCGGCACGCTGCGCATGCGCGACATCGACGCTCGGCGCGCGAGCGCACAGCACGTCAAGGTGGGGCTGGTGCAACCGGGCACCGAGGCTCGCGAGCGCTGGGACGAAGGGCGCGCCGCGGTCCTCCTGGACAGGCTCGCTACCTTCACGCGGTCGAGCGAGTCGCGCGGCGCAGGACTCACGATCTGGCCTGAATCAGCCTTCCCATACACGATCGCCGCGACCTCGAGGTACGATCTCGTCGGCGAGTTTGGGGTACTTCAGCCCGGCGTGCACGGCCCCGTCCTCACGGGGTTGTTGATGCGTGACGCACGCGTAGACGGCTCGTACAACAGTGCGGTTCTGGTGACCGACGGACGCCTGTCGGTGCCGTACCACAAGATGCACTTGCTCGCGTTCGGCGAGGGAGTGCCGCTCGCGGACGTGTTCCCATGGATCCGCACGACGTTCGCGCGCGGCCTCGGTCTCGTCCCCGGCGATCACCAAGTCGCTATCGAGAGCGGTCCCATCCGCCTGGCGGTGCTCAACTGCTTCGAGGACACGCTGCCCGAGGCCGGGCGCGAGGCGATGAGCGTGAATCCCAACCTGCTCGTGAACATCACGAACGACGCCTGGTTCTACGAGAGCGGGGAGAGTGAGCTCCATTTGCGTTTGAGCGTGCTCCGCGCGATCGAGTCACGCCGGGATCTCGTGCGCGCAGTGAACCGCGGACCGACCTCCTGGGTGGACGCCGCCGGACGCGTACGCGCGCGATGGCCTGGGGACCTTCCGGGGACGCTGATCACGGAGCCCGCCCTCTTGGAGGGCCGGACAGTCTTCTCGGCGGTCGGGGATTGGCCGATCGTCAGCATGCTTACAATCGTGTCGTTCTGGCTCGTTTACCGCCACAAAACACGAGGGCGCCGCGCGAGTGATCGCGCAGCGCCCGCATGAACGCGAAGTTTCGCGTTACTGGATGAGGTCTTTGAGCGCCTTGAGGGCCGTCGCGCGGATCTTCTTCTGCGCGGGCTTGGCGGGGCGGTTCTCCATCTGCTTCGTGAACGGATTGTAGCGCGGGCCAGCCGGCACGGGCTTGGTCTTGCGGACCTTGAGCTTGAGGAGACCGGGGATAACGAACTCCTCGGGACCGCGGCTGCCGAGCTGCTTCTTGATGAGCTCCGTCAGCGAATCAAACACCTTATTGACACTCTTCTTATCGAGCTCCGCGTGCTCCGCGATCTCCGCGACCACTTGGGCTTTCGTCAAACGCTTCTTTGCAGACATGTGTTCCTCCTGTCCGAATCAAACAAGAATCCCGCGCCAGTCAACCGCCCTAAACGCCGAGCGTTCCCAGAACGCTCGGGGCCGGGAAGCAACTGCTTCCCGTCTGGAACCCTTGCAAATCCATGCGTATCACCGGCGTTCCATGGGGTGCAAGGGAAAATTCGCGGGAATTTGACAGTTGCGTCGCGGGGGACGCCTGAAATCAAGGCCTGCGAGTCGTCCGTCCGACGAAAAACATCCATCTTCCGCGCGTCTACTTCTTTGGTCTCATGCTTTGAACGAGGGATGTCCTTCGATTCTTCTTGGTTCGGATTCCTCCATTGGCACCTCGGCTGCGAGGTGTCGCGGCGACGCACAGACGGTCGGTCTCCGCGCGCATGGCCCGATCTTCCTTCGCCGTGCGGTGGTCCCAGCCCAAGAGGTGGAG